>JBBASH010000004.1:0-73619 GCA_040399305.1 Cyanobium sp.
ACATGGACTTCAAGGTGGCCGGCACCGAGAAGGGCATCACCGCCCTGCAGATGGATATGAAGATCACTGGCCTGGCGGTCAAGACCGTGGCCGAGGCCGTGAACCAGGCCCGCCCAGCCCGGCTTCACATCCTCGAGAAGATGCTTGAGGCGATCGATAAGCCCCGCGACACCCTCTCTCCCCATGCCCCGCGCCTGCTCAGCTTCCGGATCGACCCCGAGCTGATCGGCACCGTGATCGGCCCCGGCGGCCGCACGATCAAGGGCATCACCGAGCGCACCAACACCAAGATCGACATCGAAGATGGCGGCATCGTGACGATCGCCAGCCATGATGGCGCCGCCGCCGAAGAAGCTCAGCGCATCATCGAGGGGCTCACCCGCCGGGTGAGCGAGGGCGAGGTGTTCAGCGGTTCGGTGACCCGGGTGATCCCGATCGGCGCCTTCGTGGAGATCCTGCCCGGCAAGGAGGGGATGATCCACATCTCCCAACTCTCCGAATCCCGCGTGGAGAAGGTGGAGGACGTGGTGAACGTGGGCGATCAGGTGACGGTGCGGGTTCGTGAGATCGACAACCGCGGCCGCATCAACCTCACCCTGCGGGGAGTGCCCCAGCAGGAGCAACCAGCCACCTGACAAGCGATTAGCTGGTCAAAAAATAACGACCCCTAACAGGGTCGTTTTTTAATGAATCCGAAAAAGATCTAATCTGGCTAACCAGAATCAGGCCCAGCTCAGCGGAACCTAGACATATTCAGCTTCAGCATCCAGCAACGTGTCGAGAAACATTTGCCGCATGGGTGGTGACCACCCATGCGGCATGATGATAAAAACCAGCTCAATCTTTAATTCAATACTTGGTCTGCTTTGGTTCAGATGATTTCGCCATCTGCTTCGAGGAAGGTTTCCAGGAAGGTGCCAGGTTCAAGGGTATTGGCAAAATGCAGACCCACGAATGTGGCGCCGTGGTTGGTATCCACCCAGCGCACCGTTGAGGGCATGGTCACCGCCTCGGGGCCGTGGCGTGAACGGAGCCGCAGCTGAATCTCGGTTCCTTTGAGCACCTTGAAGCTCTTGCGGCCGAGGGAAATCGAGGCACCGGAGCGGCTGATATCCCACAGCTGGCCGGAATAGAGCGTGTCCTCGGGGCCATCAATCTCAGCACGCACCACCGAGAGGGGTGGAGTCTGACGAATTTCACGCCTTGGCTTGTAGCCACCTGAGCTGGCCGCACCTGGAGGTGGCGGTGGTGGGGCTGACTGGCCACCCAAGCCCCTGAAGAAAGGATCGAGCAGACCTGCCATGGCCAGGAGTTAACAAACACATCAATCCAGATTAAGGGACGGGTGGGAGAAAAAGTGGCGCCGTGCAGGGGATCCGCGCCAGAGCTCAGACCAGATAGCGAACCAAGGGGCGGCACCTCAATATTGTCCTTCCAGATTCGCGGCCAGGGCCGCTAGGGCCCGGCGGCACACCTCGCCATGGACCACTCCATGGCTGGCAATCAGGCAGCCCGCCTGATTCACATCGCCCGTGTTGTAGGCCAAGGGGCGGCCGTCCGCATGGCTGAAGGCACCGCCGGCGCCGCGCAGCACCGCCTCGGGGGCGGCCATGTCCCAATCCTTGGGAGCGGTGCGCCCCGAAAGCGACACATAGATATCGGCCTCACCGCGCAGGATCGTGGCCACCTTCCCCCCCACGCTGCCCATGGCCCGGCTGGAGGCCGGAGCGATCGCCTCCAGCAGGCTCTCCAGCCGGGGATCCCGATGGTTGCGGCTGGCCACCAACACCAGCTCCTCACACCGGTGGCGTGCACTCAGCGCCGGCGGGGTGCGGACGCCCAGGCGATCCTCCCGCCAGGCTCCTGCGGGCTGCCCCGCCTCCCCAAGCAGCCCGAACCAGAGCTCCTCGACCTCCGGCAACAGCACCACCCCCAGCACGGGCCGGCCCTGCCGCACCAGGGCCAGGTGCACCGCATACTCGCCGCTGCCCTGCAGGAAGTCGCGGGTGCCATCGAGGGGATCGAGGATCCACAGCCACTCCGCCGCCAGGGGTTCGCCGGGCTGGAGTTGCTGCTTGGCGGTCTCCTCACTCAGCACCGTCCAGGGGGCATCGGGGAAGGCAGCGGCCAGCCCCTGGAGCAGCCACTGGTTCACCGACAGATCGGCGGCCGAGACCGGACCCTCGCCACCCTCCTCGACAGCCAGGACCGGCGGGAAGCCGAAGGGTGGCTGCAGGCCCCGGCTATAGGCCCGCAGGATGTCGGCGGCACCCCAGGCCAGCCGCCTGAGTTCGCTCAGCAGGGTGTCCAGGCTGATCCCCGCCGGCAGGCTGGGGGCCGCTGACGGCGGGGAGCTGGGGGGCATCATGGGGAGGCAAAGGGGCATTGTGCAGGGAGCCGTGACCGTGCGGAAGTCGGGGCCGCCAGCGGAGCCCATCGAGCCAGTGGAGCCTCCTGCCAACGCCACCGACGACGCCAACGGAGCCCCGACGGGCGGCAGGCAGGACCAACAGCCCCCCCCTGAGCCACGACCAGCCACGGGCGGGAAGGGGGGCCCGGCCGCCACTGAACCCAGCGGCGGCACGCTCTATGTGGTGGGAACCCCAATCGGCAACCTCGAGGACCTCTCCCCGCGCTCCCGGCGGGTGCTGGAGCAGGCCGATTGCATCGCCTGCGAGGACACCCGCCACAGCGGCCTGCTGCTGAGTCGGCTGGGCATCCGCGGGCGGCGCCTGCTGAGCTTCCATGCCCACAACGAGGCGGCGCGGATGCCGCAACTGCTGGAGGCCCTCGCGGCCGGTGAGGCGGTGGCCGTGATCAGCGACGCGGGCCTGCCAGGCATCGCCGATCCGGGGGAGGGCCTAGTGGCAGCGGCCCGCCGAAACGGCCATCCAGTGATCTGCATCCCGGGTCCCTGTGCCCTCACCACCGCCCTGGTGAGCAGTGGCCTTCCCTCGGGGCGCTTCTGCTTCGAGGGCTTTCTTCCGGCCAGGGGCGGGCCGAGGCGGGAGCGGCTGGGGGCCCTGGCCAGGGAGGAACGCACCCTGGTGTTCTACGAGGCGCCGCACCGGCTGGTGGCCCTGCTCGAAGATCTGCTCTCCCAGCTGGGGAACCGGCCGCTGCAGGTGGCGCGGGAGCTCACCAAGCGCCACGAGCAACAGGTGGGACCCACCGTGGAAGCCGCCCTGGCGCACTTCCGCGCCACCCCCCCCCTGGGGGAATGCACCGTGGTGGTGGGGGGGGCCGAACCTGCGGCACCGTGCTGGGATCCGATCGCCCTGGGCCAGGAACTGGCCGCGTTGGTGGCCGGGGGTCTCAGCCGGCGGGAGGCCGCCCGGACCCTGGCGGAACGCAGCGGCCACAGCCGGCGGGAGCTCTATGCCCTGCTGCACGCGGAGCCCGGCACGGTGCCCCCCGAGCCTGAAGCCGCCCCCTGAGCTTCGCCTGCGGGCACGGTGCGGCCCGCGGGCGACCGGCAGAATGATTTCACCTCCCCTGCTTGTGATGGTGTTGCGACTGCGCCTGCTGCTGGGCAGCCTGCTGGGCGGCTCCCTGCTGCTGGCGGTGCTGTGTCTCGGGGCCCAGAACCTCGATCAGCGGGAGCGCCTCAACCTGGGCTTCGGCCAGACCGCCCCCCTTCCCAGCGGCTTCCTGGTGGGGGTGGCCTTGGCGGTGGGCGTGATCAGCGGCGGAAGCACCGTGGCCCTGCTGCTGCCGGGGCGAGACGACAGGGCCTAAGCGGCTGGCCTGAAACCCGGCAACCCTGGCCCATGGAAAGGACTCGGCAACAGATGCGATGCCGCCCCATCGGAGCCCCGGCCCGCTCAGGAGCAAAGCCAAGGCCATGGTTGAGCTTCGTTCAGGGAGGCTGCTCAAACAATCAGGAACTTCGGTGCGCTCCCCGATAGCGCGTCCGAGCGGACTCAGCTCCCGGGCAGCGCGAAGAGGGCTCCCTCAATCACCACCCTGCTGATGCCTTGGGCCAGCAGGTAGGGGGCGGTGAGGGTGAAGACCGCCGGATCGGGAATCTTGATCACCCGCTGGGTGCGACCACAGTGCCGCTTGGCTTGGCGGGGGTTCACGAACACCATCAGGGCCTGTCGGTCCTGCTCCTCCGCCGGTAGGCGGCCGAGCTCGGTGAACTCGCTGAGGGGCTTGGCCTGGAGTTCCACGGTCTTGTCCACCAGCATCCAGGCGCTGCCACGCAGATCGGCGGCCGTGAGCGGCAGGGGGCGGATCTCGGTGTGGTCATCCACCACCTCCAGCAGCGGCACCGGCACGAAGCTCTGGCCCTCGCTGTCGTCGCCGTCAGCATCAAGGGCCAGGTCATCGTCCGACTCGTCATCGCCGAAGTCATCGGCGTCGTCGATCGCGAGCACAGCCGGGCCATCCTCCCGGTCTGCGGCTGGGGCAGCGGCAGGGGTCCGCTGCCCCGACCGGCGGATGAGGCGATGGGGAGGGTTGTGGGCGATAGGCTCAGTGGGGAACCCGGCCGCCACCGGCGAGGCACTGGTCTCGGTGTCGCCGGCGGGACGATCAAGCTCGAACGATGCGACCTCTTCCTCCGGCTCGCTGACCTCGGCATCGCCGGCAGGTTCTTCGCCCTGGGAAACGGTGAGCTCGATCACCACAGGATCGGCCAGCTCCTTGCGGGGGGTGGCGCTGCGCCGATTCCGCTCCTTGAGGCGGTCGTACTCGCCGGGATCCAGCGCCGCCTTCACCACCCGGCTCACGGTGTTGGGACTGCAGCCATAGGCCTCGGCTAGCGGCTGCAACCCCTCACCTGCGCGGAACCTCTCCACCACCTCGGCTTTCTGGCTATCGCTGAGCCGGGCGGCTGGCATGGAGCGCGGATTCTCACAGCCCTCCACTCTAGGAGGCTCAGCGCAGAGCCTGCGATTTCACTCCCTAGTGACGCTCGGTTCCAGGGGCTGGCACAATTCGACCAGGCTCCCTTAGCTCAGCTGGATAGAGCAGCTGCCTTCTAAGCAGCCGGTCGTGTGTTCGAATCACACAGGGGGCGTTGCCAGAAACTGCAGCCAGACTGGGATCTGAGGCTGTTGGGGGAAGAGATTCGGGGGAAGGGCTATCAGGGCAGGAGCAGCTGGAAACGCCCTTGAACCGTCACTTGCTGCCTGGATTTCACGCAAAATTCCCGCAGACTGAAAAGTGGCCAGCGATCACCAGCAGTGGCTCACCGATCTGACCCGCCAATCAACGGCACCCGCGAAGCTGCCAGGTATCGGATCAGAGGGCGTCGGAGCTGGGAGCAGAGTTGCCACAACTTTTGATGCGATTCCTCAGCTTGCGGCTGTATCCGAAGGCTGCGGCAACGCCAAGGGCAGGCAGGGGACCAGGGGTGGCGGTAGCCGCCGGGGTGGCCTGGGCCCATACGAAATCGGAGGATCCCGATCGATATATTGAAACAGCCCCTCCAATTTCAGGGTTTAAGGTAGGGTACTGAAAATAACTTAACTCTATTGGCATATCGCTCTGCCCACCAGTCCCAAAACCAAAATAAGGACCGGCAGCTGTGATCGGATTGCACCCGTAGCAGATACCTGATGGTGGTAGCTGGTCCCGCGCGGCATTGGCAAACGCCAAGGCAGCAGCTTGTGAGCTCCACCAAGGCATCACCCCCGGCGCGGGCAACTGGGCAAATTTGATTTTTTTGTCGTCGTAGCTTCCAGTAAACGTGGTGATGTCCCAATGGCCATAACCAGGCACATTCACAACCAAGGCGTGGGCTTGACCGGCGGCAAGCCCCCCCAACGCCACTGCAGCGCCCAGGGCTGCCTTGGCCAGCGAAGCCCAGCGGGGGCGACGAGAAAGGGAGGAGTGGCTACCCATATGGAAACGTTTTAATCTGCCCCTACGGTATCTCAATGCTGCCGCACTGTGCAGTCATAAAGCGCACAGTCCTGGCATGCGGCCCCTGTCCACTTGCGGGCACCTATGGGGCGCCCCACAGCACCGCCATGCCCGACCGTCCCATGGGGCACCACCCCATCGAGAAGCAGGGCCAACGCCAACGGCTTACCTAGCGCTGGTCCCATCAGCTGCACGGGCGGCCTATTCCTGAGACAGAAAGGGGTGAAACGCTGCCGCGATCTTGGCCTGCTGCTCGCCGGTCGCGTCGAGAGCCACTAACAACAGTTGGGCCTGACTGAACGTGGACTCGTGGCTGCCATGTTCCAGTGGGGCCGCCACGACCGCAGCCCGGTAAAGAACCGAGGCCGCCTCGACATTGCCTGTAAGAGCTGAACCTCGCGGCGACCATCGCGGTCTTCCAGTAGTCGTTTTGGACCGCTTTGTCACCCACACGATCTGGATCCGTTACTGCAGCTCCTGCTCGCTCCTGCCACCCGGCTCCAGTGGTCCGCGTCTGGCAGCCCCGCGTCTGGCGGCCCCGGATCTGGCGGTCCGCCAGCCCATGCCCTGTGTTCCCCACCCTCGATCGCGACGACCAGCAGCCGCAACCGCACCCCAAGGATCGGCGCAACCCGCTGGCACGGCCCTATCGCATCCACGAGGAAGCTCTGGCTTGGCCGCCCTCCAGGGCGGGGACATGGCCTGTTGATTCACAGATCGCAGCATTGGCGAGCCTGGATTCAGCAAATCGCAGCTGGACTGCAGCAAGCTTGCAGCAGGCAAGACGGCTGTACTCTGGCCCGATATTTAGACGATGGCAAAACGAAAAAAACGTGACGAAGCGACTTGTGCGCCACATGAGCCGCCAAAATATGGACAGCTGCGCAGGCATTGCCCCATCATTGCGGAGCCTCCACAGTTTTGTGTTGCTCACCAGTCAGAAACGAGGATTCAACCCTGATCAATCCTTTACTCAGCGCCCCAACCAGCGGCCTGAATCCTTCCGATCTCCCAAACGAATCACGATCACGGTGCCCTATCAGATTTATCAGAACTTGTCTGAGCGCAGCGATCGCGAGGGGCGCTCGCTCAGCAACCTGGCTGCATTTTTGCTGGAGCAGAGCTGCCGCAATCAACTGGATGCAAGCCAGCACTGATCAGTTCCCGTTCAGCTATTGATGAGCAATCTTTCTCCGGCGGAGATCCTTCAACGCTTTGACTCCCTCCAGCTGCCTCTGCGGTATTTAAGGGCTGAAAATCCTATAAAGATCAGCGACTTGCCTCCCAAAGCCTTGGCGGCCACTGGCAGCCAACTGGCGATGAGTGCCATCCGCCACTCTGGTGGCCTTGCCCAGGCAGAAACACTATCGATTGGCGATCTGAATTGCTTCGTGGGCAAGCGAACACCATTGCGCTTGATCTCGAACGACAATTCGCAGCTGACCTTTCGGATGGACTATGTCGGACGCAGCACGATGCGGATACACGGGAGCTCGCTGGAGCTGGGGGCGAGCGAATCACTTCTGTATGTGAGTAGCCATGTTGAGCATCAGATGGACTTTGGCTCCGGCCTTCGATTCCAGCTTGATCCTCAACGCCTCCTGAACACGCTTCATGCCATCTGCGGCCGAAGCGATCTCTCCTTGCCTGCCGAAGGCGTTCTCGCAAACCTCGGCAAGCAACAGACTGATGCCTTCCGAAGGGTGTTTGAGCTGGTGGATCAATTCTTGCTAGAAGATCCCGTGATCCCGCAGATTCTGCTGATCGACGAGCAACTCTACCGGCTCCTGGCGGTTCAGCTTCTCAAGCAGGGTGGCCTTCTTGATCGCCTTCCCCGATCGACCAGCTCCACTGCGCCTTCCAGCCCAGGGAAGGTCATGGATCGGCTGGTCGATCACATCACGATGAAGATCGACGGACCGCTCACCCTCACCGAACTGGAAAGCCATAGCGGCTATTCGGCGCGGCGGCTGCAGCAATTATTCCGGGAGCGTTTCGATTGCACGCCGATGCAATATGTCCGGCGTCAGCGACTCCGCCTGGCCCTGCAGCGCCTTGAGCAGCCCCTCGTGGGTGACACAATCACCAGCGTGGCCCGCGATTTTGGCTACAGCCAGGTGGGAAATTTTTCAGTCGAATTTCGGCGGCAGTTTGGCTATTCGCCCTCAGCTGTGCTGCGCTCTGCTCGGGCTGGCCATTCCGCCTCCCCCGTGGGCATCGCGGATGCAGCGGCAGCGAACGGCAGATCTGCGACAAGCTGAGGGAGAGCGCGGCCCACTGGATCCTGCGGCCGATCAGCATGGTCTGAGCCTGGCCACGCAGCACCCCGCGCCCATCGCCCTCCCCTCCGGAACCCGGCCATGACCAGCGTCCGCCCCGAAACCACCGCCGCCACCGCCAACCCCGCGGAGTCCCCTCCCCTGGTAGGCCAGGCGAGCCTGCTGGCTGATCCCGGCCTCGTGCTGCGGCCAGCGGCCGAACGCTTCCACAGCAGCCACGGCTGGCTGGAGAGCTGGCACAGCTTCAGCTTCGCCGGCCATGATCACCCCGCCTGGCGGGGCTTCGGTCCGCTGCTGGTGATCAACGACGACCAAGTGGCGGCCGGCAGGGGCTTTGGCATGCACCCCCACCGGGACATGGAGATCATCACCGTGATGGTGGAGGGGGTGCTGCACCACCGTGACTCGATGGGTCACAGCGAAGCGCTTCGCGCCGGCGAGGTGCAGCGGATGAGCGCCGGCAGCGGCATCGTGCACAGCGAGATGAACGAGGGGTCCGAGAGCTGCCGGCTGCTGCAGATCTGGATCGCCCCGAGCAGGCAGGGGCTCCCCCCCAGCTACGGCCAAAAGCCCTTTGAACTCGGCAGCGGCTGGACCCTGCTAATCGATCCCGAGGAGACCGCTGGGGCCATGGCCATCGATCGGCCGGTGCGGCTCTGGCGGGCCCGGCCCCGGGCCGGGGAACGGCTGGCACTGCCCGGTGCAGCGGAGGCCCACGGCTGGATCCAGCTCATCGATGGTGATCTGGAGATCCGCCTGGAGGCGGCCGCCCAAGGACCTGCGCGGGGACACCTGCAAAGGGGCGATGGGCTCGGCATGGAGCCGGGGATGGCAGGGGCGATCACGGCGGGCGCTGGCGGGGCCGATCTGCTGGTGTTCGAACTGCGCTGAAGGGCTGGATCACAACCTGGCTGGATCCCCCCCTCAGATCAGACCAGCAAGCCATCGCCCGGATAACCGGCCCCCGGACCATCGAAGCTCGGCCCCCTTTGCTTAATCTGCCTCGACTCGATACCTTCCATGTCCCTTCAGATCGCCGTGGCGATGATCGAGCAGCAGGGGCAGTGGCTGCTGCAACTGCGCGACGATATTGAGGGAATCGTGCATCCAGGCACCTGGGGCCTATTCGGCGGTCACCTGGATCCGGGCGAAACGCCGGAGCAGGCCCTGCGGCGGGAGGTGGAGGAAGAGATCAACTGGGTGGCCGGCGCGGTGAGCCTGTGGTTCTCCCACCAGGAGCCCCACCGCGTCCTGCACGTGTTCCACGTTCAGCTCTCGGCCCCCCTCGAGACCCTGGAACTGCGGGAAGGGCAAGACATGGTGCTGGCGGACCTCGATCAGCTGCGCAGCGGTGCCATCTGGAGCCCGAAACGGCGGGAGAGTCGGCCCCTGGCCCCCTCCCTGCAGCTGGCCCTCGACCACCTAGAGAAGCAGGGCCTTCCAAGCCCCTCCACCAGCCAGCACCCCTGAACGGAGCAGAACGCCCAGGCCAGGAGCCACCGCAGCACGCAGCAAGACGACCAGGATCAGGGGCCAACAAGGGGCAAAAACGCGTTTCTTTACCAGAGGCCGCGCGGCATGCAGTAGAGTTTGCAAGATTCCTTCACAATCAGGACCTTCTGAGGATGTTCACGCTCTCCAAGGCCTCCCAGATCTTCCCTGAAACCCTGGCAGCCGATGCGGTACCCGCGATCACGTCCCGCTTTCGCCTGCTGAGCGCTGAAGACCAACTGGCTCTGATCTGGTACGCCTATCTGGAGATGGGCACCACGATCACGGTGGCCGCTCCGGGCGCCGCCCGCATGCAGTTCGCCGAGCCGGTGCTGGCCCAGATCAAGGCCTTGGACTTCGCCGGCCAAAGCCAGGTGATGTGCGACCTGGCCAACAGCAGCGACACCCCGATCGGCCGCACCTACGCCAGCTGGTCGGTGAACATCAAGCTCGGCTTCTGGTATCAGCTGGGCCAGTGGATGGCCGCCGGCCAGGTGGCACCGATCCCCGAGGGCTACCAGCTCTCCGCCAACGCCGCCGCCGTGCTCGCCTCGCTCAAGGGTGTGGAGCAGGGCCAGCAGATCACCCTGCTGCGCAACTTCGTGGTGGACATGGGCTATGACCCCGCCAAGGGCGAGGGCCAGCGGGTGATGGAGCCGGTGGTGGCCCCCACCCCCGAGCAGAGCCGCAAGAAAGTGTTCATCGAAGGCGTGATCAATCCAACGATCAACGCCTACATGGACCTGCTCAATGCCAACGACTTCGACGCCCTGATCCAGCTGTTCCTCCCCGACGGCGCCCTGCAGCCCCCCTTCCAAAAGCCAATCGTGGGCAGCGATGCGATCCTGCGCTTCTTCCGCGAGGACTGCCAGAACCTCAAGCTCCTCCCCGAGCGTGGCTATTCCGAGCCGGCCGAGGGAGGCTTCAACCAGATCAAGGTCACCGGCAAGGTCCAGACCCCCTGGTTCGGCGCCGGCGTGGGCATGAATGTGGCCTGGCGCTTCCTGCTCAACCCCGAGGGCAAGATCTACTTCGTGGCGATCGATCTGCTCGCCTCGCCGGCCGAATTGCTCAAGTTCGCCCGTTGAGCACCGGCAGCGCCGCTGGCATGGGCTGGTCGGTCGCCATCCTTTCAGCCTGGCTGGTGAGTGGGGTGGGCCTGCTGAGTGTCGATCTCGATCGGCTCGGCGAGGTCCTCTCCGTGGCCTCGGGCTTGGCTGCGGGGCCGTGGATCGAAGCCCTGCTGGTGCTGGTTGCTGTGCTGCTGCGCAGCTTTCTGCACACCGGCCTGTTCATTGTGGCCCACGACGCCATGCATGGAGTGCTGCGGCCGGCCTGCCCAGAGGCCAACGCCCGCTGGGGCCGGCTCGCCCTCACCCTCTATGCCGGCCTGCCCTACGGCAACTGCCGCGCCAAGCATGAGCTGCACCATCGTTTCTCCGGTGGCACCGGGGATCCCGATGTCCACGGCGCCGAGCGGCCTGGGCTGATGGCGGCGCTGCGCTGGTTTCTCCACTTCCTGGTCGGTTACCTGAGCTGGGCGCAGATGGGCCGTTTGTTGGGGGGATGGGGAGCCCTGGGACTGCTGAGCCTGGCGCTCACGCCCACCGCCGGTCTGAACCTGCTGCTCTTCTGCATCCTCCCCCTGCTTCTCAGCTCCTTGCAGCTGTTCGTGTTCGGCACTTACCTGCCCCATCGCGCCACGGATCGAGAAAGTGACAGCCAACGGCCCCGCAGCCTCGACCTGCCGGTCTGGTTATCCCTGCTCACCTGCTATCACTTCGGTTACCACTGGGAACACCACCAGTACCCCTGGCTGGCGTGGCATGAACTGCCCGGCTCACGTTGCCTCTCCGGCAGCGATAAGGTTCCAGTGCGGGGTGTTGCAGCATGGCTGAACGGAGCATGATCAATGTCGAAGCTGCGCTAGCCCCTTCCGAGGCGGCCCAGGCGCATTGGCCCGACTGGAGCGAGCTGGAGCAGCGGATCGCCCGAACGGCCTTTGACACGGCCCAAGGCCGGGCCATCACCAGTCTGATCAGCGAGATTCAGCTCCAGGCGGCGGTCGTGGATTCCTCCGGGGCCCTCTGGCAGCTGCACGACTATCTGAGCATCCAGCGCCACCGCATCGAAGGTCGTTTTGATTTCCGGCCCCAGCCGATCCTCTTCCTGTTCGCCAGTCTGGTGAAGGACAAGCTGCTGGATCTCGCCGAGCTCGAGGGGCTCGCGGATTCCAAATTGGCCAAGATCCGGGCCATGGCGCAGTTCTGAGCCCTATGCCGCAGTCCAAGGCCTGGAAGCCACCGCCACCCAATGTCCTATCGGGTGGTCAGCCAGCCGACCTGCGTGCGTTGGCGGGCTCACCGGGCCAAGGGATCGCCCCGCCTAAGGTCACCGCACTCCACCTGCGACCCTTCTGTGCCATGACCCACCAGCCCTGCCTTCCTTGACCGTTTCGCTCCCCCGGGAAGGGACTCCATCCCCGACCCCACCAGGCCCGGCCACCAGTAAGGGATCTGCGGCCCCCGAACCCCTCAGCCGGCTGGACTTCGACCTGCGTCCCTTCATGGCCAGCTCGAATCGGCTGGCGGCCTGGCAGATCATCAACACCCTGGTGCCCTACGGGCTGCTCTGGTGGCTGGCCTTAGAGCTGCTGCATCGATCCCCGTGGCTGCTGCCGCCCGTGATCGCCCTGCAGGTGCTGTTCCTGGCTCGCTGCTTCTCCCTGATGCACGACTGCGGCCACCATTCGCTGTTCCGCAATCGCCGCGCCAACCGTTGGTGCGGCTTCCTGCTCGGGGTGGTGAGTGGCATCCCCCAGTTGCCCTGGTCCCGGGGCCACGAGTACCACCATCGCCACAACGGTGACTGGGAGAAGTACCAGGGACCCTCCGCCCTGGTGAGCACCGAGGCCTTTGCCCGGCTTACCCCTGGGCAACAGCGCCAATATGGATGGCTTCGCCATCCGCTGATGCTCTTTCCGGGTGGCTTCTTCTACCTGGTGATCAAGCCGAGGGTAGCGCTGCTACTCGGCCTGGCTTCCTTGGTGCCCTACACCATCCGCAGCCTGCAGGAGTCGCCGGATCGTTCCTTCCAGGAGATCCTGGCTTCCCATCAGAGCCGCCATTGGTATAGCCCCGAGGAGTTCCACGACCTGCTGCTCAACAACATCGCTGTGCTGGCGGTGTGGACGGCCATGGGCGCCACGGTGGGAGCCGCCGCCTTCTGGACGCTCTACACACCGGTGATGACCTGTGGTGCCGCCATCTTCATCTGCATCTTCTTCGTGCAGCACAACTTCCCCGGCTCCTACGCCCACACCACCGAGGGCTGGAATGCGATGGCCGGCGCCCTCGAAGGCACCAGCGATCTCGAGTTGCCAGCCCTGCTGAACTGGTTCTCTGCCGACATCGGCTGCCACGCGATTCACCACCTCTGCGCGGCGATTCCCAACTATCGACTAAGGGCTTGTAATCATCGCAATGCGGATAAACTTCAAGGGGTAAAAAGACTTAAACTCTCGGATATCCCGGGCTGCTTCAACTACATCCTCTGGGATCCCAGCCTCGGCCGGCTCACCACCATGGCCTCCCAGCGAAGCAGGGCCAAACAGGCCGGGGCAGCAGGGGCCTAGGATGGAGATTCTCGGGGCAGACCCCTGACTGAACCCACCACGCCTACGCTCACGATTGGTCAGCTGGAAGCGCAATACCCCATGTATTGCAAGGCGATGAGGTTGTTGCTGCGCGAAGGCTGCACCCAGAAGCAAATAGAGCGCACTGTCTGCTGGGATCGCCTGGCGATTCTCCATCACAGTCTGCCGAAGAACTACAAATCACCCGAATATCTGTTCTGGCTTTTTCGCCGTGAATACCAGCAGCAACAGCTCCGCGCCATCTCCTGAGCGGCAGGGGGGTTTGCTGCTTGACTGAGCCGGAGATTGTGCCCGGCCCCATCGGCCCCTCCGCCGCTCGGGGCCCGGAGGCATGCCAAAGGGGCTGGAGGGATGCCATAAAAAAACCCTGCCGGAGCAGGGTTGAAATCGGAGCTTCAGAGTTGAAACCCCGTAGCTGGCTCCGAAAGCGAATGGGTGATCAGTAGCGGTTGCGGTTGCCGTAGCCACCGCCGTTGTAACCGCCGCCGCCGCCGAAGCTGCCGTTGCCATAACCGCCACGGCCGCCGCCGCCGCCACCACCACCGCCACCGCCACCGGTGCGGGGTTCCGCCTTGTTCACGCGGATGGCGCGGCCCATCCACTCGACGTTCTGAAGCTCATCAATAGCCTTGGATTCCTCAGCCTCGCTGGCCATCTCCACGAAGGCGAAACCACGCTTGCGGCCGGTGTCGCGATCCAGGGGGAGGCTGCACTTGCTGACCTTGCCGTATTCGGCAAACAGTTGCTGGACGTCCTCCGCTTCGGCATCGAAGGAAAGGTTGCCCACGTAAATCGTCATGAACCTGAGAGAGAAACTATGAACCTGATCCGCCGAAAGCCCTGAAGGAAGACGATCGCTCGCTTGGTGAGAACCTGCTGGAGAGAACTCGTTGGAGAGAAACCGTTGCTGGAGAGAAATCTTTGAACCACTTGTATCCTACAGACCTCCCGGCACCAGGCCCCTGGGGCGGCCGCAGCAGACCTGCTGCAGACATCACGGCAGATCTGTGCCGAGATGGGGGCCGCCGCTGGGAGCCCAGCGGACGATCCTGATCCGCACACCAAGGGTGGCCCCAGCGCCCTGAATGGCCAGGCTGGAAAGACGGCAAATCCTGGTATTTCCGATCCAGGCGATGCCCCACAAACCCTCCACTCCCCAGCCACAGCCATGGCCGCCAGCTACACGATCAGCATCGAGGGTGGCAGCAGCTTCACCTGCGCCGCCGACACCTACATCCTCGATGCCGCCGAGGAGCAGGGTGTCGATCTTCCCTATTCCTGCCGGGCTGGAGCCTGCAGCACCTGCGCCGGCAAGGTGGTGAGCGGCTCCGTGGACCAGTCCGACCAGAGCTTCCTGGATGACGATCAGATCGCGGCCGGTTTCGCCTTGCTCTGCGTGAGCTACCCCACCGGCGACTGCACGATCAAGGCGAACGCCGAGGACGACCTCTAAAGCGCACCCAGGGCAGGCCAATGCTTCAGAAAGCCTGCATCCTGCATCGAATCCTGGCCACCACTCCAGCGGCGCGGCACGATGCTCAAAGAGTCGGAGCGATCCATGGCGGCTGTTCATCGCTGGAGCGTGACCCTTGTCGGCAGTGGGCCCGGTCGTGAGCATCGTCGCCCACGCTGGCTCGACGAAAACGGCCACTTCAGTGCCGACCCTTCCAGGGCCCTGCGGCTGGCCAGCCCGGAGATCGCCGTTCAGCGGATTCAGGCCTTTCTGGCCCTGCATGGCAGCAAGGGCGATCAGATCGAACGGTTCCGGCTGGTGCCGGCGCCGCCCCGCCAGCTGGCGACGGCTGAGCGCCACCCCAGCGACTACCTCATGCGGGACCAGGCCGCCTGAGGTCCGTGCCCTCCCACCGCCCCCATCCCATGGCCCGCCTGAGCAGCAGCCTCAAAAGAGAACACGCGGGCGGCTCACCATCAGGTCGAAGCCCCTGCTGCCGGGAGCCCCTCGCCCGTGGTGTGGTCGGCATGGTGGCGGTCTTGGCGATGGCGCTGGCCGGCTGCCAACAGGGCTCCAACCCGGAGGCCCAGCGGATCGACCAACTCAACCTGAAGATCGAGCAACTGGAGCAGCGGCTCAACAAGCTGGCCAACGAGCGCCACGATGGATCAGACCGCCAGGGGAAACCTCCGGCCGGGCGGATCAAGTCGCTCACGCTGCGCACCGGCACCGAGGACGACCGCCTGCGCATCTACTGGGCCGATGGCAGCACCACCGATCTTCCCTGCACCAAGGAGCAAGCCACCTTCGTGTGCGGCTGATCAGGTCCGCAGCAGCCCGGAAGCCAGGGCCTGGAGGGCTTCGGCCCAGCTGGGCTGCACAGGCCAGCGTTCGCGGCTGGTGAGGCTCAGGGCGATGCCCTTCTCGCCGTAGGCCGCCTCATTGATAAACACGGGCCACACCGGCTCTTTCTCCAGGCCGGCCGGGGGGCTGTAGGCGATCGTGCCGCCATCACTGGCCTGGAAGAGAGGATCGCCGGCCCGAAAGGGTTGCCAGTCGCGGTGCTGGCGGAGGGGATGGATCACGGCGGCGGGATTGCCGTTGCCATGGCGGGGCAGATCCAGGCTCTGGCGATGGCGATGCACCACGAGGTGGGAGGGCTGGGGCAGCCTTCCCTGCCGGGCCCCGGCCAGCAGCGCCAGGGTGGCCTCCAGGGCGATGGCGGTCTGCCGGACCACCGCGGCGGTGAGCACCCCCTGGGGCACCGGCCCCACCTCGATCACCAGGCCACAAGGCCAGGCCTCGGCGAGGTAGCCACACTGGTGGGGGTCGCCCTCATGGAGATAGACGGGCAGGCCCAGCTTGTGCTGAAGCGCCGCGGCCAGGGCCAGGTCGGCGGGGCGGCGGCCATACACCACCAGGGAATTACCCATGGCGGCGGTGGTGCTGTGCAGGTCGATCGCCACCAGGCACGGATCGGCAGCCTCCGGACCGTGGTCGGCCAGCAGGCTGCGGGCCCGCACCACCTCCCGCTCCTGCCGGGCCGGATCGGCCAATAGGGCCGCCTGGAAACTGCGGTTGAGGTCGCGCTCGGCATAGCGCCGCGACTGGGCCAGGGCCTCGGGGTTGCCGATCAGGGGGCACAGGGCCAGGCCGGAGGAGTCGAGCCGCCCGGGCAACCGTGCCCAGGCATCGAGCAGCCAGGGGGCATTGCGCTCATTGCCGTGGGTGCCGGCCACCACCAGCACCTTCCCCTTCGCGCCGGCTTGGGGCCCCTGAGCAGCGGATCCGTTCAGGCCTGACCCCAGCGGCTCCGCCCCCGATGCGACTGCCATCGCCTGCCACACCGCCCAACAGCCCCCAGCCTGACGCAGAGTCAGGCGAAATGAATCCTTCCCAGCGATGCCCCCTCCCGCCGCCCTAGTGCGCACGGCCCGCTGCCTGTGGCAGGGGCAGTGGCTCACCCTGATGGGCGGCCTCGGTCCAGCCGATGCCGAGGGCCGCTACCGCCGGCCCGCACCGGCTTTTGGCGAGCGGCCTTCCCTCCCCGCCGATGCCGGGGTGGCCTCCGGCCATGTGCTGATCGTGGGGCGCAGCTGCCCCTGGGCGCACCGGGCCTGGCTCACCTGGACCCTGCGCCACCTGGGGGGCAGCATCGATCTGGTGGTGGTGGAGCCGGATCCGGCCGCCGGCCGCTGGCGCTTCATCACCCCCTTCGCCGGCTGCAGCACCCTGGCGGAGCTCTACCGGGCCAGCGGCAGCGAGCGGGGCGCACCGGCCTCGGTGCCGGCCCTGTATTCCCGCAGCCAGGGCCGCATCGTGGTGAATGAGAGCGCCCGGCTGATCGAGCTGCTCAACGACTGGCCCGGCGATGGGCCCGATCTGTGGCCCGCGGCGCAGCGGGAGGCGATCGAGCGCTGGCGGGAGCGCCTGCAGGGCAGCGTGAACGACGGGGTGTATCGCTGCGGCTTCGCGCGGAACCAGGCCGCCTACGACGAGGCCGAGGCGGAGCTGTTCAGCACCCTGGAGGCGCTGGAAGAGCAGTTGCAAAGGGGCGTCGCCGCCGGCGAAGGCTGGTTATGCGGCGCCGAACTCAGCCTGGCCGATGTGGTGCTGTTTCCCACCCTGATTCGCCTGGAGCTGGTGTACGCCCCCCTGTTCGGCTGCAGCCGCAGGCCCCTGTGGCAGTTTCCAGCCCTCGCTGCATGGCGGGCCCGTTTCTTCGCCCTGCCGGGGGTTGCGGCCACCTGCACTCCCGAGGCCTGGCGCCGCGACTACTTCGGCAGCCTGTTTCCGCTGCAGCCCTCCGGCATCATTCCGGCCGGCCCCGATCTGGCCAGCCTGGTGGCGGGGCCCGGGGGGTTGCCGCTCCCGGGAGGGCCCGCCCCATCGCCGGGCTGAAGTCCCTGGAATCAGGCAGCGTCTCTTCCCACGCTGGCACCACGGCCACCAGATCCCCAAAGGGCCGCCAGTCCCCCCGGATTCCCGCCTGATACAGCCATCAGGCCAGACAGACCGATCGGGAGCCCAGCCAGCGCTCCCCACCTCGGCAATCTCTCAAGGAGCCCCTCCGCTGGAGTCCCCTTCAGGGCCGGGAAACCCCGCAAAGGCCCGCCCGCCGGGGTTCTTCGGCTCCCGGCCAGGTGCCTGACCCCACCAACCACCCAGCGCTCAGCCAGCATGGGGGCAGAAGCGCCGAACCCGTGGCCAGTAGCAGTCTCCCCAGCCCGGCTGATCCCGTCTTCGACGGCATGTTCGGTCCTTACACGATCACCGACCACGACCGCCGCGAGGTGCTGGGCTACCGCCTGGCACTCACCGCCCTGGCCCTCGGTCAACTGGGGCTGCTGTTCACCTGGCGCCAGGGGGGCGGCGAAGGGCTCTGGCCCTGGCTGCTGCTGATGGCCGCCGGCCTCGGCCTGGCCCTGCGCTGGATCCACATCTACCTGCGGCCCCTGCACCGGGCCCTGCAGCTCTTCTGGCTGGCGGGCTGCCTCGGGGGGCTGCTGCTCGCCCAGCGAGTGGGTCTGGGAGCCATGGGGGAGACTCTGCAGAAGCAGCCCCTCTGGATCCTGGCGGTGGGCCCCTTCTTCGCGGCCCTCACCGGCGTGGGATTCAAGGAGTTCTTCTGTTTCCGCCGGCCCGAGGCGATCGGCGTGACCCTGCTGCTGCCCTTGGCCCTGCTGGGCCGGCTCAGCGGCCTGCTGCCGGTGGCCACCACCGCCACCCTGCTCACCCTGGAGAGCGTGCTGCTGCTGGTGCTCTGCCTGCGCAAGTTCCCGATGCCCGCCGCGGCCGACGTGGGTGACAAGAGCGTGTTCCTTCACCTGGAGGCCCAGCGGCGGGGTCTCGCCGCAACCGCGACCACTCCGGCTGCCGTGCCCACGGAGGCGACTTGAGCCTGATCTCCTTGGTGGGAGCCGGCAAGGACTTCGGCATCCGCACCCTGTTTTCCGACCTTGAGCTGCACGTGGGTCCCCGCGAGCGGCTGGGGCTGATCGGTCCGAATGGGGCGGGCAAGAGCACCCTGCTGCGGGTGCTCGCCGGCCGTGAACCCCTCGATCGGGGCGAGCGGCGCTGCTCCAACCGGCTCAATGTGGTGCTGCTCGATCAGGAGCCCGACCTCGATCCGACCCGCACGGTGCTGGAGGAGGTGTTCGCCGCCGGCGGCGAACGCCTGGCCCTGCTGCGGGAGCACGAGGAACTCAGCCTGGCCCTGGCCGCCGATCCAGCCAGCGACACCCTGCTGGCCCGACTCAGCTCCTGCAACCACAGGATGGACAGCTGCAACGCCTGGGACCTGGAGCGCGACTGCCGCGAGGTGCTGGAGCGCCTCGGCATCGGCGGCGCTTCGGACCTGCTGGGTCGGCGGGTGGGGGAGCTCTCGGGGGGCAACCGGCGCCGGGTGGCCCTGGCGGCGGCGCTGGTGGCCCAGCCGGAGGTGCTGCTGCTCGATGAACCCACCAACCACCTCGACGCCGAAGGGGTGGAGTGGCTGCAGGGCTGGCTGGATCGCTTCGCCGGCGCCCTGGTGCTGGTCACCCACGACCGCTACCTGCTCGACCGCGTGGCGCGGCGCATCGTGGCGGTGGAGCGGGGCGAGGCCCGGCCCTACGAGGGCAACTACGCCACCTATCTGGAGCGGCGGGCCGAGGAGGAGGCCTCCGAGCAGGCGAGCGCCGCCAAGTTCCGCGGCAGCCTGCGGCGGGAGCTGGCCTGGCTGCGCCAGGGCCCGAAGGCCCGCAGCACCAAGCAGAAGGCCCGGCTGCAGCGGATCGAGGCGATGCGCGAGGCCCCCACCCGCCAGGTGAAGGGCCAGGTGAGCCTGGCCTCCACGGCCCGCCGCATCGGCAAGCAGGCGATCACGGCCGAAGGGCTCTGCGTGGGGGTGCCGGCCAGCCCTCCGGGCGGGGATGCCTCACGACCTAGGACCGGCCGCCCCGAGAGACCAGCCGAACCGCCAGAGGAGGCTCCACACCCCGGGCCTGACAATCCAGGTCCCCGTCTGCTGCTGCGCGACTTCAGCTACGACTTCAGCCCCGAGGACCGGGTGGGGATCATCGGCCCCAACGGCGTGGGCAAATCCAGCCTGCTAGAGGTGATCGCCGGCCGCCGCGAACCCAGCGCCGGCACCTTGGAACTCGGCTCCACCGTGAAGCTGGCCTACTTCGACCAGCACAGCGAGGTGCTGCTGGCCGACCGCGCCCAGCGCAAGGTGATCGATGTGGTGCAAGAGGCCGCTAGCCGGGTGGAGGTGGATGGGGTGGAGCTCAGCGCCTCCCAGCTGCTGGAGCGCTTCCTGTTTCCACCGGCCCAGCAGCACCAGCCGGTGGCGAAGCTCTCGGGCGGTGAGCGGAGGCGGCTGCACCTCTGCCGGCTATTGATCGAGGCGCCCAATGTGTTGCTGCTCGATGAGCCCACCAACGACCTCGACGTGCACACCCTCGGGGTGCTGGAGGACTTCCTCGAGGATTTCCGCGGCTGCGTGGTGGTGGTCTCCCACGACCGCTGGTTCCTCGACCGCACCGTGGATCGCCTCTTCTGTTTCCGTGATGGACAGCTGGAGCGGTTCGAAGGGAACTACAGCAGCTACCTCGAGCGCCAGCAGGCCGCCGCAGGCCGCCCGGCCGGGGGAGCGGCCCGGGCCGGATCAGCCGCAGCCAGAACCGAAACGGCGGCGGGCGCCCCCGATCCCGAAGGCCTAGCTGCCAGCAGCAACACCCGCCCCTCGGCCAAACCAACCCCACCCCGCCGCCGCAGCTTCAAGGAAAACCGGGAGCTCGAATCGATCGAACGGGACCTGCCCCTCTGGGAGGAACGCCGCAGCAGCCTGGAAACGAGCCTCGCCCATCCCAGCGGCGGCGACTACAGCCAGCTGGAGACCCTCACCCAGGAGCTGGCGGAGCTGGTGGAGCGGATCCACGGCGCCGAGGAGCGCTGGCTGGAGCTCAGCGAACGGCCGAACTGAGCCACGGCCCGATGGCGGTCCCGCGGGTGCCAGATCAGCAGGAGCGCACAGGACGGTCTCAAGCAAGGGGAAGCACCCGTATGGTGTGGCCGGTGAGCTCCGGCCGTGTGCGGTCGGTCATTCATGAAAACCATCGACGACCACATCGAGAAGGACCGTGTCGAGATTGAGTCCGCCAAAGCGGAAGGCAACCTCGGCAAGGTGCGCCACCTCGAGGAAGAGCTGAAGGGTCTGGAGGAGTACAAGAACCACCACCCCGAAGACAGCCACGATCCCTCCCCCCTGGAGGTCTACTGCGACCTCAACCCCGAAGCCCCCGAGTGCCGCGTCTACGACGACTGAATCGAGAGCGGGTTTGAGACCGGCCACAGACAGCCTCAATAGCCCCCGGAAGCCATTGGTTTCTGGGGGTTCTGTTTGGCGCGCAGCCGCTGGCCCCCGGGCTTGGCGGTGCCGGCTGGTCCGCTAGTGAGGTTGGGATGGGAGCATCCGAATGCCAGGCCGTCCGCTGGCAAGTGATCAGCCGAGAAGCAATCAGGAGCTGAAGGGATCCGCTGCGGTTTCCTCCCCCGCCGGAGCTGCCGCCTCGAGAGGCTCAGGGTGGAGGACATCAGCGGAGGCATCCCGATCGAAGCCATCCCTGTCGAGGGCATCGTCCCCGTCCGCGTCGAAGGCCTCCAGGGTGCTCGGACCCGCGGCAGCCACACCGCGAGGCGTCCGCGGGCGCGTGAGGGGCACCAGCAGGATCTCGGGTTCTTCCTCCTCTGGAGCGGCGCCGGCAGGCCACCCGCCCGCCGCAGGCACGCCCCCCCCAGGGCCAGCGCCCCCATCCAGCGCCCTGATCTCCGGAGCAGGCCGGTCGATCCCCAGCTCCTGCCACACCAGCGCCAGCAGGGCATCGAGCCCGGTGCGGGTGGCTGCCGAGATCGCCAGCGGCGCCCCCAGGCTGGGCAGGGCAGCGGCGCTGCGGCCATGGGCGGCCAGCGCTTCCAGCCGCTCAGCGATCTCCTCGGCATCCAGCAATTCGGACTTGGTGAGCACCACCAGCCGCGGCCGCTCCTCAAGGCCATGGCCGTAGGCCTTGAGCTCCGCTTCCACCACCTGCAGATCGGCCACCACGTCCTCGCTGCTGCCATCCACCAGGTGGAGCAGCAGGCGGGTGCGCTGGATGTGGCGCAGGAAGTCGTGGCCCAGGCCCGCGCCGCGGGCGGCTCCGGCGATCAGGCCGGGGATGTCGGCGAACACGGTGCCATCGCCGCTGGGGCGGCGCACCACCCCCAGGTTGGGCACCAGGGTGGTGAAGGGATAATCGGCGATGCGGGGCCGGGCGGCCGAAAGCACGGCGATCAGGGTGCTCTTCCCGGCATTGGGCTGGCCGATGATGCCCACCTCGGCCAGCAGCTTGAGCTCCAGCCACAGGTCCCAGGCTTCGCCATCGCGACCCTCGGTGAACTTCTCCGGCGCCCGGTTGCGGTTGCTGAGGTAGTGGGCGTTGCCGAGGCCGCCGCGGCCGCCGGCCGCCACCAGCAGCTCCTGTCCCGCCTCGGTGAGATCACCCAGCAGGATGCCGGTGCGGCTGTCGCGCACCTCGGTGCCGCAGGGCACCTTGATCAGCAGGGGCTTGCCGCTGGCACCGCTGCTGCGGTTGGGACCGCCCCGCACGCCATCGTCGGCAGCGAAGAGGCGCTTGTACTTGAAATCCAGCAGGGTCTGGAGGTTGGGGTCGGCGCGCAGCAGCACATCGGCGCCGCGACCGCCATCGCCGCCGGAGGGACCGCCGGCGGGCACGTATTTCTCGCGGCGGAAGGCCACGATGCCGTCGCCACCACGGCCAGCGCGGACGGCGATGCGGGCCTGATCGATGAACTGCATTGGGCCAACCCTAGGATCCCCCGGTAATGGAGCCGCCGTGGCCGAGGTTCGCTTCCAGCAGGTGAGTAAGGCGTACCCGCCCCGGCGGGGTGGCGATCGGCCGGTGGAGGTGCTGCAGCGGCTGGATCTCGCCATCGCCGATGGGGAGTTCCTGGTGCTGGTGGGGCCTTCGGGCTGCGGCAAGAGCACCCTGCTGCGGCTGCTGGCGGGGCTGGAGAGCCCCAGCGGCGGCGAGATCTATGTGGGGGATCGCCCCGTGAGCCGCCTGCGGCCCTCCGAGCGGGATGTGGCGATGGTGTTCCAGAGCTATGCGCTTTATCCCCACCTGAGCGTGGCCGACAACATCAGCTTCGGCCTGCGCCGCAGCCAGCCCCGCTCGGCCGCCGAGCAACTGCTGGATGGCCTGCATCGCGCCACCCGCCCCTGGCCGGCGCCGCTGCGGGTCCGCTCAGATCGGGAGGAGGCGATCGAGCGGAGGGTGGCCGAGGTGGCCACCACCCTGGAACTCGAGGGCCTGCTAGAGCGCCGGCCGAAGGAACTCTCCGGCGGCCAGAAGCAGCGGGTGGCCCTGGGCCGGGCGATCGCCCGCAAGCCAGCGGTGTTCCTGATGGATGAGCCCCTCAGCAATCTCGACGCCAAGCTGCGCACCGGCACCCGCGCCCAGATCGTGGAGCTGCAGCGCCGGCTGGGCACCACCACCCTCTATGTGACCCACGACCAGGTGGAGGCGATGACCATGGGCCACCGCATCGCCGTGCTCAACGGCGGGCGGCTGCAGCAACTGGGCACCCCCCTGGAGCTCTACCAGTGGCCGGCCAACCTGTTTGTGGCCCAGTTCATCGGCAGCCCACCGATGAACCTGCTGCCGGTCACGGTGGCCGCCCCGGGCCAGCTGCTGCTTGGCGGTCGGCGGCTGACGGTGGAGGGGCCGATGGCCGAGGCCCTGGGCGGCCGCCAGGGCCAGACCCTCACAGGCGGCCTAAGGCCCGAACACCTGAAGCTGGCCCCCGCCACCAACCGCAACCTGGCGGCCGAGGTGAGCCACGTGGAGGCCCTGGGCAATGAACAACTGGTGACGTGTCGGCTGCTGGAGGGCAGCCATCTGGTGCTGGTGCGGGCTACCCCCGACCAGGCACTGAGCGTCGGCCAGACCGTGCATCTGGCCGTGGAGTCAACGGGCTGGCGGCTATTCGATGGGGCAGGCGAGGCGCTGGCGCGGCCGCCGGCCCCCAAGGAGCGGGGGGAATTGCAATTGCCGGTGCTGGGGTGAGCGCCACTGGCCATCCCTGCCGCCCGGCAGATCACGTCTGATTGCCCTTCGGCTACGGCTACGGCTGCGGCTACGCCATGAACACCCGCCTAACCTGGCTCCATGGGCACCCCTCAATCCGCGGCGCTGCAGCTAGACCCTCCGGCCTGGCCGCTCGGGCCGGGTCTTGAGGCGCCGGAGATCGGTGCAGCCTTGGCGCGGCTCCGCCTGGATCCCGATGTGCAGGAGATCCGGCTGTTCGGCTCACGCGCTCGCGGCGAGGCGCGACCGGGTTCCGACCTTGACCTGCTGCTGATCCTCAAAGGCAGCCTCACACCGGAGCGTGAACGCCAGCTGCGCGCCCGCACCCGAGCCTTGCTGCTGCCGCTGCTGCCCGTGGATCTCGACCTGCTGATCAGCGATGCCGCAACGACCAGCCACTGGGCCGGCTCCCGCTGGCATGTGCTCGGTCACATCCACCGCGAAGGGGTTCGGCTTGATGCAGCCTGACTCGATGCCGCCTGAGGAGGACGCTCGCGCCATCCTCAGGCTGGCCCTGCGCCATGAGCAGTCGCTGGGCGCCAGCCTGGATCCGGCTTTCGCCCAGGAAAACTGGGGCTTTCTGGCCCAGCAATGCGTGGAGAACCTGCTCAAAGGCCTGATCGTCCTGGCCGGTGAGCAGCCACCGGATCCGCCAACTCAGGGGGGAGCTGGAGAGTTTGCTAAGGGGAACGGACAGGCCGGCCATCGGCACCGGCTGAGCCGGACGGCATTAGCCCAAGCCGGGGGTGCATCTGGGCGCTGGGGACGCCGGTAGCGGGGGGGGGCAGCCGAAACGTTGCCAACGCTGGCTCTGCGACGGAGCTTCCAGCCGGGCTGCTCGAGCGCAGTAGCAACAGCAATGACTGGAGAAGTCTGCGTGAGCCAGAGGCCCAGACAGCACTGCCGCGAACGGCCATGCGACAAGACAATCAGCAAAGTGCCCCCCCCGGGGGACAGGACTCGCGCCTGGAATAGAATATAATTGAGCTACTTTTCGCTAATGACTAATCTTAGCAGGCTAAATTTTCCTCTTGCACTATTCGGAGTTACTTGTTGCTTGGCGGCTGCATCACCCGCCAAGGCGCTGACGATCACAGCCAATGATCAAGGCTGGTATACACCAAGCAGCAATATTCATTTTCCAGACAACCTTAATTACATTGTCGGCAACAACGGTGACGATATTTACAGGAACTTCTTTGTATTTAGTTTGCCTAACTATCCCATAAGTTTTGCATCGTTTACGGTGCCTACCTACACGGTAACTGCTGATAATCAGACTGTTAGCCTCTTCGGCTTTGGCGGCAACATTTCTGACCTTGTATCCGGAACAAGTTCATACTCGGCCCTCGGGCAAGGACCAAGCTTTGCCAGTCTGATTTATAATATTAGTGACAGTAATGGCGCAAAGACTTTCACGCTTAACCCTTCTGGAATTTCTTATCTTAATACCCTAATAGGTGCACAGGTTGCTATCACTGGCGACAACCCCAGTGGTGGCTATGTTTTTTGGGCTAGCAATGATGGCCTATTAAATGCCACCCTCACTTTAAACGACGGCTTACCTCCATCTCAATCTGTACCTGGACCTCTTCCTGTTTTTGGCGCTGCCGCGGCATTTCAGGCTAGTCGTCGCCTGAAAAGTCGAATCCGTCAATCGAGCCGAAGCATGACGAATGGAAGCATCCGTCTAGACAGAGTCGGTATCGACGCCTAGAGGTTCACCGTTCATCGGAGATTCCCAATCCCTAGGGATGACGTGACCCCCTTCATCAGTTCCGACGTCTGCGCTAGCGATACGGCTTAAGCAGCGGCTTGATATCCACCTTGCGCACCAGGGCTGATTCATCTGAACTCAAAGCCCTGCCGATTAGCAGGGCTTTTTCGTGCTCCCCTGCCTCTTGCCCGTGACGTCCCGTTTGTCCAAGCGCTGGCAGCACTCCAGTAGCAGCGCCATCAAACGCCTGTTGGCGCTCCTCTCCGCTTGCCTGCTGGTGGGCTTCGCAGCCGCCGTTGTGCTGGACCTGCTGCCGCCCCAGCTACTGGATCCGGCCTGGCAATGGCGCTTCAGCGGCGTCCTGATTGACAACGCTCCCGTGGCTGCGGTGGGTGAAGGGCTAGGAGCCTGGCCGCCTATGTCGACCCAGGCGATCAACAGCTGGCCCGTGGGGGTCATGGGGATCAGGGAACCATCGGCGGCCAGCTCCAGCACGGCATCTGGATTGGCCTGACACAGCTCGACGAACTGCTCGGGGGTAAGCCGCAGGCTGCTGCTGTGGATCAGCGGCAGGGTGATGGACCCGAACGGTTGCTCCGGGTTCAGCAGCCCAGGGCAGGCCGGGATGGAGAAAGGCGGCGCTTCTGGACTGGCTGGGGTGAGCCTGGGCCAGGCGAGTGCAGGGTCCCAGGCTAAAAGCGGTGCCGGCTGGTGGCCGCGCCTGGGGCTCTGCCATGGCCCCCACACGGCCGTCCGATCGAGGCGATCCACTCACTTCACCCACACCACGCTGCAGCCCATGCCGCCATCCCCCTGCTCCGCATCGGCCACCCGCTCCACATAGGGCACGCCAGCCAGCCACTCGCGCAGGCCCCGCTTGAGCTTGCCGGTGCCGATGCCGTGGATCACCCACACCGGGCCGTTCGCACCCCGCAGGCACTCTTCCACCGCCGCCTCGGCCTCATGCACCCGCAGGCCGCGCACATCCACGGTGTTGGCCTCAGTGCGCACCTGGGGACCGCGGCTGCCGGGGGCGCGGCGGCTGCGCACCGTCACCGGTGGCGGCGCCGGCGGGGCGGGCTTCTCGCCATTGAGGCCCTCGATCGCCGTCAGCGCCACGGTGCTGCGCAGCACGCCGCAGCGCACCGTGAGCTCCAGGCCATCGGTGGACATCGCCAGCACCTCGGCGGCCTTGCCCAGGGCAAGCACTCGCACCCGGTCCCCCACGGCTGGCCGCCAGCCGGCGTGCTCACGCCGTTGGGGCTGGGGCCGGTGCTCGGCCTCCAAACGCTTGAGCCGCTGACCCGCCAGGCGCGCCACCTCGCCGGCGCTGCGGCCATCGCCGCGATCGGCATCGGCGGCGCCGCGGCGCAGGCGGCGGATCAGGCGGCGCACCTCCCCCTGGCCCTCCCGGATCGAGCGCTCCAGTTGCTGGCGGCGCTGCTCCTGCAGCTCGGCGCTCTGCTCCTTCTGCTGCTCCCAGCGGGCCAACAATTCCTCGTGGAGCAGTTCGGTGCGGGCCAGCACTACCGCCGCGGCCTCGGCCGCCTCCTGCTGCTGGCGCCGCTGCTGCTCCAGGCCCTCGATCACCCGGTTCATGCCGCCCCCTTCGCCCTCGCCAGCCGCCGCCAGCTGCTCGGCGGCCGCCGCCACCACCTGGCCATCGAGCCCTAACCGGGCCGCGATCGCCAGGGCGTTGCTGCGGCCCGGGATACCCCAGAGCAGGTGATAGGTGGGCGAGAGGGTCTCCACGTCGAAGGCCACCGAGGCGTTCTCGAAGCGGGGATCGGCGTACTTGAGCGCCTTGAGCTCGCCGAAATGGGTGGTGGCCACCGTGAGCCGGGCCCGATCGGCCAACTGCCGCAGCAAGGCCGCCGCCAGGGCGGCGCCCTCGGTGGGGTCGGTGCCGGCGCCCACTTCATCGAGCAGCACCAAGGAGGCGCCGGGCTGGGCGCCGCTGAGGGCGCCCAGCGCTTCCAGGATCCGGGCGATGCGGCGGATGTGGCCGCTGAAGGTGGAGAGGTTCTGCTGCAACGACTGCTCATCGCCGATGTCGGCGAGCACCTGGGCGCACCAGGGCAGCCGGGGCGTGCCGCTGCAGGGCACAAACAGCCCCGCCCGGGCCATCAGGGCCACCAGCCCCAGACTCTTGAGGGTCACCGTTTTGCCGCCGGTGTTCGGGCCGGTGATCGCCACCACCCGCAGCTCCGCTCCCACCCGCAGGCTCACCGGCACCACCGGCCGGCCGCCCTCGCGGCGCTCCTGCCACAGCAGCAGCGGATGGCGCAGCTCCCGGAACTCAAAGGGAGCGGCCGGATCGGGCTCCAACTCTGGCCGCACCGCCCCCAGCCAGGCGCCATAGCGGGCCCGCGCCACTCCGGCATCGAGCCGCACCAGCACCGCCTGCAGGTGCTCCAGGGCCGCGGCCTCCTCCCCCACCAGGCCACTGAGCTCCAGGAGAATTTCCTCCTCGATCTCCCGCTCCCTTCCCTCCAGCTCGCGGATGCGGTTGCCCAGGGGAATCACCGCCTGGGGCTCCACGAACACGGTGCTGCCGGAGGCCGAGCTGTCGTGCACGATGCCGCCCACCTGGGAGGCCGCGCCGGCTTTCACCGCCAGCACCGGCCGGCCGTTGCGCTCGGACACCACCGTGTCCTGCAGCAGGGAGGCCCAGCGCCGGATCAGCTCCTGCAGGCGCTCACGGCGCTGGGAGCGCATCCCCTGCAGCTGGCGACGCAAGCCCTCCAGCTCGGCGCTGGCGCGGTCGGCCACCCGGCCCCCCTCCTCGATCGCGAAGTGAAGCCGCTGCTCCAGCTCCGGCAGGGTGCGTAGATCGGCCACCAGGGCCGAGGTCACCGGCCGCAGGGCGTCGTCCTCGATCTGACGCCGCAGCCGCCGCGCCGCCGCCAGGGTGGTGGCCACATCCAGCAGGGCCTCACCGCCGGCGGTGCCGCCCTTGGCGCAGCGGAGCACGGTGGCGGCGATGTCCGCCACGCCGCGGAAGCTCAGGCCCCCCTCCAGCACCCCGTCGAGGCCCAAGACCTCGGTGGTTTCGGCCAGGAGCTTGCGGCTCTCGCCACAGCTGGAGGGCAGCGGCAGCACAGCGCAATGGCGTTCGCCGGCGGCGGTGCTGGCGAAGCTGGCCACATGGCCCGCCAGGCGGGGCCACTCCAGGAGGTCGAGGGCTTCGGCGGCGATGGCGGCACCGCCGTCGCCATCCAGCCGCGTGGATGGGGACGCGGCACCGCCCACCGAACCGCCCTCGGGCCCAGCCTCCATCGCCAGCAGCTCAGCGCCGTTGGCTTCGATCACTCCCCCTTCCACCCGTGTGCTCACCCCTGCTCGCTCGCCGCGGGGGTGAGGGAAGGAATCGCCGCGCCGCCCTGGTTGGAAGGGATGCCGGCGGGGGGTTCGTAGAGGATCTCCAGCCAGTTGCCCTCCGGATCCTGCAAATAAAAAGAAGCGGTGCCGTCGCGATGGTCGTGCACCGGGCCCACCGGATAGCCACTGACCACCAACTGGGCATGCACCGCATCCACGGCCTCGCGGTTCTCGAAGTGGAAGGCGAAATGGGGACCAGCCGCGGTGTACGACGGACTGAGCAGGGCCACCCCATCGCCGGTGAGCGGCGACTGCAGGTAGGCCCAGTCGGCGGCATCCCAGGTGAGCTGAAGTCCGAGGGCCTGATAAAAGGCCTTGGCACGCTCCATGTCGGCCACCCGGAGGGCTACATGGCCAAGGCGATGGACGGCGGCCGAAGCCATGGCGCAGGGGATCACTGCCGCCATTCTCCTGCAATGGGCTTGCGATGGTGAGCGGCGCCGATGGGAAAGAGAAGTCGCTGCGCATCGCCCAGGTCGATCCGATCGCCAGGCGTGCCGCGGAGCTGCTGCCAGGCGATCGACCCAGCCGCTTGCCCCGGCCGCAGGGCCTCGGGGCGGATCCAGGCAGGTCGCACCACCACGGGGCATGAGCGCACCGCGGACCAATCCGAGACCCAGACCCGCCTTCCACGCCCCGTGACACAGGGTGCCAGTTTGCATAGTGTCAACAGCGCCCAACCCCAACCCAGGCGGCTGCTAAATTTTGATGGAATTAAATCGTTGCTAACATGAAGCTTACCTACTCACTTTTGGGTGTTGCGGGCATTACTACAGCGATCCTTTTGGACGCTGCGCCATCTAAGGCTCTTATGTATATTGATTTTATTCCTTTAAGTCCAACGCAAACGCGCATCACGGCATCCGGCAGCCTCACTCCTGCTTCACTTGGCGCTAGTACTGCCAATAGTCAGCAGACGAACCCAGGCCCAACTGGGGGCACTACTTCCAGTTTAAACAAAGGTACTGATACCCTTAGGTTCACTTACAGTAACCCCGCTGTAGGCAGCATCGCCGGTAAACGCTACGCTATTTCTGGTGCCGATCCATTTGTCGGTGGAGGGACTCAGAATTGGACAGGGACCACCCCGGTGAACAACCCTCCACTAATCATGCGCTTTGGAACCACTCAGGATATCTGGCTTCCAAATACATATACTGGTGGAGCAATCGTTGCTTCCTTTGATGTAAATCTTAGCCTGGCGGCGATCTTCGGTGCCTCAGCACCGTCACAATTTGCTTTCACTTCTGGCTCTGAGCAAATCATTCTTCGTAACAATCCCGCTCAAACTCCAGGACCTGTACCTCTTCTTGGGGCCGCAGCGGCCTTTGGCTATTCACGCAAACTTCGCAACCGCATCCAAAAATCCACGCCTTCGCCGGCCGCTTGAAAATCATTAGCACATTTACTTAACATCACCATCCCAAAGCTCTGTGATCACAGGGCTTTTTTTTATCCCCTAGACATGAACGCCCGAAGCCTGAGCCGCCTTTCCCTGGTGTTTGTGGCTCTTTATCTCCTGTTGGTGGTTTCGAGTGCCATTCCCGCAAAACTGCTGGATTACGACTGGCTCAATCGCGTTACCGCCACCTTGATTAATGGCTCGAGCTTGCCACTGCTTGCGCTTTTTATCCTTGTGGTGGGAAACCTGCTCTATCCTGAAAATCAACTTCTAGATAAGCGCCGCAAGCTCTTTTCTGGCCTCGCCGTCCTGGCTGTCTACGGCTTCCTACTGCTGATTCCGCTGCACATCTTCACGGGTCTTCTGCTACAAACCACCAACTCTGATCAATTTCGCGCTCTCGATAAAGCAGAACGACAACTCGATTCCTATCGCCAGGCTGCCAATCAGGCCACCAGCGTCAGCGAGCTTCAAACGCGCCTTACCAAGCTGAGTGCGCCTGGTCTCAATCCAGAAATCCTTGCCCGCCCCCTTCCGGAAGTGAAGGTTCAGGTGAGCGCTGCTTTCAATCAGGTTGCCGCCGAGATTGCCCAGCAGCGCCAAGCCTTAACGGCAGAAAACAGTTGGCGCACCCGCGGGCCTCAGGTGTTGCGCATTGTCATGGCCTGCCTATTGCTGGCCTTCGGCTTCGCTGCCTTTGCCCAGCCCACGCCCTCCGGCCCCCTGATGATCGACAGCTTTGAGCAGAAGCTAGGCCAATTCCGATCAATCAAACAGGAAGCGGCGCGTGAAGGTTTGAAGAAAATGAAAGACAATCAGCGTATTTTGGAGGCGGAGAGAGCAATGAAGAGGAATGAGGCCGAGATGCGCAAGCAGCGTGAACGCATGAAGCGTCAGGCCGATCAGAGAGACAAGCGCAAAGATTGGGGGCGTTGATCTTGGGGCATTGAGCAGTTGTCTTCTGGCTAGAAACACCTCCACCATTCACCCCTGCCGCAGCCAGGCCGCCGCATCGCAGGCGTGGTAGCTGAGGATTAAATCGGCTCCGGCCCGCTTGAAGCTCAGCAGGGTTTCGAGGGTCACGGCCCGTTCATCAATCCAGCCGCGTTCGGCCGCCGCCTTCACCATCGCGTATTCGCCGCTCACGTTGTAGGCGGCGATCGGCTGCTCGCTTTCCTGGCGCAGGCGGTAGATGATGTCCAGATAGGCCAGGCCGGGCTTCACCATCAGGATGTCGGCCCCTTCGCTTTCATCGAGCTGGCACTCGAGGATTGCCTCGCGGCCGTTGGCCGGATCCATCTGGTAGGTGCTCTTGTCCTTCGGGATCGGCTTGCCGGCGTTGGCGCGGGGGGCCGAATCGAGGGCTTCGCGGAAGGGTCCGTAATACGCAGAGGCGTACTTGGCGGTATAGCTGATGATGCCCACCTGCTCAAAGCCCTCCTCATCGAGGGCCTCGCGGATGGCGCCCACCCGACCATCCATCATGTCGCTCGGGCCGATCAGGTCGGCGCCGGCGCGGGCCTGGGCCACGGCCTGCTGGCAGAGGATCGACACCGTCTCATCGTTGAGCACCACCCCCTCGCTGCTCACGATGCCGTCGTGACCATCGCAGGAATAGGGATCGAGGGCCACATCGGTCATGATTGCCATGCCGGGGTGCACCTCCTTCAGGCGCCGGATGGCACGGGGAATCAGGCCGTGCTCGTTGAAGCATTCGGCGCCATCTTCCGTCTTGAGGCCATCGGCCACCTTGGGGAAGAGCACCACGCAGCGGATGCCCAGATCCCAGGCCCGGCCCACCTCATCCACCAGCCCTTCCAGGCTCCAGCGGCTGGCACCCGGCATGGCGCCGATCGGTTCGATGCTGGCGCCCTCGTGCACAAAGAGGGGATAGATGAAGTCGGTTGGGGCGAGCTGGTGTTCCCGCACCAAGGCTCTCAGTGCCGGCGTGCGCCGCAGCCGGCGGGGACGATAGGTGAGCTCCATGGGGCCTGCTGGACAGGGACCTATCTTAGAGAGAGGCTTCTTATGCCTGCTTAGAGGAGCACAAAAGCCAGGGGCACCAGCAAGGCCAGGCTGATCAGGGCGACGAGCTGGAATTTCCAATCAATGCGGTTGATGTGCTGCTCAGCGAGCAGTTCGCCGCCATCACTTGCATTATTATAATAGACAGATCCCCAACAGAAGAGCAAGAAGAAACTGATCGAAACAAGATAGGCATAAATATACAGCAAATCAAGGAACGTTGTATAGGAAAGCGGTGGCAGGTCAGCGCGGTAGCTCTGTTGCAGGAAAATCAGAGTTAATAGAGCTGTGGTGGGGATGGCCAGCCTCACGTCGCCAAGCGAGCCGGGCAGACTTGGCGATGCGATCACGATACCGAGGACAACAAGCAAAGGCAAAACATACTGCCCGAAGGCGGAAAAGAAGTTTGTTTTATAGACTATTCCATAATCGATTGATGGAAAAGCAGAGGGCTTGCCGATGCCGAAGGTGGTGTTATACTGATGCAGAAAAGGCTTCACCGAACTGCCAACCATATCGTAGCCATTGACATCAGCAAATTGTCCGATCAGCATGTTGGATACATTTTTTTCGGGCAGCAGCGATACGCAGGGCGGACCGCCTTCGTAGCAGGAGAGCGCATCCGGCCTGGTTTCCATCGTGATCGGCAGGTTGATGTCATAGAAAGGAAAGCCTGACAAGTTGAGATCATTCACAAAGAAATGGCCGGAAAAGCGAAACAATTGATAGAGGCGGCCATCGTCGAGCTTCACCGGCTCTGTGGTGTCTGGCTCCAAAACCTTATTGGTTGCCTCAATCTCATTGGTGAATTCAAGAACCTGGTTAGGCGGAATCTTGTCGGCTTCAATAATTTTCTGAACCTCAGCACGCCATTTGATCCAGTACCATCCTTCAGCCCAGAATGACTTGTCCTTGAGGTTGAGCTGATAGATGTTTTCGATATGCATACCGGTATCGATGGTTCGCTGTACATTGCCATAAACCATTGGCATGCGATGCTGAAAATCCATGCCTTTGCTATCGGCATTGCGGCTGTGCTGATTGTTGAAGGCAACCTCATCTTGCGCTGAACTGGCCTGAAACAAACCAATCGCGGCCAGCACCACCGCCATCATGATCCAGATCTTCAAGCGGGAAGCCGCGTTGGCGAGAGAAAAACCCGTCGGTTGTTTTTTTGCCACAGGACCCTGGCTGCTGCGTAGGCGCATAAAACAACAGCAAGACCTTGCTTGCAAGTAAAGATCTGGTAAAGATCTCTGTTTTCACAGAATGAACCGAACTGCCAGGCTCACAGCTTGGCGTTGCCGATCCACCCCTGGCGCGGGTCGGCGCTGCGGGCTTGGCGGAGCTGCTCCAGCAACCGCCGTTCCTGGTCGCTGAGGTTCTCAGGCAGCTTGAGCACCGGGCTGAGCAGCAGGTCGCCGCGGAGCCCCTCCTTGAGCGGCCAACCCTTGCCCTTGAGCCGAAGGCTGCGGCCCACGTTCATCCCCGGCGGCACCTGCACCGTGGCCTCCCCATCGGGCGTGGCCACGGTGACCTCACCCCCTAAGGCCAGCTCGTCGAGGCTCAGGGGCAGGTCGGCTCGGAGCTGGTCGCCGTCGAGCCGCCAGACGGGGTGGGGCTGGAGCTGGAGGTTGAGGTAGAGGTCGCCGCGGCGGCCGGTGCCGGGCTGGAGGTTGCCCTTGCCCTTGAGCCGCAGCCGGCTGCCGCTGCGCACCCCGGCTGGGATCCGCACCTGCACCCGCTCCTCATTCACCGAGAGGGTGCGCTCGCAGCCCCGAAAGGCCTCAGAAAGGGTGAGGTTGATCGTGGCCTCGGCATCGAGATCCACCGGGATGCCGCGGCCACCGAAGCCGGAGGGGAAGCCGCTGCCGAAGCCACCGAAGCCGCCACCGCCGCCGCCGCCACCACCGAACCGCCCGAGCAGATCATTGACGAACTCATCGAAGTTGCCGTAGCGGCCGAAATCCACATCGGCGCCCATGCCGCCGCCGCCGCCACCCACCTGGTTCCAGTACTGGCCGAACTGCTCATAGCGCCGCCGCTTCTCGGGATCGGAGAGCACCTCGTAGGCCTCGCTGATCTCCTTGAAGCGGGCCTCGGCGGCCTTATCGCCGGGATTCACATCCGGGTGGTACTGGCGGGCCAGCTTGCGAAACGACCGCTTAATCGCATCGGCATCGGCGCCCCTCTCGAGCTCGAGCACCTTGAAATAATCGCGATAACCGTTGGCGCTCATCGGTTCAGGCTCCTCGGATCACGATCATCGGCTCTGGGCTCGGGTTGGGGCGTCGTCGGCATCAGGGCGTGGCTGGCATCGGGCTCGCGCCCGGGAGATCGAGGCCCATCGTGAAGACATGCGGGCATTGTCTCAGCGGCGGCGGGCCGCCCGCGGTACTGGGAAGGGCGGAAGGCCGAACGGCAAGGGCCGGCAGGCCTGGGAGATTGAGGGGCAGCACGGCATGACACGGCAGTGCTGGCATGGAATCGGCGGGCGGTCTCGGGCTTGTTCAGCAGCCTCCTAAGGTTGATACCTGAAGGAAGGTGAACTCTGGCGATGCCTCTGGTCCGGATCCCATTCGCCTTGCAACGCCACTGGCCGCTCCACCTCACCCTCCTGCTCTCGGGAGCTCTTCTGCTCCCTGCCGCCCCGCTGCCGGCGACGGCGGTGATGGCCCAGGTCCCGGAGGCGGCGCCACACAGCCTTCCGGCCGGCGGCGAAAACTTCGCCCCCTCCACGGCCAGCCAGCGGGGTCTTGCTGAGCACCTACGCCGCCGGGGCTATGTGTTCTATGGGGCCTGGTGGTGCCCGGCCTGCCGACAGCAGATGAGCCTGTTCGGCCAGCCGGCCGCCCAGCGGCTCCCCTACCTGGAATGCGAGAAGGGCGCCGCCGGCCAGCAGCGCTGCAGCCAGGCCGGCATCCGCGCCTATCCCACCTGGATGAAGGGAGGCGAGCGGCGCGAAGGGGTGCTCACCCTGGAGGAACTAAAAAGCTGGAGTGGCTACCGGCCAGGCGGAACCACCCCAGCGGGGGCAAATCCCTGAGGGCAGGCCCTCGCGGGGATGATCCCTCAGTCGGTGATCCTCATTCGGCCGCAGCGATCGCCAGCGGCACGTAGCGGAGGTTGAGGGAGGTGGTGAGGCCAGCCGCCTGCAGCTCGCTCCGCATGGATTCGGCTTCCAGCGGATCGCCGCTGAACACCACGGCCCGGCCGAGACGCTCGGCCTCCAGGTGGAGGCCATCGGCCAGCTCGGGGCTGAGGTGGCGCAGCACCGCCAGCAGGCGCTGGGCCAGGGGCTTGAGGTCGGGGAGCACCAGCAGGGTGGCGAGGGGAACGGAGGAGGAGGGAGCCATGGAGGTCTTGGATGCGGGCGACGGCAGGGATGCCGCCGTTTCTGGAGATCAACGTCGCAGGAATGGTCCACCTGGGGCAGGGGGGGAGAACCGACACGGGCCGTCCTTGACGCCAACGGGGAACAGGCTGATGGGTCACAAGGAGCAGGCCGTAAGGCTCGCTCCAGCAGGATCAGGCCATGCCGAGCGGCTCTGCGAGCACGGTGCGCTGAAGCGGTGGCACCCGGCTGCAACGATGACAGCCCCCACCCATCACATCCTGGCCCGGGCCACGAACGCGATCAGCTGGAAGGAGGCCGCCTGGGGGTTCTCGCTTTCCACGTAGATGCGGCGCTCCTCGCCCTGGCGCACGTCCTTGTACTCCGGCTTGAGGTTTTCGAGGGTCTCTCCCCGGGCATTGAGCACCTGAAACTGCATGGAGAGATCGCCGCAGGGCCGCTCCAAACAGCGCACCTGGAATTCGCGGATCAGGCCACCGCCATAGAGACGGGGGGCATGGCAATCCTGGCTGCACCAGCGATAGAACACGCCGCTGCCGTCGTGCTTCCAGCCCTGGCGCAGCAGCTGCTCCGCCGGTGTGACAGGGCTGGGAGTGCCGGCCTGCAGGGCCTGCCGCAGCCCCATCCAGTAGCCGAGGCCGCCGCTGAGCAGGTTGCAGAGCAGCAGCACCAGGAAGGCGGGCAGCCAGCGGGCGCCCCCGGTCCCCGCCGGCCGGCCCGGGCGGCTGGTGAAGCGATCGGGCGAGCCCTCCCGCGAGGGGGGCGCACCAGCGGTGGCGGCGGCGGCGGCGGCGGAAACCTGACGCGGCGGTGGGGAGGTAGAGCCACGGGCGCCCTCCACCTCGCGGACCAGTTCCTCGAGGCGACTATCGATCTCGCCCATCGTCCTGGCCGTAGAGAGAGCGGAACATCAGGCCACCGCCGGCGGCGATCATCACCACCATGGTGACCAGGGCCCAGAGGGTGGTGGGCATGAACCGCGCCGAGAGGCTGTGGAGGATCCCCGCGAACAGGGCCGCCGCCGATCCCCAGATCAGCACCCAGGCGAGGCGCCGGAAGGTCTGGGCGAACAGCAGGGCCACCCCCAGACCCATCGGGATCATCAGCAGACCCACCCCATCACCAGCCCCTCCCATCCAGAAGCGATCCCACGGGGCACCCCCAAAACCACCGCCGTAGCCGCTGCCATAGCGCAGCCCTTGGCGCATCGCGGAGCCGCCCCAGCGGCCGTAGCCGAAGGAGCCGTCGCTGCTCACCATCACCTGGTTGAGAAACAAAAAGATGCCGGCCCCGAACAGGCTGCCGCCGAGGATGAAGGTGAAGAAGTCCTGGGCCGGGTTACGGCTCATGGCAGGGGGAAGGCGAGAGGAGCTGCTCCCAAATGTTGTCGACCATCGCCTCCGAGGACAACCCTTCCGCTCCGGCGGGCGCCATCAGCACTTGGGGTCCAACCGTGCCCACAACCCCCCTTCTTGAAGCCCGCTGCCCAGGCCCCGCGCCGGTGATGGGAGAGGCAGAAGCGCAACCCCAACATGTTGAAGGGGCCCTTCCAGGCCCCATGGATCATTTGGGTGACAAGGCTGATCTCACCCCGTCTCCGTTAAGAGTGTCAGGCAGCCACAGGGGCGGCTTGACGGGAGAAACGAACGATGTTGTTCGCTGTTACGTGTTTGCTCTCACCGAGCAGGCTTCAGTCATCCTCCTGATGCCCCGTCGAAACCATTGCAGCCCCGGGGTGCTCCGTGGATTCCGGCCATCCCTGGTCGCGGAGCGAGCGGGAGAGGCAGAAGAAAAACCCCAACATCCGGGTAACCGGTGCGGGGAGGAGCAATGGAGCTGAGCGGAATCGAACCGCTGTCCGAAACATTGGTGTGGACCACCTAGTCGGCCCGAAGACCGACCTTAGAAGTATGGCACTGCCATCCTGGAGGCGGAGCAGCCAGGGCCGGTGGGCATGACCGAACCTCTCGATGGTGGAGCGGACCGCTCCACGGCCCAGAGGCCGCCATGACCCCTCTGATCACGGCCCTATTGGGCACCGCGGCCCTGCTGGTGGGGCTGTGTCTGGTGATTCAGGGCGGCTGGTGGCTGGTGCTACGCCTGTTCGATCCCCTGCTGGAGCGCAGTCGGCTGGACGTGCAGCAGGAGCGGATCCTGCGCCACCATGAGCTCCTGGAGCGGCATCGGCAGGAGCGGGCCCAGCAGCTCGCCCGCCAGCGCAGTCGGGTGGTGGATCTCGATGGCCAGGTGTGCTGGTTGCTGCCGGAGGAGCTTCGGGCGTTTGAGCGGAGCTGCTGGAGCGAACTGGAGCTGGCCGAGGGCAGTGCCTGGAGCGTGGTGCGCCAGCACTGGCGGCGCAGCAGCCTGCGCTGGCATCCCGACCACGGCGGCGACCCGGCCCTCTGGTTGCGGAAGCAACGGGCCTATGAAGCTCTGAAGCGGGCCCGCTCCAAGGCGAAGGACATGCCCCCCCACCAGGTCCAGCCCAGACAGCTCGGCAGCCGGCGCAGACCCTGGCCCTGGCCCTGGCGGCGCAAGCCGAGCCGGCCCGCCGATCATTAAACCCGTCGCGGTCGGCCTGAGCGAGGCCCCGGGCGGCGGCTCCAGCTGGACCATGCCCGCTGTTTGCCGTGGCGGCGACGCCCCCGATCTGATGCGTTGATGCACTGGCTCCACCTTCACGAACACCTCAGGCGCCGGATCTGAGCTGCGGGGCACCGGGCTGCGTGGCACTTCAGGGAGAACCCGATGTGTGCTTTGAGGGGGTGTTGCCGATCGGCATGGTCACGCGGGGCGGGGGCCTGCTGACCCCAGCGCTTCCGCCAGGGTGAGCACCTGCGTGCGCTCATTGAGCCGGTAGCTGCCCTCGCCCGGCGTGATCACCAGCAGACGGTCCAGTTCCAGATCCGCCAGGGCCTGCCGCATCGAAGCGCTCAGCCGGGGTGCATCAGCCCGCTTGATCTCCACGCCGATGCGCAGACCGTTCTGAAGCACCAGCAGATCGAGTTCGGCGCCTCCATGGGTGGCCCAGAACCAGGAGCTTTCGGGTCGCCAGGCCGCCAGCAGTTGTTCGATCACATAGCCCTCCCAGGAGGCGCCGAGCCGCGGATGGCAGAGCAGGGCCTCGGCCTGGGAAGCATGGCGCCACCCTAGAAAATGCCTTGAAAATCCTGCAGCTGGCGCACGGATTTCAAGGTGCTGAGCTCGCTTCTCGCCAGCGCCGTTCCCCAACCCCCATGGGGGATGAAGCTCTGATGCCAGCCAAGGTGTCTCAGCCTTCGCCCTGCCAGGGATCAAGGGTGGCCACACCGGTGGGGGGTGAAGTGCCTCAGGTTGCGGCTCTCCACGGTGAGGCCCTGCTCCAGGGCGGTGGCGGGGCGATCAGCAGGTCGGCGCTGTCGTGGCCCAGGGCCGCCGAGAGTTGGCCCCAGCGGCGAGCGACGGGCAGATCCACCGCCAGCAGCCGCTCACGGTGCAGGTGCAGCAGGCGTTGCAGCCAGCTCGCCAGCTCTTCGGCAAAGGCTGGATCCGTGCTGCGCTGCCGGGCGATCCCCCGCTCGATCTTGCCGATGCTCACCACACTGAGAAACAGGTCGTCGTGCTGCTGCCGGGCGATCCACGCCACCACCCCTGGATCGCGCTGGCGGCGGCGCAGCTCCGAGAGCACCATCGTGTCGATCAGGTACACGGAAACTCCCGCGGCGTCAGCCCGATCCGCTCGAAGGGTTCATCGTCCTGCGGCAGCGCCAGCAGCAGCTCCGGCAGCGAGGGCGCGCTCGCCTGATCCAGGCGGCACAGCCGCTCGTATTCAGCCGCCGAGATCACCACACCCACCCAGCGCCCACGGCGGGTGACCCTCTGGGGCTCACCGGCCAGGGCTGCATCCACCACGGCACTGAAGCGATTCTTGGCGTCCTGCAACGTCCACTGGGCGACCATAGGGAATCAGCTAGCTCATCAGGCTAGCTTAGTAAAATGATGCCGCCGCAGCTCGGCTCGATCTCCCGGCGATCGAGCGGGAGATCGACGCACCGTCTTTGACCACCGCCAGCCCCGGCAGCCTGCCCGTTCCGCTCGCTGCCTTGGTCGTGAGCGTCAGCCTGTTCACGCTCAGCAGCCAGATGGAGGTCCGTCGCAGGGCGGAACCGCGCTGAGAGGGTCATGGATGCCCTGGCTTCAGCAGGGCATGAGGGGCACTCCCTCCAGCCGGGCCGCCGCCTGGAGGGCCTTGTCGCGGGTGGCCAGGGGCAGGCCCCGGCGCAAAGACAGCTCCAGGTAGGCGGCGTCGTAGCTGGTGAGGCGATGGCTGCGGGCCAGGGCGAGGGTGTCATGCCAGGCGCTGGCGGTGCTGGGCTGGTCGATGCTGATCGGCAGCCCCTCAAGCAGCCCGAGATAGGTGCGGATCGCTGCCGGGCTGATGCGGCCACGGCGCTCGGCCTGCACCAGCACATTGGCCGTTTCCCAGAGCCAGAGGGCCGGCACATGGGCCCGGCCGCCCTGCAACCGCTCCAGGATCGCCCAGGCCGGCTCGCTGGCCTCATCGGCAAAGCACCAGGCGCAGCTGAGGGACACATCCAGCACAAGCACTGCCGCCATTTCCGCCGCGCCGCTCGCTTCCGGGTGATTCATCGGCGGCCCTGATCACGCAGCTCCGCGATGGTGAGGCCGCCGAGGGTCTGCCCCTGGCTGAACTGACGCAAGCGGGTGATGGTGTCGATAACGCTGGTTGGAGGTTCGGCGGCAGGGGGCACGAGCCGAGCAACGGGACGGCCATGGCGGGTGATCGTGATCTGCTCCCCGGCGCTCACCGCATCAAGCAGAGCCGCCAGATGGGTCTTGGCCTCGAAGGCGCCAACGCTGCGCATGGGAGTTTGATCAACCAGTTGCCAACCAGTTTATTGCTCGCAATTCATGCTCGCAAGATCTGGAGCGATGGTGCGGCTCAGGCCGCCGCAACCCTGGCCTCGCCGCCTGGGTGCCAGATGCTGAGCGCGGCGACGCCTCAATCGCCGTGACTGCACCAGAAACCGTGGGGCTCGGTGGGCCTCAATCTGTAGCCAGACGACGAACGGCCTGGGGAACAACCTCGTGTTTGGCGTCTACGCCAGCGGCAGCAGCATCTGCGCCGCCACTAATGATGGCCTCAGCATCGCCCAGCAATCTGATCCCAACCCCAGCGCCGTTCCAGGCCCCCTGCCCAGCACCCTGCGCGTGTTGGTCGAGGCGGCGATCGTGAGCGCCTTTCTGTTCAGCCTCAGGCGCCAGATCTGAGCGGGGCCTCCGGTTCGATCAAAGACCACACCTAGACACACAAGGGGCCTCAGCCTTCGCCGGCGGATTGCCAGGGATTCAGTGTGGCGACGCCAATTGGGGTGAAGTGGCGCAGGTTGCGGGTCACCACGGTGAGGCCATGCTCCAGGGCCGTGGCGGCGATTAACAGATCGGCACTGACGTGACCGAGGGCAGCAGAGAGCTGGCCCCAGCGTCGAGCACTCCGGACGCTCCCCTGCCCCGTTGCACCCGGTAGCAAAAACACCCTCAATTCAAGCTAGCTTTGATGAAAATCACGCTAGCTAGTAGCCATGCCAGGCTCCCGCGCCGCCTCCCAGCACCAACCCACGCTGGCGGTTCCCCTGGCGGAAGCCAAGAACCAGCTCTCGGCCCTGGTGGCCCGGGTGGAGCAGGGGGAGGAGATCGCCATCACCCGTCGGGGGGTGCCGGTGGCGCGGCTGGTGCCTGATTTCGGGCATCGCCAAGGGCGGGACGGGCGTCGCGCCCAGGTCGCCGTGGCGCTGGAGCGGCTGCAGCAGCTGCGGGCGGGCAGTTTGCTGGAGGGCAACCTGCGGGTGATCGCCCGGGAGGGGTTGGATTGAACCCGGCCATGCCAGCCACCCCGTTTGTGCTCGACAACTCCGTGCTCTGCGGCTGGTTTCTCGCCAACCAGGCCACCCCCTACAGCGACGCGGTGGCCGGGCTGCTCCCCGAGGTCGATGCCCACGCCCCGTGGCTGCTGCAGCTGGAGTTCACCAATGTGCTGCGTACGGCTTGCCGCCGCGGCACGCTGCCGGTGGCCACAGCCCGCGAGATCGTGGAGCAGGTCGCCCTCCTGCCGATCCGCATCGACGCCTCGCCTCCCCAGCCGGCCGCGCTGCTGAGCCTGGCGCTGCGCTTCCAGCTCACCAGTTATGACGCGGCCTACTTGGAGCTGGCCCTGCGTCTGCAGCTACCGATCGCCACCCGCGATAGCGACCTTGCGGAAGCGGCATGGGCCGCAGGGGTGGGAATCCTGACGGCCTGAGCCACCAGCCGAATGCCTCTCTCATCCAGGCCGCGATCTCCGCGCAGCGGCCGCTCAGGAGCCAGAAGGCCTGCCCCCAGAGCCTCCGCAGGCACAGTGGAGTGATGCAGCAGCCCGCCAAGTCCTCAGCCAGCTTCGCCATCACCGCCGTGGTGCCCCCCGGCCTCGAGGAGGTGGCCGCCGCTGAGCTGGTGGCCCTCGGCGCCGAGGAGGTTCGCCCCCTGCGCCGCGCCGTGGCCTGCCGCACCGACCTGGCCGGCTTCTATCGCCTCCATTTGTGCTCCCGCATCCCCTTCCGCTTCCTGCGGGAGCTGGCCCGCTTCCCCTGCCGCGGCCGCGCCGACCTGCACCAAGGCGTCCAGAACGCTGCCGACTGGGACCACTGGCTGCCGCCCGAGGCCAGCTTCAAGGTGGAGGCCAGCGGCAGCCTGCCGGAGCTCAACCACAGCCACTACACCGCCCTGCAGGTGAAGAACGCCCTGGTGGACCTGCAGCGGCAGCGCTGGGGGAGCCGCTCGATGGTGAACCTGGAGGATCCCGATCTCGCCCTCCACCTGCACCTGAGCCCCGGACGACCCTTCGGAGGCGGCGGCCCCATCCACCCCGGCAACCCCTACGGCGGCGGCCGAGGCAACAGCGCCCGAGGGGGAGGAGGCCGGGGCCCAACCGGCAACGACGCTGACCTGGGCGGCGGAATGGCCATCCTCAGCCTCGAGGGAGGAGGCAGCAGCCTCCACCGCCGCGGCTACCGCCCCGCCATGGGTCTGGCACCGCTGAAGGAGAACCTGGCGGCCGGCCTGATCGCCCTCACCGGCTGGGATGGATCCGTGCCCCTGGTGGATCCCCTCTGCGGCTCCGGCACCCTGCTGCTGGAGGCCGCCGCCGCCGCCCTCGGCCACGCCCCCGGCCTGCGGCCCTCACCGGAGCTGGGCACCACGGCGGCAGGCAACGGCCCGATCGGCGACACCCCGGCGTTCGGCACTCCGGCGTCCAGCCGCCCTGCGGCGGCACGCTCCTTCAGCTTCGAGCGCTGGCCGGATTTCGATGCCGGCCTCTGGCGGCGGGAGGTGGAGGCCGCCGCAGCCCAGGCGCGCCCCGGCCAGGCCGACGGCTCACCCGTGGCCCCCCTGGTCGGCATCGAACAGGATCCGGCCGTGCTCGCTCAGGCCCGCGCCAATGCCGCCGCCGCCGGCCTGGCCGAATTCATCCAGCTCGAGTCGGGCGATTTCCGCGATTTCAGCCCGCCGCCGGGGCCCGGGATCCTGGTGTGCAACCCGCCCTACGGCGCCCGCCTCGGCCAGGGCGATGATCTCGAAGCCCTCTACGCCGACCTGGGCCGGATGGTGCGCGAACGCTGCGGCGGCTGGACCCTTTGGCTGCTGAGCGGCAACCCCGCCCTCACCGGCGCCCTGCGGCTCAAGGCCAGCCGACGCATCGCCGTGAGCAACGGCGGCATCGACTGCCGCTGGCTGCGCTACGAGATCCGCTGAGCGGAGCTGATCGCGCCGGTCAACCTGATTGACATCTGACAACGACCTTCTGCAACGGGTCGGGGCTGTCACCTTGGAGACGGCCACCTTGGAAACGGCAGACAAGGTCAGCGGCGCCGACCACCAGCGGCCCGGGCCTGAGGAAGCGGCCCCAGCCGACAAAGACTGCGGCAGCACCTTCGGCGGACAGGCCGTGCGGCGGTGAACGCGGAGGGAAAGACGCCGACGCCACTGGACTTCAGCAAAGGAGTACCGAAGACGCGGCTCGGCTCCGCCCACCGTTGCTAGCCATGGGCCTGCGGCACGCCCGCTGCCCCCTATCCCCGCCCGGGCCCGATGACCACCTCGATCTTCACCGACCTCAAGACCCTGATCCTGGCCGCCGAAGCCGACCCCGAGGTGGACACGGCCAGCGCCGCCGTTGAGCTCCTGCAGGACTGGATCGCCACCCATGAAACCACCCTCGTGGAGAGCAAGACAGCGGCGCCGGCGGAGTTCAACGGCACGATGATCCAGTGGTTTCACTGGTACACGAAGGGGGATGGCGGCCACTGGCGCCGCCTCAAGAAGGAAGCTCGGGCGCTGGCGGCGGCAGGCATCACCGCCGTGTGGTTGCCACCGGCCTGCAAGGGAGGCGGTCCCGACGACGTGGGCTACGGCACCTACGACCTCTTCGATCTGGGCGAGTTCGACCAGAAGGGCAGCGTGCGCACCAAATACGGAACACGGCAGGAGTACCTGGAGGCGGTGCAGGCCTGCCGCGAAGCCGGCCTGCAGGTTTATGCCGATGTGGTGTTCAACCACAAGCTCTTCGCCGACGCCGAGGAGGAGTACCTCGCCACCCCCTTCGCCCCCGAGAACCGCGGCCAGCCGTTGGGAGAGGAGCGGAAGATCCGGGCCTGGACCCATTACCGCTTCGAGGCCCGCGCCGGTCGCCACTCCACGATGCAGTGGCATTGGTATCACTTCGATGCGGTGGATTACAACAGCCTTGATCCCCACTACCAGGCGATCTGGCGCAGCCACGGCGCCAGCTTCGAGGGCCAGGTGGCCCTGGAAAAGGGCAACTACGACTTCCTGATGGGCTGCGACCTGAACATGGCTCACCCCGAGGTTCGGGGGGAACTCAAACACTGGGGTCGCTGGACATTGGATCAGGTGGGAGTGGATGGTTTCCGCCTCGATGCCATCAAGCACATCAACAGTGATTTCTTCATCGACTGGATCACGGAGATGGAGAGTTACGCCCAACGCGATCTCTTCGTGGTGGGTGAATACTGGACCTACGACCTCGGCAGCCTCAGCTGGTATGCCGCCAACAGTGGCGGCAAGATGTGCCTATTCGATGCACCGCTGCACCTCAATTTCCATGAGGCCAGCCGCAGCGACGGCCAGTACGACATGCCCCGCCTGCTCGACGGCACCCTGATGCAGAACCTGCCCCTGCTGGCGGTGACCCTGGTGGAGAACCACGACACCCAGCCGCTGCAGTCGCTGGAATCTCCCGTGGAGCCCTGGTTCAAGCCGCTGGCCTATGCGGTGATCCTGTTGCGCGATCAGGGCTATCCCTGCATCTTCCACGCCGATTACTACGGCGCCGACTACCACGACTCGCGCTTCGGCCGCCGCATCGACATCCACATGCCCAGCCACCGCTTCCTGATCGACCGCTTCCTGCTGGCCCGCACCCACTGGGCCTACGGCCGCCAGATCGATTATCTCGATCATTTCAACACGATCGGCTGGACGCGGCTGGGCAGCGCCGGCCATCCCGGCACCCTGGCGGTGCTGCTGAGCGATGGCGATGCCGGTCGCAAGTGGATGGATGTGGGCAAACCCAACACCAGCTACCGCGACCTCACCGGCCACATCCGGGAAGCGATCACCACCAATGCCGATGGTTGGGCCGAATGGCGCTGCCCCGGTGGTTCGGTGTCGGTGTGGGTGGAGCAGGAGGCCCTGGCGGAGCTGGGGCTCCAGGTGTAGCCCTAGAACCTCCCGGTCAGGGCCCGGGTGGTACGGGTGATGCCGAGGCGGGTCTCCGGCAGGAAGGGGCCCTTGAGCATGCCGCCGCCGATCCGCAGGAACAGCCCAGAAAGGGCAAGATCCAGGCCGGCCACGGCCAAAGCACAGTTAAGCCAGCTCCAGGCGAAGCTCTGGTGCAGCCAGAGCAGCAGGGCGATCTGGGCCGCCACACCGGCAAAGGTGGCCAGGGTGATCCCCATGCCGAGGAACACGGCGCCACCGATCAGGCGACGCTTCTCCCGGCTGGCCTCCTGCAGCGCGATCTTCACGTGCAGGTCCATCACCGAGGACATCAACTCGGTGACCTTGCCGAAGTTGGAGCGACCCATGGCGAACTCAGGCGGAGCGGCGACCGGAGAGGAGAAGGCCGAACAGCAGCCCCACCCCGGCGGCGATCCCGATCGCCATCAGCGGCTTCTCCCGCACCGGCTTCTCGATCCGTGGTCGCAGGGTGGTGTTGAGATCGTCGAGGAGTTGCTCAAGCTGATCCTCCAGCGGGCGGAGGGTGTCCGCCACCTGGTGGGCCTGCTCGCCGGTGGTATGCAGCAGTTCCTGAAGCTGCTGCTTGACCCCATGGCTGGTCAGACCGGTCTGGCGGCTGATCACATCCACGGCGTGGTCGAAGCTGCCGCGGGTGGCCTCGAGGGTGTGGCGCGCCACCTCGGGCCATTCCCGCTGGATGGTGGGCAGCAGGGCCTCGAAGCGCTCGCGGAAGGCAAGCTGCAGCTGAGTGAGGGTCGGCACCTCCGCCTCCACGCTGGTGGGGGCGCCGGAGCCACCGCTGCCGTTGGGCTGGAAGGGAAGGCCCTGGCCGGGGGTGGAACCGACCGGACCATGGGCGTCGCCGGGGGAAGCGGGGGAATCGCTGAGGTGATCCATGGCGTCCGGGGCGAAGGGGAAGGTTGCGGGAACAGCCCCCACTGTGGAGGTGGTGGAGGGTCCGGGGAACGGCGAAGCGGTGAGGAGAGCCGTCCGGCGCTGGTGGGGTGTCCGACGGGTGGCACCACCGTAGGCAGCCCCCTTGGCAACGTCACCACCTCGGCTACATTCCGACCGCCCGGCGCACGGGCCTGTTGGTTCACATCAACCAGGTCGAACTCAACCACTTCAAGTCGTTCGGCGGCTCGATGACGATCCCGCTCGAGCCGGGGTTCACCGTGGTGACCGGACCAAACGGTTCGGGCAAGAGCAACATCCTCGATGCGGTGCTCTTCTGCCTCGGGTTGGCCACCAGCCGCGGCATGCGGGCCGAGCGGCTGCCGGATCTGATCAACAGCGCCGTGCAGCGGGAGGGTCGCGCCGCCGAAACCATCGTCACGGTGCGCTTTGACCTGGGCGACTGGCAGCCCGACGAAGCAGAACAGGGTCTGGATGCGGCTCCGGAGGGCCCCTGGATCCAGCCGGGCCAGCGGGAATGGAGCGTGACCCGGCGGCTGCGGGTGGCCCCCGGCGGCACCTACAGCAGCAGCTTCAGCGCCGATGGCGCCCCCTGCAACGCCCAGCAGCTCCAAACCCAGCTGCGCCGCCTGCGCATCGACCCCGACGGCAGCAACGTGGTGATGCAGGGCGATGTGACCCGGATCGTGTCGATGAGCGCCCGCGATCGGCGCGGCATCATCGATGAGCTAGCCGGCGTGGCCCTGTTCGATTCCCGCATCGACCAGACCCGCTCCAAGCTTGAGGAGGTGCAGGAGCGCCAGGAGCGCTGCCGCATCGTGGAGCAGGAACTGCTGGCCAGTCGCCAGAAGCTGGAGCGCGACTGCGCTAAGGCCCGCACCTACCAGGAGCTGCGCCAGCGCCTGCAGATTGGCCGCCAGCAGGAGCAACTTCTCGCCTTTGAGGCCGATCGCGCCGCCCTGGCAGCCCTGGAGCAACGCCGCTCCGAGCTGGAGCGGCGCCAGGCGGGAGAGCGGGAGGCGATCTCCACGGCCGAGAGCGCCGTGGCGGCGGGAGGCCTGGAGCTCGAAGCGCTTCAGGCCGAAGTGAAGGCCCTCGGCGAGGACCAACTGCTGGCGGTGCAGGCCGAGCTCGCCGGCCTGGAGGCGGCCGAGCGGGAGCGCGCCCGCCAGGGGGAGCGGCACCGCGAGGAGGCGGCCGGCCTGCAACAGCGCCGCGACGACCTGGGCCGTCGCCAGAGCGAGTTGCGCCAGCAGCGCCAGCAGCTCGAGAGCAGCCCCAGCGGTGATCTCGAGGAGGCGGAGCGGCGCTGCGGTGCTGCGGAGGCGGCCGTGGAACTCTCACGCCGCCGCCTCGGAGAGGTGGCCGGCCGCTCGGGCAGCTGGATGGAGGAGCGCCGCCAGCGCGACCAACAGCGCCAGGAGCTCCAGGAGCGGCTCGGGCCGCTGCAGGCGGAGCAGGGCCAACTGGAGGAAAGGCTGCGCCAGGCCGAGGCCCGGCGGTTGGAGCTCGAGACGGAGGAACGGGAGGAAGAGGGCGGCAGCGGCGATGCCGAATCCCGGCTAGCCGCGCTGCAGCGAGAGGAGGCCGCCCTGTTGGAAACCCTGGCGGCTCGGCAGCATCAACTGCAGGAGCAGGCCGAGGCCTTGGCCCTGCAGCAGCGCACCCGCAGCCGGCTGGAACAGGAGCAGACCGGCCTGGAGCGGGAGATCGCTCGCCTCGATAGCCGCCGCGACACCCTGCAGGAAAGCCGCGGGACCGGCGCCCTTCGCTTGCTGCTCGAATCCGGGCTGGAGGGCATCCACGGGCCGGTGGCCCAGCTCGCCGAGGTGGAGGAGCGTCACCGGGTGGCCCTGGAGGTGGCGGCCGGCGCCCGCCTCGGCCAGGTGGTGGTGGAAGACGACCGCATCGCCGCCCGGGCGATCGAGCTGCTGAAGCAGCGCCGGGCCGGCCGCCTCACGTTCCTGCCGCTCAACCGCATCCGCGGCGGCGGTGGCGGGCCGGCGGGGGCAGCGTTCCAGCGCGGACCCGGTCCGGCGGGAGCGGGCTCCGGCGGTCCCGCCGGACCGGGCGGCCTGGTCGGCCGGGCCGTGGACCTAATCCGCCATGAGCCCGTCTACGCCGAGGTGTTCCGCTACGTCTTCGGCGACACCCTGGTGTTCGACCGCCTCGACAACGCCCGCCGCGAACTGGGCCGCTGCCGGGCCGTGACCCTCGATGGCGAACTACTGGAGAAGAGCGGCGCCATGACCGGCGGCAGCCTGCAGCAGCGCAGCGGTCAGCTCGGCTTCGGCAGTAGCCAGGAGGGCGACGAGGCCGAACCGCTGCGGCGCCGGCTGCTGGAGTTGGGGGAGAGCCTGCTGGCCAGCCGCCGCAGAGAGGCGGAGCTGGCCCGGGCCCTGGAGGAGAGCCGGCCCCAGCTGCTCCAGAGCCAACAGCGTCAGGCCGCCGTGGAGGCCGAGCGCCTGGCGGCCCAGCGCCAGCTCACGCCGCTGCAGCAGCGCCGCAGCCAGCTCACGGCCCGCCTGGAACAGCTGCGCCAGGCCACCAGCACCGACCGGGACCGCCTGCAGCAGATCGCGAGCAGCATCGGACCCCTGCGCGAGGCCCTCACCGCCCTGGAAGCCGCCGAAGGCGCCGCCGGTACCAATGCCGACGCCGCCCAGTGGCAGGGCCTCCAGGGGGACCTGGAGGCGGCCGACCGCGCCCTCAGCGAGGCCCGCCAGCGGCGCGATGCTCTGGCCGCCGAACGCCGCGACCGGGCCCTGGCCACCGAACGGCTGGCCAGCCAACTGGAGGCCATCACCACGGAAGAGAAACGGCTGGTCGAGGCGGTGCAGACCCTGCTGAGCGAGCGCCAGGCCTGGAAGGAGCAACAGCAGAGCGGCCAGACCCGGCGCACCGAGCTGGAGGCGCGCCAAGCCGACCTGGCGGCGCGCTTCGGCGAGAAGCGGCGCCAGCGCGATCAGGCCGAGGCCCAGCAGGGAGCCGCCCGTCAGGCGCTGCAGCAACGCCAGTGGGAACTCCAGCGCCTCGGGGAGGAGATCGCGGCCCTGGTGGAGGAGCAGCGCAGCGGCAGCCTGCGGCTGGAGCAGCTGGAGCGCGCCCTGCCCGATCCCCGCCCCGAGATCCCCGAGGAGGTTCGCGAGGCCGGTCTCGACACCCTGCGCGGCGAGCTGCAGGCCGCGGCGCGACGCATGGAGGCCCTCGAACCGGTGAACATGCTTGCCCTTGAAGAGCTGGAGCAACTGGAAACCCGCCTCGCCGAGCTGGAGGAGCGCCTTGATGTGCTGAGCAAGGAACGCGAGGAGCTGCTGCTGCGGATCGAAACGGTGTCCACCCTGCGCCAGGAGGCCTTTCTGGAGGCCTTCCACGCCGTGGACGGCCACTTCCGCACGATCTTCGCCGGCCTCTCCGATGGCGAGGGACACCTGCAGCTGGAGAACCCCGAGCAACCCTTGGAGGGGGGGCTCACCCTGGTGGCCCATCCCAAGGGCAAGGCGGTGCGCCGGCTGGCGTCGATGTCCGGGGGGGAGAAATCGCTCACGGCCCTGAGCTTTCTGTTCGCCCTGCAGCGCTTCCGCCCCTCCCCCTTCTATGCCCTCGATGAGGTGGACAGCTTCCTGGATGGCATCAATGTGGAGCGGCTCGCCGGCCTGATCGCCGCCCAGGCCGATGCGGCCCAGTTCCTGGTGGTGAGCCACCGCCGACCGATGATCGCTGCTTCCACCCGCACGATCGGGGTGACCCAGGCCCGCGGCACCCACACCCAGGTGGTCGGATTGCCGCCGGCCGCCTGAGCTGGCGGGGTGGTCCACAATGGGCCGACTGGGCCCCCGGACTTGACCTCCTCCACACCTGCCGCCCCCGATCCCAACGCCCCCGCCCCGAGCGATCGCCTCTGGCTGCGCTCCGAGTTGATGGGCACCCAGGTGATCACCCGTGACACCGGCCGTCGGCTGGGGGTGGTGGGCGAGGTGATGGTGGATATCGACCGCCGCGAGGTGGTGGCCCTCGGCCTGCGCGACAACCCCCTCACCCGCTTCCTGCCGGGTCTGCCCCGCTGGATGCCCCTGGAGCGGATCCGCCAGGTGGGTGATGTGATTCTGGTGGATTCTGCCGATTCGCTCGCCGAGAGCTTCGATCCGGATCGCTTCAGCAAGGTGATCAACTGCCAGGTGGTCACCGAATCCGGCGCCCAGCTGGGCCGGGTGCTGGGGTTCAGTTTCGATGTGGAGACCGGCGAGCTCACCACCTTGGTGATCGGCGCCCTCGGGGTGCCCCTCCTGGGTGAAGGGGTGCTGAGCACCTGGGAGATGCCGGTGGGCGAAATCGTGAGCAGCGGTACCGACCGGATCATCGTGTACGAAGGCGCCGAGGAGAAGCTCAAGCAGCTGGGCACCGGCCTGCTGGAAAAACTCGGCATCGGTGGCAGCAGCTGGGAGCAGGAGGAAAGGGAGCGCTACCGCGGTGGCGCCGTGCCGGCCGAGAACCAGCTGCCCGCCGGCCAGCCCAGTCAGCTTGAGCAGCGCCGCATCCAGCCCGCCACCAGCCGCTCCTTCCAGCCGGAGGAGGAGTTCGATTACGTGGAACTCGAGGAACGCCGCGAGCGCGAACCGCTGCGCCAGCGCCGCTATCTCGATGAGGAGGAGGACAACCGCTTCGGGCGCTTCCGCGATGGCGAGGATTCCCGTCGCGCAGCCCCCCTGCGGGACGACAGATACGGCGGCGAGCAAGTCCGCGACGAGGAGACCAGCCTCTATCCCCCAAGGCGCGGCACCAGGGACAACGGGCTTGATGCCCCTGAGCGCGAGGGGCGCGATCGCGATCGCCCGGACCAGGGCTGGCGGCAGGAACCCTCCGAGCGCTTCGCCGATGAGCCGGACGAAAGCTGGAGGGGGCGAAGAATCGCTGAGGATCGCGATGACAGGCTGGATCTGGAGCAACCGCTCCCCCGCGATCGCAGCCAACCCCGCCCCCGCCTGGATCAGGAAGCACCCCAACCAGCCAGCAACCGCCGTCCTTCCCTGGAGGCCTACCCCCGCAACAGCCCATCCGGGAGCGCCGATCCCGAACGCAACAGCAAGCTGGTGGATGTGGACGTGGAGCCCCTGGACGATCCCTGGTAAGGCACCTCGGAGCCTGTGTCAGGCTGCCCAGACCCTGACAAAGGCCTAGGCCCCGGCATGACGACCACGCTTTTTGTAAGCCATGAGGGGCAACGCACCGGTGCCCCCCTGCTGCTGCTTTGGCTGATTCGGTGGTTGTTGGCCAACACGAGCATCCGCCCGGTGGTGGCCCTGATGCGAGATGGCCCGCTGTGCGAAGAATTCGCTGCCCTCTGTCCCACCTATACCTTCACCACCCGACCTGTGGCCGAGCGGTGGCACAAGCGACTGAGCCGTCGCTTGACCAACTCCAAGACCGGAGACCCCGACGCCTGGTTGGCGGAGATCGTGGCGAAAGTCAACCCCGACTGCCTCTACCTGAACACCCTGGTACTGGGCTATTGCCTGGGCAAACTGACGATTGATCGCAGTCGGACCAAGGTGATCAGCAGTGTTCACGAAATGGAAATCGGCCTGCTTCTTTCGAGCACGCGAGATGCAATTGAAAGACAGATATCAATCTCCGATATACTCACCTGCGAAGGCGAAAGCGTCAAGAAAAATCTTGTCCAGAACCACCGCGCCAACCCCAATCAATGCGTGGTGATGCCGGCGTATGTCCCCTACGAAAGACCGGAAGAAATGATGCAGCTTTCCTGCAACGATTCCAGTCAATCTGTCATTGACACGCTTCAAGAACTCAGAAGCAAAAAGGTCTTCCTTTTTGGCTTTGCCGGTTCAGCCATCGATCGCAAGGGTTTTGATCTTTTCCCTCTGCTTGTCAAAGCTTGTGCCAAACGCTTTGCCGACATCCCTTTCCGAGCCGTATGGGTTGGCTGCGGGCCCGGCTCCCTCACCTATGTGAAAGCCGATCGTGATCTCACTCTGCTGGGAATACGCCAACATGCGCTGCTGCTGCCCGGGGTATCCTGCGGGGCGGCAGCCCTGAGGCAACTCAATGTCATGGCCTGCCTCTCCAGGGAAGATCCGGGGCCCGTTGTCAGCCTGGAAGCGGGTGCCATGGCCATTCCTAGCGTGTGCTTCAAACATTGTGGCGGAATTGCCGAACTATCGGAACTGGGCTGCAGCGTATCGGTCGACTACCTAGACCTTGAAGCCTTCGCCGAAGCCCTGTTCACCTTGCAGCAGGATCCGCAAAGGATCCAGTCGCTTGGCCGACGCTTTCAAGACCACGTTTTCTCAACCAACACCGTGAGCATCCAGGGAGCGGCGATTGCGGCCCTGATTGATGGCACCAACAACCCAACCCAATCCCTCAACCAAGGCTGATCGAGAGTGGCACAGGTGCTTGTTCAGGATTGACCGCCCCATTTGGTCCGCTGAAACCCACGGGTGTCGTTGCTTCGGCGATCAAGGCAAACATTCCATCCCAGAGACTGCAGGGATACGAAATTCTCCATCTTTCCTTGCTTGACCAGATAGGGCCGGCCTTCGGGGCCCACCCAGGTATCGCCGATGCGAAACCGATTGGCCCGAGGCGGGCTGAGACGATTGGAAAAGAGCCACATGTCACGTCATCCAAATAAGGGATAACAAACAAGCTGTTGACTCTGGATTGCATCCAGGCCGCCAACAAAACAGCAGAAGGAAGCGATGAAGATCCCTTGAAAGTTCTCTCACAATCTATGGCTATCACCCCTTCCAATCGAGTGCGGTTTCTACCCATGGCCTGCCCTCCAGGCCTAACGCCTGGGAGGCGCACAAACACTCACTCTGGCTGAAACTCCAAGGAGGCTGAATTCACGCAGTAGCGCTGGCCAGTGGGCCGGGGCCCATCGTTGAACACATGGCCGAGGTGGGCCTCACAGCGGGCGCAGCGGATCTCGGTGCGCACCATGCCGTGGGAGCGGTCGGTGATGGTGGTGATGGCGCCGGGGTTCACCCCATCCCAGAAGCTGGGCCAGCCGGTGCCGGATTCAAACTTGGTGGCGGAGCTGAACAACTCGGCGCCGCAGCACAGGCAGTGGTACATCCCCTGGCCCTTGTGGTTCCAGTAGGTGCCCGTGAAGGCCCTCTCGGTGCCTCCCTGGCGGGTGATGCGGAACTGCTCGGGGGTGAGGCGCTGGCGCCAGGCCTCCTCATCGAGGCCCCGCTCCAGGCCGCTGGGCAGGCCACAGGCGGATCCTTCGGCGGCGTTGTTGGCTTGGGCAGCCGGAACCGCCGGCGTGTCAGCCCCCTCAGGAGCATTGCCCTTGGCGGCTGAGCTGGAGGAGGGATCCGGAAACAACGCCGACATCGGGCAGCAACAACGCAAATCAGTGGTCCAACCCTAGGTAGTCAGCCCCGGTGGCAGTAGATCGCGCACTATTCCAGCCAGGGCCGCCACCGCCCCGGGTCGGCCTCGCAGGCTGCGGAGGTCGTCGCGCAGGCCCTCAAGCCGATCCGGATGGTCAAGCCAGTCGGCGGCCTCCTCGGCGATCTGCTGGGGGGTGATCGGCCCCACCCGCTCCGGCACCACGGCCCGGCCGGCGGTGATATTGGGCCAGGCCAGGAAGCCGCGGTGGCGCATCCGCCAGGCCGTGAGGGCCACCCCCAGCAGCCGCCGCGCCAGGGGAAGGCGGGCCAGCAACCCCATCCAGCCATCCCAGGCCTGCATCACATGCAGGTGCTGGGTGGGCACCAGCACGATCATCGGCACCCCCAGCGCCCCGAGTTCGGCGGTGTTGGCCCCCACCGTGGTGAGGGCGAGGCGGCACTGGCTCAGGGCGCCGTGGGCCGGATGCACCTCCAGTAGCCGGATCGGGGTGCCAGCGGCGGTGATCAGTTCGCCGCCCTGGCGAGTGGGCTCCTGGATGCCGAAGTAGCGGGAGATCGGATTGGCGGGCCCGGCGAAGGCCAGCAGTTCGTCCACCGTGGTGGTAGGTGCCACCGGCAGCAGGAAGCGACACCCCGGCCGCAGGACCGCCAAGCGGTCGGCGGCCGCGAGCAGAAAGGGCATGCCCACCTGGAGCTTGGCCCGCTTCGAGCCGGGCAGGAGTGCCACCCACTCCCCCTCCGGCAGCGGCGCGTCCTGGCGGGCCGAAGCGGAGAGATCGGCCATCAGGTCGCCCACCTCCGTGGAGCGGGCGCGCCAGCGGGGGGCCAGGCGCCGGGAGGCCTTGGGCCCCATGGTGGCGACGTGGTCATTCCACTGGGGCCAGCGGGCCACCCACTCGGCATAGGTGAGGTGGCGGTAACCGAGCCGGGCCGAGAGCAGCACCGTCCAGAACTGATCACCGCCCAGAAACACCACCACCCCCTGGCGCGGCCAGGGGCCGTGGCGGGCAGGCCGCAGCAGCAGCCACCAGAAGCGCCCGGCCGGCAGCACCCGGCTGAACAGGTCCCAGCCGCGGGCCAGCCGCGCCTCCTGGCCGGTGGCATTGGGGCAGGGCACCAGCACCAGCTGCAGGCTGCAGGGTGCTTCGGGATCGCGGGGCCGCAGGGGCAGCAGGCGATGCAGCTCATCGGCCAGCGGACGCACCCAGGTGGTCATCTCACCCGGACCGTTGCTCACCAGCACGATCGTGGCCACGGGTTCGGCCACACCACGGCGGCCAACCTGGCTGAGGGGCCCGGCCGGTTGAGAACCGAGCCCCAGGGCAGGAGCCTGGCGGGTCTGGCGTTCCTGAGCGTCAACCTGGCCCCGGCTCACCGGATCAGCTTGACCCGAGCCCGCTACCCGATCAGCTGAAGGGTCCGGCGGCGCTTGGGTCAAGTTGTGGAAAAGAAGAATGCGGATGGCGAGACTTGAACTCGCAAGGCCGAAGCCACACGCCCCTCAAACGTGCGTGTCTACCAATTCCACCACATCCGCGTGGTTGGTTCCGGCCAAGCCGGATCCGTTGGTGACTATACCCATCGCCGGGGCCGCTTGCCCCTGCGATGGGTACCGGTGAGCGCTGATACAGTCCGCACCGGCCTGGTCCGTCCGTCCTCCCCCGGCCGGCTCCGCTGCGGATGCCCATCGGCAAGCTGCTGATCGCCAACCGTGGCGAAATCGCCCTCAGGATCCTGCGCACCTGCCGGGAGCTGGGCATCCCCACCGTGGCGGTGCACAGCACGGTGGATCGCAACGCCCTGCATGTGCAACTCGCCGACGAGGCGGTGTGCGTGGGCGAAGCCCCCAGCAGCCGCAGCTACCTCAACATCCCCAACATCCTGGCGGCGGCCACCTCCCGCGGCGCCGACGCCATCCACCCCGGCTACGGCTTCCTGGCCGAGAACGACCGCTTCGCCGAGATCTGCCGCGACCACGGCATCACCTTCGTGGGGCCGTCGCCGGAATCGATCCGGGCCATGGGCGATAAATCCACCGCCAAAGCCACCATGCAGGCGGTGGGGGTGCCCACCATTCCGGGCAGCGAGGGCCTGCTCGCTAGCCCCCATGAGGCGGCGGCGCTGGCCGACCAGATGGGCTATCCGGTGATGATCAAGGCCACCGCGGGCGGTGGCGGCCGTGGCATGCGACTGGTGCCCGGCCCCGATCAGCTGGAGAACCTCTTCAAGGCGGCCCAGGGCGAAGCGGAGGCGGCCTTCGGCAACCCCGGCCTCTATATGGAGAAATTCATCGACCGGCCCCGCCACGTGGAAGTGCAGGTGCTGGCCGATCGCCACGGCAACGTGGTGCACCTAGGCGAGCGCGACTGCTCGATCCAGCGGCGCCACCAGAAATTGCTCGAGGAGGCCCCCAGCCCGGGGCTCGATCCGGAACTGCGCCGCCGCATGGGCGATGCGGCCGTGGCGGCGGCCCGCAGCATCGGCTACGAGGGCGCTGGCACGGTGGAGTTCCTGGTGGACCGCGGCGGCGGCTTCTACTTCATGGAGATGAACACCCGCATCCAGGTGGAGCACCCGGTTACCGAGATGGTGACCGGCATCGACCTGATCGCTGAGCAGCTGCGGATCGCCGGTGGTGAACCCCTCTCGATGCGCCAAGAGGACGTGCGCATGACGGGCCATGCGATCGAGTGCCGCATCAACGCCGAGGATCCCCGCCACAACTTCCGCCCCGCCCCCGGCAAGATCACCGGCTGGTTGCCCCCCGGCGGGCCGGGCGTGCGGATCGATAGCCACGTGTACACGGGCTACGAGATTCCCCCCTTCTACGACTCCCTGATCGGCAAGCTGATCGTGTGGGGCGTCGACCGCGACCACGCCCTGCGGCGACTGCGGCGGGCCCTCTCCGAATGCGCGATCACCGGCATCCCCACCACGATTGAGTTTCACCTGGCGCTCCTGGACCGCCCCGAGTTCCAGAGGGGTGAGGTGTACACCAAGTTTGTGGAGCAGGAGATGCTGCCTCCCTAGGCCGTCAGCCCACCGCCGCCGTGGCCCGCAGCATGGCCTGGGTGATCACGCCCTGCTGGCCCACCAGCAACTCGCGCAGCAGGCTCACCAGCCCCACCCACACCACCGGCGCCACATCCACGCCGCCGATCGGCTGGATCAGGCGGCGGGTGGGGGCTAGCACCAGCTCCGTGGGCAGGCCCACCAGCCGGCCCCAGCCCTGGCTGAGGTCGATCTGGGGGTACCAGGTGAGCACGATGCGGAACAGGAACAGCAGCGTCCAGAGCCCCAGCAGAAGGCCGAGGGCCAGGTGGACCTGGGGGAGCGCAGCCGTCACAAAGCTCTAAGCGGTGGAGAGGGAATCGTAGGAAGTCGCCCCCACTGCCTAGGATCTCGGCCGACTGACGCCGGCCAGCCGCCATGACCCCCTCCCTCTCCAACTTCCTGAGCAGCCTCGTGTACGGAGGGGCGATCGTGGTCATCCCGATCTCGATCGCTTTGTTCTTCATCAGCCAGAACGACCGCGTCGACCGCAAGCTCTGATCGGTAGCGGGCCACTGAACGCCTCGGGTGGACATCGGGACACCGCGGTCCATGCCAGGCTTTTTGTGCTGGAAAACGGTTTGGGGATCGAGCCGCTTTCCTTCGCGCCTTTTTGATTCAGCCCTGAAGTGGGGTCTCAGCTTCGCCTGGTGTTAGCGAGACCATCCCGGATGGGCCTTGGATTCCGAAATGGATTCCTCCGGATCCCAGACCGGAATACTTGGGCTCCAATCGGCACCTGGCCAGGACTCCTGGGGTCCCATGTGGCCCAGGTGTCTTCAAGAGCATTGCTGCTGATGGCCCAGCCGCTTTCCCTGCTGACCTCAACCTGCTCTCTGAGCTGCCGGGTCGTCGCGCAAACGGCAGCCGAAACAGGGCCGCCTGGCCCGATCCAGATCGCAGGCCCCCACAGAAGGACAGCCAGGCCTGACAAGAGACAGCTGCCAGTGCTCTCCGGAACTAGGCCCAACCGGCCCGGCACCCCTTGGCCCGGTCCCTAAAGTGAGGCCACGCTCGCAACCGCCCGGGATACCTCCCGGCAAACCCCTTGGTCAACGCCAGCCTCAACTGGGCCAGCATTGTCGGCATCGTGCTGGCGGTGGGTGGGGCCTTCCTCTATTTCATGAGGAACTTCAAACCCGCCCTGGCCCGCGACTACGACGTGTTCTTCGCCGCCATCGGCCTGCTCTGCGGCGGCATCCTCTTCTTCCAGGGCTGGCGCCTCGATCCGATCCTGCAGTTCGGCCAGTTCCTGCTGGCCGCCACCACGGTGTTCTTCGCCTATGAGAGCGTGCGGCTCCGCGGCGTGACCACCGAACAGGCCCGCCGCTCCTCCTACTTCGACGACGAGGAACCGGCCCCCTTCGCCCCCCGTGGTGGTGTAGGCGGCCGCAGTTGGGAGGGCGAATCCTTCGACGAACCGGATGCCTTCCGTGGCCGTATCCCCTCCCGCGAGGGTCCCGAGGAAGACTTTTACCGCCCTCGTCGCCCCAGTCGGGCCGCGATTCCCGAGCGCGCAGCCAGCCGCCGCCCCGACACTGACGAAGGCTGGGACAACCCCAGGCGTGAACCCGATTACCGGGCTCCCGCCGCCGACCGGGATGGTCCTCCTGCCGGCCGCTACAGCGCCGGAGGGTCCCGCCAAGCGCCGGCCGATTTCGGTGCCCGCCGCCGCGAGGGCGGCGGCGAAGTGCGCCGCGGCAGCCGCCCGGTGGCCAGCGCCGACACCATGCCCCGCTCCAGCCGGCGGCCCAGCGCCCCTGAAGGCGGGCCCATCGGTCGTGGCCCGGCAGCCGCTGGACCTGGGAACGGCGTTCCCCAGGGTTCGCCGATCCGTGGTGGCGCGGGCGATACCGGCCCCCGGGCTTCCGGCGTGAGCGATGCCGACTACGCGCCATTGGCCGGCAAGGGCAACCAGCCCACCGCCTCCGGCAGCTATGCATCCCGCCCGCCGGCCGCCTCCAGGCCGGAAGCCAGTCGCCCAGCCTCCCGCGACGACCGCCCCGGTCCCGCAGGTCCAGCGCGGGATAACAGCTCCCGCTTCGACGACTGATCGGATTGCGGCAGCACCGGCACCACCGGCCCTCCCCGACAACCCCCAACGCCGAAGGGCGGTTCACGGGTTCGGCTCTGCTGCGGAGCGTGGTGGTGACAGGCGCCCTGACGGCCATGCTCTGCAGCGGCTGCGGCAGTTGGAGCTGGGGCCGCCGCAGCGCCGGACCCGCGGGCCTGGGCGCCACCAATCGCCAGGATCCGGCCCTCAGCGGTGACGGACGGGTGCTGGCGAGCGTGGTGGAGCGGGGCGGCCGCGACACCCTGCTGCTGCAGGAACAACCCTCAGGCCGGGAGCTGCCGCTGCGCCACCTGCGTCGCTTCCAGCCGCACCGCTCACCCTCGCTGAGCTGGAACGGCCGCTATGTGGCGGTGCTGATCCAGCAGGGCAACCGCCGCCTGGCGGTGATCGAGGACCGGGTCAACGGCAACCTGCTGCGCTTCCCCCTGCCCGGCGACCAGGAGGTGGAACGCCTCTCGCTGGCCCCGAGCGGCCGGCGCCTGGCCCTGGAGGTGATGCAGAACGGCATCAACCGGGTGCAGGTGTTCGACCTGGCGAACCAACTGGAGCCCGACCTGCCGGCGGGGGTGCTCAGCGGCGGCAGCGCCCCAGCGGCGGCGGGGCGCTGAGCCATGACGATTGCACCCCCAGGCCTCCCCCGCTGGGCCCGCCGCCTGGGCGCTCACCGCAGGGACACGCCCCCCCCGCTCCTGAAACGCCCGCTCAAGTCAGCGCCGTTCCTGCCCCGCAGGCCCCTGCTGGCCCGGCCCCTGGCCGTCTTGGCGCCGCTGCTGCTCAGCGGCTGCACGGGCACGATGCCAGTGCCGATGGGCGGCCTGGACCGGCGGCTGGAGGCGATCGGCAGCAGCCACGCCCCGGCCCTGAGCGATCGCTGGCTGGCGGTGATCGGGGGCCGGGGTGGCCGTGAGCAGGTGGTGCTGGTGGATCTGGAGCGCCAGATGCCGGTGCCCCTGCCGGGCCTCAACCGCCCCGATGCCCAGCCCCTGGCGGTGGCGGTGGATGCCAGCGGCGAGCGGCTGGCGGTGGTGCGGCAGCTGGAGGGCCGCACCGAACTGGTGCTCTATCGCCGCAGCCTGATGGCCCTGGAACCGGTGGCGATGGAGCCCCCTGGCGTTCCCCGCCGGATCAGCCTGCGCGCCGATGGCCGCGAGCTGGCGGTGGAGGTGAGCCGCGGCGGGGTGTGGCAGGTGGATTTGATCCAGGTGCCTTGAGCCGGCAGCCCATTCAGGAGCGGCGGATCCGACGAGCGGAGCTCTGCAGGCTCAACGCATCTGGCTAGCTTGTTGTCCAATTGGTCGCTTTGATCATGCGCAAGGTCGCTCTGGCCCAGGCGAAGGCCCAGCTCTCGGCCCTGCTCGATGCGATCGAGGCCGGCGAAGAGGTGGTGATCACCCGGCGCGGCCAGCCGGTGGCGCGGATGGTGCGAGAACACCCCCAGAGCGCCGGCTCCCCGGACTGGGTAAGCCGGCTGCGCGCCCTGCACGGCGATCACCAGGGCCCCGAGGGCTCAGCGGTGGCGCTGATGCGGGAACTGCGGGATCAGGAGCCGTGAGCGTGGCCCGCGCTGGTTGCTACGTGGACACCTGCGTGCTGGTGTCGCTGTTTCACAACGACAGTGGCTACCCGGCGGCGGAGGCCTGGCTCATGCAGGTCAAAGACCGCGATCTCTGGATCAGTCACTGGGTGCTGCTGGAGTTCGCCTCCGCCACGGCCCTGCGCCAGCGCCGCGGCGAGTTGGACAACAGCCGGATCGAGGCGTTGCAGGAGGCACTGGAGCACTTCCGCACCGAGCGACTGGGCATGGTGGAGCCCCGTGGCGACGACTTCCTGCTGGCACGCTCCTGGGTGCAGGAGCTTGCCAAGTCCGGCCTGAGGGCCGCCGATGCCCTGCATCTGGCGGTGGCCCATCGCCACGAGCTCACCCTGGTGAGCGCCGACCGGACCCTGGTGACGGCGGCGCAGCAGTTACAAACCCGGGCGGAGCTGGTGGGGGTGGGCTGAAGGGAGCCGCGGCGGCATCTGGTTGGGTGGATTGGATCGAGGTGCCATCGGCTCCGAGGCCTCGTGTGGCCTGGCCTCAGCTGGCGCCCCACAAGCTGAAAGGCCGCCGCCCCGTCATTGCTGCGCTTCCGAAGCCAGCTCGACATCGGCCGCACCGGCGAACCCGCATTCCTGGCCGTGGTGTGCGGCAGCGGATACGGCTACCGACGCGCCGATGGCATCAGCGTGGTGCCGGTGGGATCGCTGGGAACCTGAACCGCCAATCGTGCAAATAGACCCAGCCCCCCTCAGGGCACCAACCCCGCCCAGTGGAGGAAGGTGTCGCGGCTGAGGACCTCGATCAGCAGCACCGCCGCGAAGCCGAGCATGGCGAAGCGGCCGTTGACCCGCTCGGCATAGCCGCTCCAGCCAAAGGCCGGCACATCACCGGTGGTGGCGCTGGTGGCCCTGGCTGGGGTCGCGGCAGCGCCGCCGGGGGCTGGGGTGGCAGAGGCATCGGCGCCCGCCGTGGGCTCAACCGGAGAAACGGGGTCGGGCATCGGATCAGGTGGGTCGCACAAAGCTATAGCCGGCGGCCGGCAGCAGGCGCCAGGCGCCCGTGCCATCGAGCTCCAGCACGGTGTCGTGGTAGTCCACCAAGGTGGGGCGGTGGCCCACGCTCACAAAGGCCACATCCCGCTGCACCAACAGCTCATAGAGCACCTTCTCGGTGGTCACATCGAGGGCGCTGGTGGCCTCATCGAGCACTGCGAAGCGGGGGGCATTGAGCAGCAGGCGGGCAAAGCCCAGGCGCTGCTGCTCACCCAGCGAGAGCAGGCGGGGCCAGTCCTGCTTGATGTCGAGGTCGGGGTAGCGCTGCACCAGCTCCGGCAGCCGCACCTCCTCGAGCACATGGCGAAGCTGGTCGTCGCCGAAGCGCTCGGGGGGCTGGGGATAACAAAGCTGCTCCCTGAGGCTGCCCAGCAGCATGTAGGGCTTCTGGGGGATGAACATCAGCTCGCCCACCGGCGGGCGCTGCACGGTGCCAGCGGCTGGCTCCCACAGGCCGCTCACCAGCCGCAGGAACGACGTTTTGCCGCAGCCGGAGGGACCCACCACCAGCAGGCGCTGGCGCGGACCCACCGTGAGGCTGAGGTCATGGATCAGGGTGCGATCAGTGCGGGGCGGCACCAGATCGACATGGCTCACCAGGATCGACTCAGTACCGGGGGCGCTCGCTTGCGAGGCCGGCACCTGCCCATCGGACACCAGGCGCTGGGCGGCGATGCCCTCCACCTTGCTCTGGAAACCCTCCAGACGGCTGATCGAAGCCGAGAAGGCGGCGAGGCGGTCGATGTTGTTCACGATGTAACTCACCGAGTACAGCACCTGAGAGAAGGCGATGCTGGCCTGGCCGAACACACCGAAATCCACCTGCTTGGCGAAATAGATCGGCGCGATCACTAGCCAGGGCAGGAAGCGGGAGAAGTAGTCGTAGGAGCGCTGGATCACATTGATCAGGGCCTCCCAGATGATCAAGCGGTTGTAGTTGCGAATCGCGCCACCGAGGCGGCGTTCACCTTCATGGGCCTCCTGCTGCTCACCGCGGTAAAAGGCAATCGATTCGGCGTTGTCGCGAATATGAACAAGCCCGTAGCGGAAATCGGCCTCCAACTTGAGCTGCTGATAATTCAGGTTGACCAGCTTACGGCTGGCGAAGACCACCACTGCCGTGCCGGCCACAGAATAAATAAGTAGCCAGAGGGCCAGGGTGTGGTTGATGCTCCACAGCACGATGATGAAGCTGAAGAAGGTGAGCAGCGCCGAGATGATTTCCACCGTCACGCTCAGGCTGGTGGCCGTGAAACTGGCCGTGTCCTGGGAGATCCGCTGGTCGGGGTTATCGATTTCCTCCTGGCTTTCGTCGTTGGGGTTGAGCACGTAGTAGGCGCGGTTGCTCATGTAGCGCTGCAGCAGCCGGCTGCTCAGCCACTCTCGCCACATCAAGCCGAGCTTGGGGATGAGATAGCTCTGGATGGCGCGGATCGGCAGGGCCAGCACCAGGCAGAAGGCATAGATGCTCACCGTTTTCCAGAAGCCATCCTTGTCGTAGGCCACCAGGGTGTTATCAACGTTGCGGGCGACAAAACTGATGCCCACATTGATGCCGTTGATCACCAGGATCAGCAGGATGATCACCCCCAGCAGCAGCCACGGCAGCCAGCGCCCCTGGCGCAGGCGGCCGCGGAACCACCAGAAGACCCCAGCACCGGCGGTCGCCAGGGCCAGAATCACAGGCCCCACCGGCCCCTTCCAGAGAGACGCCACCTGCTGGGGCACGCCGGGCAGGAAGCGGCTCTGGAGCTCGGGGATCAGGGCGCCGCTCACCCCCACGGCCGCCGTGAGCAGCAGCAGGGTGACCCCCACCACCACGGCCACCAGGGACAGGATCAGCAGCAGGAACTGGGCGCCGCTGGCCGCCTGGCCGTTGGCATCGAGGGGCAGGAAGTAGGGCTGGGCCAGGCGCTGCAGCTTGCCCAGCTGCTCACGGAGGGCCTTCAGGGGATTCAAGGGTGGCCGGCGGGCGTATGACCGGCATTGTCGCCGCTGGTGGGGCGGTGGCGGCGTCAGGCGGGATGCTTCCAGATCCGGAAAGGGCGAAGCCGCTGCGCATCAACGAGCCCGCATGCGTTGGCCTGCAATGGGTTGGCGTTCTCGGACTATTCAGCAGCTCCTTAGCCAGGCGGCCAGGCCAGGGGCCTCCCGCCGATCACATGCACATGCAGGTGGAACACGGTCTGACCCGCCTCGGCGCCGCTGTTGATCACGGTGCGCCAGCCCTCCAGTCCCTCCTGCCGGGCCACCTTGGCCGCCACCAGCAGCAGGTGGCCCAGCAGCTCGCGATGCTGCCGGCCGGCGTCGGCCAGGTTCACCAGGGCCTCGCGGGGAATCACCAGCACATGCACCGGCGCCTGGGGATTCACATCACGGAAGGCCAGGCAGAGGTCGTCGGCATACACCGCATCGCATGGAATCTCGCCCCGCAGGATGCGGCCGAAAATCGTGTCGTTCGCAGCAGCCCCGCTGGCGATGGCGGTCGGCTCAGGGGCACCGGGGTCCGAGGGATCCGCTGGAAGCCCGGCGGGACTGGTGGATGCGGAATCCGGGGTCTGGGAAGGGTCGGGGGACATGGCCTCAAGGTTGCTCATCGGGGCCTAGGGAGAGGGTGGGACAGGGGGTGGAACTGGTGGGGTGAGCTGAGGAACGGGTGTATTGGTGAACGGATGGCCACCCCGAAGACAAGACCCGACGAGCGGGCGCACCGAAACCAGCAGCCGTTGCAACCGGCCGGATCCATGGATCCGGTCAGGCCGGCCTGACGTGAACGTTTCACCCCTGATCCGTCCCCCCATCCAACCCCTGATCTGATGTTGGCACGATGTGGCAGTGCGGGCCTGCGGGGCCTCGAGGCCCTGCCGGTGACGGTGGAGGTGGACATCGGCCCGGGTCTGCCGGGCCTGCTGATGGTGGGCCTCGCCGATGCCGCCGTGCAGGAATCCCGCGAGCGGGTGCGTGGGGCCCTGCGAAACAGTGGCCTGAAGGTTCCCCTCACGCGGGTGGTCGTGAGCCTGGCACCCGCGGACCTGCGCAAGGAGGGGCCCGCCTTCGACCTGCCGATCGCCCTGGGGCTGCTCGGCGCCAGCGGCCAGCTCCCCCTGGAGCAGCTGGATGGAGTCTGGAGCGCTGCGGAACTGGGCCTCGACGGCAGCCTTAGGCCGGTGCGGGGGGTGCTGGCGCTCGCCATGGCGGCCCGGAGCCAGGGGGTTCGGGCCCTGTTGGTGGCGAGCGCCAATGCGGCCGAGGCCCGCCTGGTGGAGGGCCTCACGGTGTGGGCGGCTGCCACCCTCAAGGAAGCGATGGCGGTGCTGGCCGACCCGCTGCTGGCCGAGCCACCACCGCCCCAGACCTGCGGCAGGCCCCTGGCTGCTGCCACGAGCAGGGAGAGCCTCGATCTCGCTGAGGTGCGGGGGCAGCAGCACGGCCGGCGGGCATTGGAGATCGCCGCCGCCGGCGACCATCACCTGTTGCTGGTCGGCCCCCCGGGCACCGGCAAGACGATGCTGGCCCGCCGGCTGCTGTCGCTGCTGCCGCCCCTGGAGCATCGGGAGGCCCTGGAACTCACCCAGCTCCACTCCGTGGCGGGTCTGTTGGCGGAGGGAGCCGGCCTGATCCGCAGGCGTCCCTTCCGCAGCCCCCACCACAGCTGCTCGGCCGCGGCCCTGATCGGCGGCGGCACGCTGCCGCGACCGGGGGAGCTGAGCCTCGCCCACAACGGCGTGCTGTTCCTCGATGAGCTGGCCGAGTTCCGCCGCGCCGTGCTCGATCAGCTGCGCCAGCCCCTGGAGGAGGGGGAGGTGTGGATCAGCCGCACCCGTCAGCGCTGCCGCTTCCCCTGCCGCATCACCTTGGTGGGCGCCACCAATCCCTGCCCCTGCGGCTGGTGGGGCGACCCGGAGCGACCCTGCCGCTGTGGCGAAGCGGAACGGCGGCGCTACTGGGGCCGGCTCTCCGGGCCGTTGCTGGACCGAATCGATCTGCAGGTGGTGATGCGCCGCTGCGACCCCCACGACCTGGCGGGGGCCTACCGGCAGGACAGCAGACCTACGGGGATGGAGGGCAAGGCTGCTGGGGCTCCCGAGGGAAGCCGCACCGTGGCCGAGCGGGTTCTGGCGGCACGGCAACGCTCCGCCGCCCGCAACCCCGGCGGCTGTGGCAACGCCGAACTGCCGGCGGCCTCCCTGGCCCAGGCGCTGCAGCTCGATGCCGCGGCCCTGGCCCTCTGGGAGCGGGCCATCCGTCAACGGCATCTTTCGGCGCGATCGGGGGCGCGGCTGCTGCGGGTGGCCCGCACGATCAGCGATCTGGAGCAGCAGGAGCGGGTGGGGCCGGCGGCGGTGGCCGAGGCCCTCACCTACCGCAGCTTCGATGGCCTGGGGATGGGCACCGAGGCCGAGCTCAGCGGGAGCGGCGCCGCGGCCGGTCGCGGTAGGTCTGCACATCCACCAAGGCAGGGAGATGGGCCCCTTCCTCGCGGGGATGACCGAAGGCGAGATTGATCGCCGCGGCCAGCCACAGGCCGAACTGAGCCAGGGAGCCGGAAGGGGAGGAGAGCGAAGCCAGGGGCATCAGGCGAGGCTCTCAGGCCTGGATCCGGCGGATCCGTCAGCGAACCGGTAGGGCCACCAGTTCTGCAGCACGCATGCGGGTGGCAGCGCAGCGACCGCTCCACCGGCAGCGACCGCCGGCGCGGATCTGCACAGTGGAGGTGCCGTCAAGCTCTCGGTGCCCTGGGCAGCGTCTCGCCGGGTCAGGCCGGCTCAGTGGGGCGCATTCCGATGGGCAGAACGCTTCCAGAACTCACCAGAGCAAACAAAAAAACGTCACAACAACGGATGGCTCAGGAACTCCTGAGCCATCCGTGAGGAACAGGCCATAAACAGGCCAGCCAAGCCAGGCTGAGGGACGGAGCCGGAGTGGGCCGCTCGCTCAGCGGCGGCGGCGGCGCTGCTGGGCCTTGCGCTTGTACTTCTCGGTGGGAGTCTCGTGGTGCCGCAGCCGCTTCAGATCGGCAAAGATGCCGGCCTTGGACACCTGGCGCTTGAAGCGACGCAGGGCGGATTCGATCCCTTCGTTTTCGCCGACGGTGACCTGTGTCATGAAACGCTGCGAAGTCGCAAACAGCTTTCCACCCTAGCAACCGACCCTCATCGCACCGCTGGGGGTGGTGAGGAGGGCGCCGAAGGGGTCGAGCGGCCGGCGGCGGGCACCGCCTCAGAGCTCAGGCCAGCGGTGCCAGGGGCGGGAACCGGTGCCGTAGCGGCAGGGCCAGTGCTGGCGGGTGGAGTGGAGCGGGAGGAGGGCGCCGGCTGGGGCAGGGGAGCCGCAGCCGGAGTCTCGGAGACCGCCGGCCAGCTATCGCGGTAGAGGTACACATGGCCCAGGGAACGACCGCGGAATGTGCGACGCGCCAACCTCCAGCCGGGTTCGAGCTCCAGCTTCAGGAAGCCGGTGCCGCTGCCGAGGGTGCGGCCCACCACCATCTCCGGACCGGCCCCGGGGCGGGTGGGCAGGGCCATCAGCAGGGTGTCGCTGTCCTGATTCACCACGCTCAGGCGGTACACCGTGGCCAGATCGGTGTCGCCCACCCGCACCGAGTAGCCGTTGGCATCGATATAGCGGCCGCAGATGCCGCTGAAATCAAAGGTGCTGAGCAGGGGATTCACCACCGCCGGGCGGCCGGTTGCCACCGCGAAGCAGGGGCGCCGGCCATTCACCTGTTCATAGATATTCAGCTGGGAGCGGCTGCTGCTGCCGATCGGCGCCGCCACCACCAAAAACTTCTGGGAATCGAGATCAGCCATGCCGAACAGCGAAGGTGCCGGCCTGGCGAAGGCGGAGGGCTCCGAGGACTGGGCCCGCGCGGGCAGGGTGGCGGGTCCGATCGCCCCACCGGCCAGGCAGCTGACCAGGGCAACCGCCGCGGCCCGTTGCGCAGGGGGAGCGATCCGGCGGGGGAAGGGGAGACGCACGGGGAACCTCACGGCGGATGGCGGCAGGGTCGAATCGTATGCAGGAGCCCTGCAGCTCCAGCGGTGGGGTGGCCCCTCCTGCGGCCGGCCGAAAAGGCTCGACAGGGTCCGGCTGCCGAGTCTCTGGGACTGGAGGCCGAGTCGCCGGGACTCCAGCAGGGTCCGTCGGAGCCAGTTGACTCTGATCGAGCAGCGGGATCGTGATCGAACCGCTGCATGGTTGCAGCCTTCGCGGTCCTCAGGCCGCCGGGCGGTTGATGCGGATCGCCAGCAGCAGGGCCACCAGGGTGCCGGGCAGGCAAGCCCCCAGGATCAAGCGGGTGGTGGTGACACCAAGATCGGGATCGCCATAGGCCAACTCGAACACCGAGCCGGTAGCCGCGATGCCGAGCACGCAGGCCAGGGCCAGGAAGAGGCCCGCCAGGGGTTTCATCGGCATGTCAGCGGATCGACTCGACGTGGTGGCGCTCGAAGCCGTGCTGCCGCAGCTCCTCATGGAGGCTCAGCTCATCGGTGACGCGATCGACGAACAGCACGCCATTGAGATGATCCATCTCGTGCTGAATGCAGCGGGCCAGCAGGCCATCTGCCTTGATCCGCCGCGGCCGGCCCTGGTCGTCGCGGAAGCTCACCTCCACGGTGGAGGGGCGCACCACCTCGAGATACACCTTGGGAATGCTCAGGCAGCCCTCCTCGTAGGTGTTCAAGGAGGCGCTGGCGGCGGTGATCTCCGGATTGATCAGCACCAGCGGCGGCGTGGCCGCCTCCTCGAGGTCAAGGTCGATCACCAGCAACTGCTTATGCACCCCGACCTGGGGTGCGGCCAAACCGATGCCCCGGGCGGTGTACATGCTGCGCAGCATGTCGCGGACGAGATCGCGCAACGGCTCATCCACCTTGCTGATCCGCCTGGCGGCGGTGCGCAACTCGCGGGCGCCGAGGGTGTGGATCGGCAGGGGCGATTCGGCCAGGGGCTCCTTGGGCACGTGCACCGTGCGGTTGCCATGCTCGGCCGACCGGGCCATCTGGGCGAAGCTTCGCGCCAACGGGCGGTTCCTGAAACGTTGCTAGAGATTGTAGAAGCCATGGGCGGGAGCATTCGGTGGGTGGGCATGGCGTGTTGGCGGCGTCGCAGGTGGTGGGAGCCATCCCGCTCTGGTCCGAGCCGCGGCTGCAGGGGGGAAGGCTGTTCTGGCTGGAGCGACGGCCGGAGGATGGCGGCCGCACCCGCCTGCTGATGCGGCCGGCGGGGCCGGTGGAACTCCCCGCCAGCCCCAATGCCAGCGCGCCCCCCGGGCAGGAGATCACCCCCGCCGGCGCCGATGTGCGCAGCCGCATCCACGCCTATGGCGGCGGCGCCTATGCGGTGGGCGGCTGGCCGGCCGACAAGGCACCGCCAGTCGAAACCTTCGAGGCCGGTCGGTCGGAAGCAGGTGTCCTCCAGTCGGGCGGCTGGCCAGGGGGCGAGAGAACCCCAGGAGGCTCGCCAGCCGCTGACGCGCCAGAGGATTCAACCGGCAGGTCGACCCTCGATGCCAGGCCCCTCGATGCCGCGCGGGTCGACGCACCCGGGAATGGTGTCGGGGCCGCGGTGGTGGTGTGGGTCGATGACGGCGACCGCTGCCTCTGGCGCCTGGATCTGCCGCCCCTCGAGGCCGGCGCCGCCCCAGCCACCCCGGCCAGCCCGCAGACGTTGGCCGGTGCTCAGCCCCGTCGGCTCACCGAGCCCGATCCGGAGCGCCGCTTCGCCGATGGCCTGATCGACCCGGCCCGCGGCCGCTGGATTGGCGTGCTCGAAAGCGGCGAGCAGGAGGCCCTGGTGAGCGTGCCCCTGGGGGGCGGGGAGCCGCAGCTGCTGCGACAGCCCGCCGATTTCTGCGGCTATGCCGTGCTCAGCCCCTGCGGCAGCCACCTGGCCTGGATCGAGTGGCAGCAGGCCTCGATGCCCTGGGAGCGGAGCCAGCTCTGGCTGGGGCGGCTCACGCCGGAGGGCTCCCTCGAAGACTGCCGGCCTATCGCCGGAACCATGGCTGGGGAGGGTCCGGCCGTTTCGGTGTTCCAGCCCCTCTGGATTCCCCGGGAGGGCCAGCCGGCCGATCTGGTGGTGAGCTGCGATCGCAGCGGCTGGTGGAACCTCGAGCGGCTTGAGGCCGCCGAGGCCCTGGGCGCCGGCGAGCAGCCCGCCTGGCAGCCCCTGCTGCCGCTGCAAGCCGAATTCGGCATGCCCCAGTGGGTGTACGGCATGGCCACCACCGCCTGGGATGGCGAGGCGCTGGTGGCGGCCGCCTGCTTCGAGGGCCGCTGGCGCCTGGGCCGGCTGGTGGTGGCGGGGGGCGGGGCTTTCCGCTGGCAGCCGTACGACCTGCGCTTCGATGATCTGGCCTCCTTAGTGGCCGAACGGGGCCGCCTGGTGGCCATCGCCGCTTCCCCCTCCGATCCAGCCGGCCTGCTGGAGCTCGACACCGCCAGCGGCAGCTGGCGCCATACCCCCGCCGCCGCCAGCCCCCTGACGGCGGCGGCCATCAGCCTCCCAGAGCCCCTCTGGTTCGAGGGCCATGGCGGCCTGCCTACTCAGGCCTGGTACTACCCCCCCCGCGGCGGCAGCCACCCCGGCGCCCCCCTGCTGGTGAGGGGCCACAGCGGACCCACCGGGATGGCCCGCACGGGGCTGAACCTGGCCATCCAATTCTGGACCAGCCGCGGCTGGGGTTTGGTGGATGTGAACTACGGCGGCTCCACGGGCTTCGGCCGGGCCTACCGCGAACGGCTTGACGGGCAGTGGGGGGTGGTGGATGGGGCCGACTGCGCTGCGGCGGCGGCGGCCCTGGTGGCGGCGGGGCGGGCCGATCCGCGGCGGATCGCGATCGAGGGTGGCAGCGCCGCCGGCTTCACCGTGCTGGCAGCCCTCTGTGGCGGCGCGGTGTTCCGGGCCGGCGCCTGCCGCTACGCCGTGGCCGACCTGGAGGGCATGGCGCGCCACACCCACCGCTTCGAGGCGCGCTACCTCGATGGCCTGGTGGGGCCGTGGCCGGAGGCGGCGGCCACCTACCGGGAGCGTTCCCCCCTGCTGCACGCCGACCGCATCAGGGTGCCGGTGATCTTCTTCCAGGGCCTGGAGGATGCCGTCGTGCCACCGGATCAGACGGAGCGCATGGCCCTGGCCCTGGGGGAACGGGGGATCCCGGTGGAGGTGCATCTCTTCCCCGGCGAGGGCCATGGCTTCCGCGACCGGGCCGTGCAGCAACGAGTGCTGGAGGCCACCGAAGCCTTCTTCCGCCGCCATCTCGATCTGCCCTGACGGCAGCGAAGGGCACGGGGTCGGCCCCCGCTGGGGTGCAGGATTCATGGCGTGACCGCGCCCTCTTTGCTCCTTTCCCTCAGCCCTGAGGCCACCGCAGCCCTGGCGCCGGCGGCCAGCTGGGGCCTGGCCCTGGCGGTTCTGGCGCTGCTGCTGGCCCTGGGCACCGGCCTGGGGCGGATCCTGGGCAGCCGCAACTGGGGGGTGCCGGAAGCCCTGCTGGCCGGGGTGATCGGCCTGCTCCTGGCCCCCTCCGGCCCCCTGCCCCTGATTCCACCGGGGGTGCTGGCGGTGTGGCAGGAGCTGCCCTTGATCCTGCTCACCCTGGTGTTCGGCACCCTGCTGGTGGGCAAACCCCTGCCCCGGCCGGGGGGGCTCTGGCGACCCCTCTCCGCCCAGGTGCTGCTCGCCCTCACCCTCGCCTTCGGTCAATACCTCGTGGCGGCCCTGGTGGTGATGGCCCTGCAGGGCCGCCTGGCGGGGGTGCATCCGCTGATGGCCTGCCTGATCGAGGTCTCCTACGAAGGGGGCCACGGTTCCGCCGCCGCCATGGGACCGACCTACGCGCGGCTCGGCTTTCCGGGTGGCGAAGCGCTGGGCCTGGCGATGGCCACGGTGGGGCTGCTCAGCTCCACGCTGGTGGGCGGCATCGTGGTGGTGGTGGCCCGTGGAGTCGGCTGGCTGCAGGTGGTGGCGCCCGTACTGCCGGTGGCAACAGAGGGCGGGCCCGATCCGGTCATGGACGCGGCCTTCGCGGCCCCGGTGCCGGAGGCAACCTTCACCGGTGACACCAGGGAGGGGGGATCGCTGGCGGATCCTGCTGGCTCCATGCCTGACCCCTCCGATCGTCCTGCACACCCGAACACCAAAGGCACCGGAACCGGCTTCCTGAGCCACAGCCTGGCTGCCTGGGCCGTGAACCTGGCGCTGGCTGGGATCGGGGTGGGGATCGGCTGGCTGGGCCTGGAGGGGTTGCGCTGGGGGGCCAATGCTGTGGGCGGGGGCTTTGCCGCCGTGATCGAGGCCTTTCCCGTGTTTCCCCTGGCGATCATCGGCTCGCTGCTGGTGCGGCTGGTGCTGGAGCGCAGCGGCAACGCCTCGGTGGCCTCGAGTGCGATCCAGGGGCTGGTGGCAACCCTCGCCGCCGATCTGCTGATCACCGCCGCCACCGCCTGCCTCGACCTCTCGCTGCTCGCCCAGGACTGGATTCCCCTCACCGCCCTGGCGATCGCTGGCCTGGCCTGGAACCTGGGGGTGGTGCTGCTGCTGGGCCCGCGGATCCTGCCCGCCCCATGGTTTGAGCGGGGCATCCTGGAATTCGGCCAGGCCACCGGCGTGGCGGCCAGCGGCCTGCTGCTGCTGCGCATGGCCGATCCCAACGACCAATCCGACGCCCTGCCGGCCTTCTCGATCAAGCAACTGCTGCTGCAACCCCTGATCGCCGGAGGGGTGATCACCGTGGTCGCCCCCCTGGCCGTGACGCGGCTGGGGCTGCCCCTCTGGAGCAGCCTCTGCCTGGTGCTGGTGCTGCTATGGATCGGCCTGGCCCTCACCCTGGCGCGGCGATTCTCCCCAGGCAGCCAGGCAAGCTGACCAGGGACAGCAGCGGGAATCTGGCCCTTGGTCGATCCAGCGCCCTATCGCACCATCGCCGCCACGTTGCCGCCATCCACGGTGAGCAGGGCGCCGGTGGTGCGCTCCAGGCGGGCCAGGGCCACGAAAGCCTCGGCCACATCCTCGGCGCGAACCTCCGAGCCCAATAGGTTGCCGCCCATGTAGTCGGCCTCGGAGAGGCCCCGGGCGGCGGAACGCTCGCGGATCATGGTGTCGGTGAGGAGGCCCGAGCGGATCCGATCGGCATTGATCGCATTCACCCGGATGCCGGCGCCGCCCTCCTCCAGGGCGTATTGGCGCACCAAGGCCAGCAGGGCGGCCTTGCTGGTGCCGTAGGCGCCGAAGCCGGGGCCGGGGTTGAGGGCCTGCTTGCTCACGTTGAAGAGCAGCTGGCCGCCGAGGCGGCCGCTGACCCCCTCGCCGCCGGCACCCGCGCCGCCGGCCGGGGCAGCCGGGCCGGCGCTGGCATTCCCCCCGGCAGCGCCCGCCGGATTGGGGAGGGTGTCCTGAGCGCGGAATAGGGCCAGGGCGGCCTGGGCCACGTGCTGGTGGGCGAAAAAATTGAGCTCGAAGCTGGCCCGCAGGTCGGCCTCAGGGAGCTCGGCGATGCGGCCGCCCCAGGCGGCGCCGGCATTGCTCACCACGATGTCGAGGCCGCCGAAATGGGCCGCCACCGCCGCGAAGGCGCTGGCCACCTGGGCCGGATCGGTCACATTGCAGGCCAGGCCGAGGGCGCGGGAGCCACAGCGCCGGGCCACGGCCGCGGCCGAATCACCATCGAGGTCGAGCACGGCCAGATCGGCGCCCTGGGCGGCGAAGGCGCGGGCGGTGGCAGCGCCGATCGCGCCGGCCCCTCCCGTGACCACCACCACGGTGCGGGCCAGGGGCTTCTCAGCGGCCTTGCCGAGCTTGGCCTGCTCGAGGCTCCAGTACTCCATGTCGAAGGTGTCGTCCTCCCCCACGGGCTCGAAGCGGCCGATGCTCTCGGCGGCCAGCAGGGTGGTGGCCCAGGTTTCGGCGATGTCGGCGGTGACCGCCGCATCGGCGGCCGATTTGCCGATTCCCACCAGGCCCAATCCCGGGATCGCCACCACCCGGGGCAGGGGATCGAGGGGCTTCTTGATGCCCCCAACCCGGCCGTTCTGGCGCTCGAAGGT
>JBBASH010000005.1:0-72018 GCA_040399305.1 Cyanobium sp.
CATTACCTTCGTTTCCTCTCCAACAGCCGATGGCATCGAACTGGGCTTCAACCAGATGCCGTTCGCGGTGGCGATGCTGATCGCTTCCTGCCTGGGATCCACCGACGCTGGAGCCACACTCAGTGTGCTGGGCGGCATGGCGAAACCCCTACCGAAACGGCTGCAATCCCTGCTGGAATTTGAATCATCGGTGAACGATCCTGCCGCCATCTTAGTTCTGGGTGCGGTGGTGGGCCTATTCACGGTGAGTCACGCCGGTGGCGGCGAACTTGTGCTGATGGAGCAGATCCAGTTGTTTCTCCAGAAGATCGGTTCCGGGCTGATCGTGGGCGTGATCCTTGGCTATTTGGCACGGTTCAGCCTCGAACAGTTCGTGGATCACAGCCACCAGCTTCTGATCCTCGGTGTGGCGATTGCCCTTCTCTCCTATGGCTTAGCCGAAACCCTCGGGGGCTCAGGCTTCATCGCCGCCTATGTGACCGGGCTGTTCATGAGCAATCACGTCTATCGCAACACCCGCGTCAATGATGCCATGCTGGTGGATACCCTGCTGCCCTTCAACACCATGACGGAGATCACGATTTTCCTGATCTTCGGACTGGAGATGCACCCTGCCAGGATGCTCGGCTCGCTCCCAGAGGGCATCGTGATTGCCCTGGCGATGATGTTGATTGCCCGGCCCCTGAGTGTGCTGGCCTTTCAGTGGCTCTCGCCCTTCAACCTCCGGGAATCCCTGTTGATTTCCTGGTGCGGATTGCGTGGTGCCGTGCCCCTCGCCCTCAGCTTCACGGTGGTGGATGCGATTCCCTATGTGCGGGGCATCGATGCAGCCCTGGTGCCGAAACTGGTGACCAATGCTGAGGTGATCGTGTTCTGCGTGGTGGTGCTCAACCTGCTCGTTCAGGGCATCAGCCTTGGCCCCCTGGCCCGCTGGCTCAACCTGGGCGAAAAAGACGGGCCAGCTGCTTCAGCCCTCCACGGCTGAATCCCGTCCTCACCTCGCCTTCAGCCACGCCCGCGCTGACCGGGGAGGGGCAGGGGGTAGGTGATCCAAGACTGACTCGACGGAGTGGAGCCGGCCCCGCGCGCTGCTGTGGTGGCGGGATCCGCCGCCGAGGGATCCAGGGGCGCCGGGGAACCCGGTCGGGCCAGCCGCCAGCTCTGGCCTCGCTCCCCTCTGGCCAAATAGAGCTCGAAGGGGCTGTCGACCCGGATCGGATCATCGGCCAGGCGCCAGTCGAAACGTCCGGCCAGCCGCAAGCCACGGGCCTCCCCGATCGAGAGGGCCTGCTGCTCCTCCACCCGCACCCGGCTCACCTGGGGCAATCCCGGCGCCTCCAGTTCGAGGGCCTGGGCGATGGAACCCTGGGTGAGCTGGATCTGCAAGGCGAGGGCATCGAGCAGCACCGAACGCGGTGGTTGGCCCGGACCACCGCAGGCAACCAGGACGAGCGGAAGCAGCAGCAGCACCAGCCCGACGGCGAGCCGTCTGAGAGTCCCACGCCACAGGCCTTGGGGGAGGAGGACATGGGTGCTGATGGGGGGCGACGGGGAAGGCAGCATGGGGGCGTTCGCTCGGATCTCCATGATCGGCTGGCTGCAGGGGCGACTCTCGGAAACCTGGCAACAGGGGGGCCGCTGCGGGCTTCTGCTGATCTGCCAGGGGGTGGGCTACGAACTGCAGCTCAGCCAGCGGTACTGGCAGCGGCTCCCCGCCCTAGGGGAGGAGCTCAGCCTGCACGTGCATCACAGCATCCGTGATGACGGCTGGACCCTCTTTGGTTTTGCCGACCGGATCGAGCGAGATCTGTTCCGGGAACTGCTCTCTGTGAGCGGGGTGGGCCCCCAGGCAGCCCTCGGGCTGCTCGGGACGCTGGAAGCCCGAGAGCTGGTGAGTGCGGTGGTGCGCAGCGATCTGCGCCGTCTCTGCCAGGCCCCTGGCGTGGGGAAGCGCACCGCCGAGCGCCTGGCGGTGGAACTGCGGCAGCGATTCAGGGAACGCTTCGTGGCCCTGGTGGATGGGGCCGACATCAGCGGCGAAGGGGATGACCTGCCGGGGGATGCGTTGCCGGATGCCGTTGGCGCCGACGAGGTGGGCATCACCCTGGCGGCCCTGGGCTACGAGGCTCTGGAGATCCATCGGGCCTTGAGGGCCGTGGCCGCCACGGGCTTAGCAAGCGATGCTCCGGTGGACACCTGGATCCGGGAATGCCTTCGCTGGCTGTCCCGAGCAGCAGCCTGAGCATCAGCGCGGCTGGCTTGAGGGCGGCAACCGGCCGGGAGTTCGGAGCGTTGGCCCAGGAGGGTGCCACCGCCAGGTAAAGTGTTTGTTTGCACCAATCGGGGCCCACACCCGCCCATGCCGCTCACCACCACCAAGAAACAGGAACTGATCAACGGTCACCAGACCCACGGAACCGACACCGGCTCGGTTGAAGTGCAAGTGGCGATGTTGAGTGAGCGCATCCAGCAGCTCAGCGGGCACCTGCAGAAGAACATCCACGACTTCTCCTCCCGCCAGGGTCTGCTCAAGATGATTGGCAGGCGCAAGCGCCTGCTCGGCTATCTGCGGGCCCAGAGCGAACAGCGCTATGCGGCGCTCATTGAGAAGCTCGGCATCCGCGGCTGATCCCTTCCGCCACTCCCAACCATGGCCCCCAGGAGGGATCCGAAGGACAAACTCCCCTCCAGTAGGCCTGGGGACGGTGCCAGTAGTGGCGGCAAAAAGCGCCGCCCCGGCACCGACTCCAAAGGCCGGCTTGGTGATGGAGGTCCCAAGGGCTTTGAGTCGGGTCCATCTCCTGCCCTGTCTTCCACGCCGCCTCGATCGGCCGAGGATTCGAGGGTCCAGGCGAAGTTCTTGGCACCGCCTGGGACCCCAACCTCCAAAACCGCAGCCAAATCTGGCAGAGGCTCCGCAGGAGGTCAGCGCACTTCTGGCCAGCGGGCTATCCCTGATGCGGTGGCCAACCGGATGGCACGCCGCAGCGCGATCGCCAGTGGTTTTCCCACCTTGATGGGGATGGCTGTCTTCGTGGCCAGCTATCTGCTGGTGAGTCGAGAGATTGTTGATATCCCGCCTGCCGCCACCCTCCTGGCCTCAGGTGGCTGCTTCTTGCTCGGCTTGGTGGGCCTCAGCTACGGGGTGTTCTCCTCCAGTTGGGAGGAGCAGCCCGGCAGCCTGCTGGGCAGTGAGCAGATCCGCGTGAACTTAAGTCGGCTGCGGGAATCGATCCGCAGCATGCGCCAGGCAGGCTAAGGAGAATCCCACAACTGATCATCCTGTGATCATCGGGCCAGTAGCGGAACCCATGGCTTGCGGCTATGCCCCCCTAGAGTGAGGCGTAGGTAGAACAATTCAAAATGCGAGCTAGTATCGCTGCCATCGGTATGGCCCCAATCAGGGCAATGGCACGCCGGCTCGATGACATCCAATCCACTACGGCACTCACGCTGACCCCCATGGGCAACTTCGCCCAGGTGAGTGACAGGGAGATGCTCCTAACCCCTGGCAGACCTGCATTCTGGGAGGCCTATCCGGAGATGACCTTCCCTAAACACCAGGGATTCAACAAAGGACTATCGCATGAAAGCACAGCGGCACCAATACCCAACTGGATGACAATCGATTCGGGCTGCTGGACGCCCCCTGTGAGATTCGCTCGCATCAATGATGCAATCCTCTGGCTGATGGATGGCGTCGCCATGACAACCTCTGGCATGCTAATCAACGAATCCGCTTTCACACTCTTAGAAAAGAGCCCGGATCTCATCGCCATGACGGGAACGAAACGCCGCCGGGAGCGCACCGTATTTCATCGGCGATGCTTACAGGATGTGTTGATCATCGATGAACCCGTGCTAATGCCAGCGAATGGCTGGAACCGCGCCTTCGGCCACTGGATCTATGACACCCTCACGGCGATTGTGACCTTCATCGAGCCCATCCGCTCCGGCCGTCTGCGGGTGGTGATGCCTGAGGCAACAGCATGGCAACGAAGCTGGCTGGCTCTGTTGGGCGTGCCGGAGAACGCGATCATCGAGGGCGGTTATGGATATGTCAAAGCACGGCACGCCATCATCCCCTCAACCCTGTCCATTCAGAACGTCCGCTATCCCGGGCCCCACACCGTGGAACTGATCGATGCGCTCCGCCCGCATGCCCTAAGCCCGGGCGCAAACAGCCCCTACCTCTACCTCTCGAGGCTCGGTCGGGGTGATGCCTCCCACCGAACACTGGAGAATGAGGCGACCCTGGGTGCCGCACTGGAGAGGCTCGGCTATGTCGCCGTGGCGCCCGAAACCCTAACACCTGCCGAACAGGTCGGTCTCTTCGCCCAAGCCCGGGTGATTCTCGGACCGGTGGGCTCAGCCTTTGCATTGAGTGGCCTAGCGGCCCCAGGCGCCAGCATCGTGGAGATCCTGCCACCGCCGGCGGCCCATAGCTGGATCTACAGAAGTTCAGCCAACTTTCACCACCATTACGGCTGCATCATGGCGGAGGTCATCCAGGATTCCCAGCGGGATTTGGATAGTGACGGGATCCGAAGGCCCGATTGGTTCTACAGCTACCAGGCCGACCACAACGCGGTGATCAGGATCGCAGAACACGCCATCGAACTCTCGCGCTGATCGAACTTCAGCCTGCCCCCAGGGGCGAGCAGAGGCTCACCTTGAAACTGGCGGAGGTGAGGGTGGCCAAGGCCGATTCCCCATCGGCCACACAGAATTGGGGACCCAGGCGGACGTAGCGGCTCAGCTGGGCGTCGAGAACCCGTGCCACCACCGGCACCCGCACCCCCACTTCCTCCTGGCCAGGGCGATGCCGCTGGAGGCACTCCCGCAGACGGTGCTGGATCGCGATGTCGCCGGCTTCGTCGGCTGGAAGATCCACCACCAGAAGCCGTAGATCCTCGATGCTGCGGCAGTCGTCCACGATCAGCTGCACCCGTTCATCGCGGCGGTCCACCGAAGCCCACACAAGCAGCCGGGCATCCAGCATCAGGTGATCGGCCAAGCGCGCATAGGACTTCGGGAACACCACCGCCTCACAGGCACCGGTGAGGTCCTCAAGCTGGAGCACTGCCATGCGATCGCCCTTGCGGGTATTCACCTGGCGCAGCTCGGCCACCATGGCCACAACACTCACCTTGGCCTTGTCGGCCTGTTCCTCCAGGCTGCCCAGACCGATCGGGGCCAGCAGGTTCACCTGGCTGCCCAGCTGGCGCAGGGGGTGGTCGGAGATGTAGAAGCCAAGGAGTTCCTTCTCCAGCTTGAGCTTCTCCCGCGGCGGGTAATCGGCCACGGGGGCGGCCTTCGGGGCGGTGGAGAGATCGGCGAGGAGCGCGCCGGATTCGGCGGCGGGCGCGGCGAAGAGATCAAAGAGGTTGCCCTGGCCGCTGGCCCGGTCCTTGGCCCGGGAGGAGGCCCAGTCGAGGATCAGGTCCAGATCGGCCATTAGCTGAGCCCGGTTGGCGCTGGGCTCAAGGGCATCGAGGGCGCCGCAGTGGATCAGCGATTCAATCGCGCGTCGGTTGAGCTGCTGGCCGCTGAGGCGGTCGCACAGGTCGGCCAACGACTGGAAGGCTCCATCGCTGTGGCGGGTTTCGATCAGGGAGCGGATCGCACCCTCGCCAAGGTTGCGAACCGCCGAGAGGCCAAAGAGGATCCGTTCACCCACGGGTGTGAAATCGATGCCGGAAGCATTCACATCGGGCGGCATCACCTCAATGCCCATGGCATTGCAGTTAGCGATGTAGCGCTGCACCTTGTCGCTGGCGCCCGCATTCACCGTGAGCAACGCGGCCATGTAGGCCACCGGGTAATGGGCCTTGAGGTAAGCGGTCTGATAGGTGACGGCGCCGTAGGCGGTGGAATGGCTCTTGTTGAAGCAGTACTCGGCGAAGAGCACCATCTGCTCGAACAGCGCCTCGGCCACCTTCCCATCCACTCCCCGTTCCGTGGCCCCCGTGACAAAGAGGCTCTGGTGCTTCTCCATCTCGCTCTTCTTCTTCTTGCCCATCGCGCGCCGCAGCAGGTCGGCCTCACCTAGGGAATAGCCGGCCAGATCCTGGGCGATCTTCATGATCTGCTCCTGATACACCATGATCCCGTAGGTCTCCTGCAGGATCGGCTCGAGCTTGGCGTGGACCACATCGATGCGTTCGCGGCCGTGCTTGCGGTTAATGAATTTGGGAATCAGCCCGGCATCGAGCGGACCGGGTCGGTAGAGGGCGAGGATCGAGGAGATGTCTTCGAGCGAAGAGGGTTTGAGGTCGCGCACAATCTGGCGCATGCCGCTGGATTCGAGTTGGAAGATGCCCTCCAGATCTCCACGGGCCAGCAGGGCGTAGGTGCCTTCATCGCCGGCCGGCAAAGCATCGGGATCCACCCGCACGCCGCTGCTCTGCTCCACCAGATCGAGGGTCTTCTGGATCATCGTGAGGTTCTTGAGCCCCAGAAAATCCATCTTCAGTAGGCCCATCGACTCCACGTCCTCCATGAAGTACTGGGTGATCACCTGGCCGTCGTTGTTGCGCTGCAGTGGCACCAGCTCATCAAGGGGATCGGCGGCGATCACCACGCCGGCGGCATGCACACCAAAGGTTTTGTTGGTGCCCTCAATCCGCATCGCCAGATCCACCCAGTGCTTCACCTTCGGATCGCCCTCGTACTTCTCGCGGAACTCAGGATTGGGGGATTCGGAGCCGATCATCTCCTTCAGTTTGGCGGGTTTGCCACGAGCCACAGGAATCAATTTGGCCAGGCGATCGGCCTCGCCATAGGGAATATCGAGCACGCGTGCCACATCCTTGAGCACCGCCTTAGAGGTCATGCGGTTGAAGGTGATGATCTGGGCCACCTTGTCCTCGCCGTAGCGCTGGGTGACGTAATCGATCACCTCGCCGCGGCGCTCGATGCAGAAATCGGTATCAATATCCGGCATCGACTTGCGTTCCGGATTCAGGAAGCGTTCGAACAGCAGGCCGTGCTCCACCGGATCGATGTTGGTGATGCCCAGCGCCCAGGCCACCACCGAACCAGCCGCCGAGCCCCGGCCCGGCCCCACCGGGATGCCGTTGTCGCGGGCGAAGCGGATGTAGTCCCACACCACCAGGAAGTAGGTGGGGAAGCCCATCTGCTCCATCACCTGCAGCTCGAACTCCAGCCGCTCGCCGTAGGCCGGATCGAAGGCCTCGCCGGCCGCCAGGCCCAGGCGGTGGCGCAGGCCGGCCTGGGCCACCTCGGCCAGGTAGGTCACGGCTGTGTGCCCCTCCGGAATCGGGAAGCGGGGCATCTGGTAGCGGCCGAGGATGTCGTAGTCCTCCACCGTCTCGGCCACCCGGGCCGTGTTGGCCACAGCCTCGGCCACCACTGCGGGCTCCAGGTGATCGGCGAAGAGGTCGAGCATCTCCGCCTCGCTGCGGATGTACTCGGTGCCGGTGTAGCGGAGCCGTTTCTCGTCCGTGATCAGTTTGCCGGTGAGCACGCAGAGCAGGGCGTCGTGGGCCTCCACATCGCCCACGCTGAGGTAGTGGGCGTCATTGGTGGCGATCAGCGGGATGCCCAGCTCGGCGCCGATGCGGGCCATCTCCACGTTCACGATGCGGTCCTCGATGCCGCCGTGGTCCTGGATCTCCAGATAAAAATCGGCGCCGAACACCTCCTGGTACCAGGCCGCCACGGAGCGGGCCACATCCGGCCGCCCCTTGAGAATCGCCTGGGGGATCTCGCCGCCGAGGCAAGCGGTGGCCACGATGAGCCCCTCGCTGTACTGGCGCAGGAGCTGCTTGTCGATGCAGGCCCGCGCGAAGATACCCCGGCCGCGCATGCCACGGAGGTGGCTGATACTGGTGAGCTTGACCAGGTTGCGGTAGCCCACCGCATTCTTGGCCAGCACCACCAGGTGGTAGCGGCGCTCTTTCTTGGGCTGCGGATCCTCGATCGAGCCATTGATTACATACATCTCATTGCCGATGATCGGCTTGATGCCGGCCTTGCCGCAGAGCTTGAGCAGCTCAATGGCGCCGTACATCACGCCGTGATCGGTGAGGGCCAGGGCCGGCATGCCCAGCTCCACCGCCCGTTCCACCATCTGTGGCAACTGGCTAGCCCCGTCCAGGAGGCTGTAGTCGCTGTGGTTGTGGAGCGGAACGAAAGCCAAGGGGGCGCGGACCGGGCAGCTTCAGGCTAGGGGAGGACGCAAGGGACAGTGTGAAGGCGGCGGCAGGCGACGTCAGCACACCAGATCTGGGGGTGCAGGCCCGAGCGGGGCCGCCTGTGGCCGGCCACAGCGTCAGAGATCTGGGGTATGGTCGCAGCTTCAGCCGACTGGTGCCTGCTTCAGCGACTGGACCTCGACCGGAACCCGACCAATCGCTGGGGCACTGGCTCAAGCGACTGGACAGGGGGCCTCAAACCACCAGCGCCGCCGCAGGCCGACTCGCCATCACCTGGGCGTCCTGCTCGTAGGCATGGGCTACCTGCAGCAGCCGCTCCTCCTGCAGCACCCCGGTGATCAGCTGCAGACCGATCGGCAGGCCCTGGTCATCGAAGCCGCAGGGCAGGCTCAGGGCCGGCAGGCCGGCCAGGTTGGCGGGGATGGTGAGCAGGTCGGCCAGATACATGGCCAGGGGGTCGCCTGAGTGGGCGCCGAAGCGGAAGGCGGTGGTGGGGGAGGTGGGGGTGAGCAGCACATCCACCGCCTCGAAGGCGCGGTCGAAATCACGCCGAATCAGGGTGCGGACCTGCTGGGCCTTCCGGTAGTAAGCGTCCACATAGCCGGCCGAGAGGGCGTAGGTGCCGATCAGGATGCGGCGCTGCACCTCGGCGCCGAAGCCCTCGGCGCGGCTGCGGGCCGTCATGGTGGCCAAGCTGTCGCCGCCCTCCGGGGCTTGAGCCCGGAAGCCGTACTTCACGCCGTCGTAGCGGGCCAGGTTGGCCGAGGCCTCCGAGGGGGCGATCACGTAGTAGGTGGCGATGCCGTCATCGAAACGGGGGCAGCTCACGTCCACCAGTTCGCAGCCGAGGGCTTCCAACCTTGCAGCGGCGGCCAGCACCGAGGCCTTCACGGCAGGATCCAGGCCCGGCTGCTCGAAGCATTCGCGGATCAGGCCCACCCGCAGCCCCTTCACCGGCTGGTTAAGGGCGGCGGTGTAATCGGGAACAGGCACCTTCAGGCAGGTGGCATCGCGGGGATCGGCACCGGCGATCGCCTGAAGGATCTCGGCGGCATCGGCCACGCTTGTGGTGAAGGGACCCACCTGGTCGAGGGAGCTGGCGAAGGCCACCAGCCCCCAGCGGCTGACACGGCCGTAGGTGGGCTTGAGCCCCACCACGCCGCAGAAGCTGGCGGGCTGGCGAATCGAGCCGCCGGTGTCCGAGCCGAGGGCCGCCACGCATTCCCCCGCCGCCACGGCGGCGGCACTGCCGCCGGAGCTGCCGCCCGGCACCCGCTCCGGATCCCACGGGTTGCGGCTGGGGCCGAAGGCGGAGGTCTCGGTGGAGCTGCCCATGGCGAACTCATCGAGATTGGTCTTGCCGAGCAACACGGCGCCGGACTCCCAGAGGCGCCCGGTCACGGTGGATTCGTAGGGGGGCACGAAGCTCTCCAGCATGCGGCTGGAGCAGGTGGTGCGGATGCCCTGGGTGCAGAGGTTGTCCTTGATGGCCAGGGGGATGCCGGCCAGGGGCGGAAGCTCCGCGCCGGCGGCCCGGGCGGCATCGATCCGATCGGCATCGGAGCGAGCCCGCTCGGCGGTGACCTCAAGGTAGGCGTGGATGGTGGGATCCACGGCCGCGATCCGCTTCAGGTGGGTTTCGGTGAGTTCCCGGGCGGACACCTCACCCCGGCGCAGCTGCGCGCGCCACTCGGCGATCCCCATCCACCCATCAATCCGGCTGGGGCGACGCTATCAGCCAGAGCCCGGAGCCCCGCCGGGGCCGCCCAGCGCCACCGCCCTGCAGCGGCGAGCGCGGTCCGCGGAGCTCAACCGAGATCGGCCGCCTCGGTGAGGGGTTCGCCCCGCTGGGTGCGCAGCAGTTGATGCTCAATCGAGGCCGGAGCTTCGGAGCGGAGATCAGCCAGAAAGGGCTCCAGGGCCGCCTCCAGAGTCGAGCGTCGCAAGAAGGGGCCGAACCAGTACACCGCATCCGGTGTGCGGGTCTGAACGCGCGCCCACCACGCCAGGCCCAACCCGTTGGCAACGCTTCGCACGGGCCAGAGAAGCGGATTCATGGGCTGGGGAAAGGGTTGGATCCCATTCTGAACCTCGGGCTTCACGCCGTCCGCCCCGGTGCTGAGGCGAGCACCGGGGACGGCGGGGTTGCGGCAGGAGCCCCGCTCTCCAGCAGGGTCACAGCCGGATATCGGCCTGGAACAGGCTGGGTTCGGGGGCCACCGTGGCATGCCATGAGGTTTCCGTAGAGCCCTCTGGGGCTCCGGCAGCCTCGATTCCGCCCGAGGGCTCCTCTCCTTCGTGGGGAGCTTCGCTGCGGTCCGGCCCGACAGCCTCACCGCTGGATTCCCCTCCCGGGGATGGGCCTTCGAAGGATTCCCCTACGGCACTGTCCTCGCTTGAGGGGCCCTCGCCTGCGGGTGGTTCCGGCGAGAGCAGCTCCGTCACCTGAACCACCCCAGCGGGCAGCAGATCGGGATCATGGGCCAGCCATGCCGGAGCCGCGCTGGCAGCCCCATCGTCCGTAGGAACTTCGTCAAGGGCTCCGTCGTCTAAGGCCACAACGTCTATGGCCCCGTCGTATGGGGCTCCGTCGTCTAAGGCTCCGTCGTCGATGGCCTCATCGGCTACCGGAGCAGGGATGCTGGAGGAAGCCTGCTCGGGATCCAGAGGGCTGGGAACCGCTTCCACCGGGGCCGGAGTCGGGAGGGCAGGCCTCACCAGGCGCGGGGCGGGGGAGGTGCCGCTGAGCCCCTTCATCCAGCTGCGGCGGGCCACCTCATAGAGCAGCAAGGCCGTGGCCACCGAAGCGTTGAGGCTCGGAGTGGCGCCGCGCAGGGGGATGCGCACGAGCTGATCACAGTTGCGGCGGGTCAGCAGGGAAAGCCCGTCTCCTTCCGATCCGGTCACGATCACCAGTGGACCCTCCAGATCCGCCTCCTCCAGGCTCACGGTGCCCTCTTCCGCCAGCCCGATCACCCGGTAGCCCTCTTGCTTGAGGGTGTCGAGGGAACGGTTGAGATTCACCACCCGGGCGATCGGCAGGTGCTCCAGGGCACCGGCCGCCACCTTGGCCACCGAACCGGTGAGGCCAGCGTTGCGGCGCTGGGGCAGCACGAGGCCGTGGGCCCCGAGGGCCTCGGCACTCCGCACGATGGCGCCAAGATTGTGGGGATCGGTGAGGCCATCGACGGCCAGCAGCAGTGGCGCCTCACCGATGCCACGACAACCCTCGATCAGGCTGGCCAGATCGAGGGTGTCCACGGCCGCGGGCTGCAGCACGATGCCCTGGTGCACGGCACCGCCGCTGATTTGGCCGAGCCGGGCCCAGGTGACCTCCTCCACGAGCACACCGGAGGCCTTGGCCTCCCGCAGCAACTGCAGAAAGCGGGGGCTGAAACGCATCTCGGGGGTGCACCAGATGCGGTGAACCGGCCGACCGCTCTCGAGGGCGGCCTGGGCGGTGTGACGGCCCCAGATCAGATCGGAAGGAGCGGCGGCGGCGAAGCTCTCGGCCTCACTCCGCTCCCGATCGACACCGGGGGCCGGAGCCCCCGTGCCGGATCCGCGGCTGAACAGCGTCGGTGCTGGAGGACGGACGGACGGAGCTCCGAAGGGAACGCGCCGCTGGGGCTGCCCATCGCGGAAGCGTGGACCGGAGGGGCGGTCGGCGCCAAAGCGATCCGGCCCGCGGCGCGCCGGGAAAGGCGCGCGGGCGTCATTGCGGCGGGGTCGTCGGTCGGCCGGGCCACGCCCCTCGGGCGAACGACCATCCGCTCCCCGGCTGCCTTCCCCATCCCTGCCGCCGTAAGGGGTACGGTCGCGGCGGGGTTCGAAGCGCTGGCTGTCGCGGGGGGCATAGGCCCGGCGCTCGGGACGCTCGGGACGCTCAGAACGACCGGCGCCGGACTCGGCCCCGAAGCGCCCACCCTCACGGTCACGGTCACGGTCGCGACCGGGCTCCGGCCGCGGCGCACCAGGTCGGGCGGGCCGGCCGCCGGGCCGGCCGAAGGCTCGGTTGGGGGGAGATCCCCCTGATCCGCGACGGGGACCGCGGTCGCTGGGACCGTTCCAACGGCCCTGGGAACGGCCTCCGGGACGGCGATCAGGGGACTGGCTCATGGGGTGCGGGGCGACGGGTTGGGTGGATCGGTCTTCGCGAGGTGGTCCAGGAGCTCGGCCAGCCGCCGTGGGTTCCGCAAAAAGAGCCATCCCACCATCGTCTCAAATCCCGTGGCCTGCCCATAGGCGGCAGCCTCCGAGCGGCGGGGTCCACGGCCGGCCCTGTTGCGGCCGCGGCGAACCAGATCCCGCTCCTCCTCCTCCAGCAGGGGCTCCAGGAGTTGGAGAGCGGCCACCTGAGCCTCGGCCCTCACAGCGGCCACAACGGCCTGGTGAGCGCTAGCGGTGCGGGTGGGCTGCCGGCAGTGGAGCAGGCGCTGGTGGAGTTCCCACACGGCATCGCCGAGCCAGGCCAGCTGCAGGGGACCCAGATCGGCGCCGTTTGGCAAGGGTGGCTCCACGGGCAGCCACATCCCTGACGGTGGCGTTCCGGAGGGATCGGCGGACGCCGCCTCAGGCGGCGTCGAGCTGGCCAAGGGCACTTTCCAAATCGGGTTTCAGATGGAGGAAATCCTCCAGGCGCACCAGTTTCACGGTCTGCACCACGCGGGCATTGCCCACCACCGCAAACTTCAGGGGGACGTCGTTGCACTGCTTGGCCAACTGCACGAGGGCCCCAAGGCCTGAGGAATCGAGGAAGTCGATCCGGCTCAGGTCGATCACCAGGGGCAGGCTGCCGCGCTGGATGTGGGCGGCCACGAACTCCGAGAACTGTTTGTCCGAATAGGCATCCAGCTGCCCTGTGAATTGGAACAGCACGCAGTGGGGCTGCCGTTCGTAGCCGCCCCGCAGGGATACCGTCAGTCGCTGCAGATCGTTGATCGCTCCAAGCCTCTCGGAAGTCTTCGCGGGCAGTGTAGTGATCACAACCGCCGATGCCACATCCGCAACAGAACGTGGGCGAAAGCTCAGCGGCGCTGGGCCATCAACTCCGCAAAGCGGGCGAAGTGGTGGTCGGCATCGTGGGGACCGGGACTGGCCTCCGGGTGGTATTGCACCCCAAACACCGGCTGATCGCGCAGGGCCAGGGCCGCCACGGTGCGGTCGTTGAGATTCAGATGGGTCACGATCACGCGATCGGCCGGCAGGGAGCCGGCATCAAGAGCGAAGCCATGGTTCTGGCTGGTGATTTCCACCGCCCCCGGGGAACCGCAGGGGTGGTTCAAGCCGCGGTGGCCGTAGCCGAGCTTGTAGGTGCGGCCGCCGAGGGCCAGCCCCAGGATCTGGTGGCCGAGGCAGATGCCGAAGAGGGGCAGATCGGCATGGCTCAGGAGCGCGCTGGCTAAGGCGATTCCCGCTGCCACAGCGGCCGGATCGCCGGGGCCGTTCGAGAGAAACACCCCTTCAGGCTCCAAGGCCAGCACCTGCTCGGCGGTGGCGTCGGCCGGCAGCACGGTCACCGAGCAGCCATGGGCCACCAAGCGCTCAAGAATCGCCCGCTTGATACCGTAATCAATCGCCACCACCCGGAAGGGGCGCTCCGGCGGGTTCTGGAGGCGGGTGTCGAAGCTGGCCCGGCAGAGGTCGTTCCACTGGTAGGGCTGGGTCGTGCTCACGGTGGCCGCCAGGTTGAGGCCATCCATCGAGGGGGCGCTGCGCACCCGCTCCAGGAGCGAGGCGGCACCGCTGCCATCGGTGCTAATCGCGCCGTTGATGGCTCCGCCCTCGCGCAGATGACGCACCAGGGCGCGGGTGTCGACGCCGCGGATACCCACCACGCCATGGCGGCTGAGCCAACTCTCGAGATCCTCGCGGCTGCGCCAATTGCTGGCCACCGGTGAGAGCTGGCGGACGATCACGCCGCGCACGTGGGGATGGTCGGCTTCGTCGTCCTCGCCGTTCACCCCCGTGTTGCCCAGCTCCGGATAGGTGAAGGTCACCAACTGGCCGGCGTAGCTGGGATCAGTCATCACCTCCTGATAGCCCGTCATGCCGGTGTTGAAGACCACCTCACCGATCACCGTGCCCCGGGCCCCGAAGGCCAGACCCCGCAGCACCGTGCCATCAGCCAGCACCAAGAGAGCCTGCTGAGGGGAAGAGCCTGTGGCCTGAACCGGAACCTCTGGGCCGGGAAGGGGGGTCGCAGTCGCCGGAGCGGGGGAGGAGACCATGGCCGGGGGAATGGGAACGGGCGGGTAAGGGAACTGGCTCTGGGGCGATCATCCCCCAACGGGGGACGACAGCGCGGCGCGCAGCTGCTCCAACCGTTGCCAGGGTGCCCCGCTGGCCAGAACCTCCAGGGCCGTCGGCACCGCTTCGGCCACGCCGGGGGACACGCCTGCGGCCCAGAGCACCAGGGCGGTGTTGAGGGCCACCACCTCCCGCTGGGCGCGGCTGCCGCCACCCTGGAGCACCGCCTCGAGAATGGAGCGGTTGGTGGCCAGATCCCCGCCGAGTAGGGCTTCCAGGGGGGCCGGCTCCAGCCCCACCTCTGCTGCGTCGAGGCTCTGGCGCCGCAGTTCACCCCGCTCGACTAGGAGCAGGTCGTTCGGTCCGCTGAGGGTGGCCTCATCGAGGCCGCCGTGGCCATGCACCACCACGGCCCGGCCCGGGCCGAGCCGGGCGAGGGCCACGGCCATGGGCTCGAGTTGATCGGGGCGCGCCACCCCCAGCACCTGGGCCTCCGGCCGTAGGGGATTCACCAACGGACCGAGCTGGTTGAACACGGTGCGCACCCCCAGGCTGCGCCGCAGCGGAGCCAGACCCACCAGGGCCGGGTGCCAGCCAGGGGCGAACACAAAGGTGACCCCCGCCTCCAGCAGGGCGGCCAACACCCGCTCAGGCGGCGCCGCCAGATCCAGACCGAGGGCCTCGAGCACATCGGCCGAGCCCACCCGACCGCTGGCACTGCGGTTGCCGTGCTTGGCCACGGTGGCGCCACAGGCGGCAGCGGTGAAGGCCACGGCGGTGGAAATGTTGAAGCTCTCGACCCCGGAGCCACCGGTGCCGCAGGTATCCACCAGCGGAAGCGCGGGCCGGGCAGCAGGCACAGGGGAGGCCTCCCGCAGCACGGCCGCCATGGCCGCCAGTTCCGAACCACTCACCCCTTTGGCCCGCAGGGCGGCCAGCAGAGCACCGGTGAGCACCGGTTCGATCGTGCCCTCGAGCCAACCGCGCATCAGCGCCGTGGCCTGCTCCGCCTCCAGATCCCCGCCCTGCAGGAGGAGGTCCAGGAGCCGGGGCCAAGGGGCAGATGCAGTCATCGGAGAGGGTTGGGGAGCTGATTCCTGGCCTTGACCAGGGCCAGGGCCGGAAGAGGGGGGTGGCCTGAGCAGGTCGCGGCCGCAACAGCAAGGCGACGTGCGAATAGACCGTGCTGTTCGACCGTGCTGTACGAACGTGGAACGTCGGCGTGACGGTCAGGCCAGCCAGTCGGCGGTCGGCCGAGCCAGTATCCAAGGCCCAAAAGGAGGCCCAGAAAAAAGGCCCGGGTGCAGGCACACCGGGCCGGGTGATGGGGACACTCCCACTATCACCCGGGGACGCGGATTCTGACCAGCATCCCCCCGAGCGGCTCAGGACTCGGCGGCGGCGGTGTCGAAGCCGGAGCCCACCGCCTCAGCCCCTGCGGCCAGGCCAGGGCGGTAGCCAGCGGCCCAGATCGCCCGCGTGCGTTCCCGCAGGGCGCTCCGGTCCAGTCCCCACAGCCGCAGCACCCGCTCCAGATCGTCCTTCAGGTCCACGGCTCCGGGAAAGCCTTCGTAGCGGTGAAGCAGGCGGGCGGCATCCACCAGATGCCCCTCCGCAGGGATCTCCGCCGCCAACAGCTGATCGATCACCTGCCGATCGATCGCATGGAGCGGATGGCTCTGCTCCGGCGTGGGTTTCTCCGGCATGGCCCTAGCTCTCCGGCGGGGCTGCGTAGGTTAGTCGCCACCTGATGGCTGACTGAATCGCATGGATGGACCGCGGCTCCGGCGCATCCTCCATTACCTGAAACCCCACCGCCGCATCGTGCTGATGGGGGCGGTATCCCTCGTGGTGGTGAACCTGCTCGGGGTGAGCCTGCCCCTGATCGTGCGCAACGCCGTGGATGGCCTGCATGGCGGCTTCGCCCTGGCCGATGTGCTTCAAAAAGCAGGTCTGATCATCGCGCTGGCCACGGTGATGGGCCTGGTGCGGCTCTGGTCCCGGATCCTGGTGTTCGGGGTGGGACGGCAGGTGGAGGCTGATCTCAAGCAGCGGATCTTCGATCACCTGCTGCTGCAGGAACCGGGCTGGGTGCAGAGCACAGGCAGCGGTGAGGTGATTAGCCGCGCCACCAGCGATGTGGAGAACGTGCGGCGGTTGCTCGGTTTTGCCGTGCTCAGCCTCACCAACACCGCCCTGGCCTATGCCCTCACCCTGCCGGCCATGCTGGCGATCGACCCCCTGCTCACCCTGGCGGCGGTGGGTCTCTATCCGCTGATGCTGCTGGTGGTGCGCCTGTTCGGCGGCCGGATGATGAAGCAGCAGCGACGCCAGCAGGAGGCCCTAGCCCAGCTCAGCGACCTGATCCAGGAGGACCTCTCCGGCATCGGCGCCATCAAGATCTACGGCCAGGAACTGATGGAGCAGGAGGCGTTCGAGGGGCGCAACCGCCACTACCGCGATGCCGCCCTGCGACTGGGGCGCACCCGAAGCACCCTCTTCCCCCTGCTGGAGGGGATCGCCTCGGTGAGCCTGCTGCTGCTGCTCGCCATCGGCAGCGGCCAGATCGAGAGCGGCCGCCTCACAATCGGCGACCTGGTGGCCTTGATCCTCTACGTGGAGCGACTGGTCTTCCCCACGGCCCTGCTGGGGTTCACCCTCAACAGCTTCCAGACCGGCCAGGTGAGCCTCGATCGGATCGAGGCGCTGCTGCAGCGAGAGTCGCTGGTGGAGTCCCCCCCGGAACCGATGGCCCCCGTCCAGCCCGCCCGAGGCGTGGTCGAGGCCCGAGGCCTCACGGTGCGCTATCCCGGGGCGGCGCGACCCACCCTCGATGGCCTGAGTTTCCGAATCGAGGCCGGCGAACTGGTGGCGGTGGTGGGGCCGGTGGGCTGCGGCAAGACCACCCTGGCCCGGGCGCTGGGACGGATGGTGGTGGTGGATCCGGATCAGCTCTTCTTCGATGGCATCGATATCACTCGTCTGACCCTCGAGGATCTGCGCCGGCAGGTGGCCCTGGTGCCCCAGGAGGGCTTCCTATTCACCGCCAGCCTGGCCGACAACCTGCGCTACGGCGAACCCGGGGCCCCGATGGAGCGGGTGGAGGAGGCCTCACGCCAGGCCCGTCTGGAAGCCGATGTGAAGGGCTTCCCCGATGGCTACGACACCCTGGTGGGGGAGCGAGGCATCACCCTCAGCGGTGGCCAGCGCCAGCGCACGGCCCTGGGACGCGCCCTGCTGGTGGAGGCCCCTCTCCTGGTGCTCGACGATGCCTTGGCCAGCGTGGATAACAACACCGCCGCAGGAATCCTGGCGGAGGTGCGGCGGCTGCGAAGCCGCTCCGTGCTGATGATCAGCCACCAACTCTCGGCCGCTGCCGCCTGCGACCGGATCCTGGTGCTCGAGGAGGGCCGCCTGGTGCAGGAGGGCCATCACCGCGACCTGCTGGCGGTGGCGGGACCCTATCGGCGGCTGTGGGAGCGGGAGCAGGCAGAGCGGCTGCAGGCCGCCTGAATCCTGGGTCCCGCCGGCCTGATACCTCCCGTGGCGCCTTCGGCCTGAACAGATGTTGCCCAATTCCTGCAGAGGGCACCGGGGTGGCTTCACTAGATGCACCGTGTCGGGCCTGAGCGCCAATCAGCCTTCACCCGGGCTCCACCACGCACCACCCCCATGACCTCCACGCCAGGCCCCAGCATCCGCCCCTACAACCTGCGCTGCACCCTCACCTTCGGTGACATCTACGCCCAGATCTTGATCTGGATGGCCGTGATCTTCGTGAGCCTGGCCGCCGGCCTGGCCCTGATGGGAGCCTCGAAACCGATCTTCGCCCTGGTGGGGGTGGGTTTGATCCTGGTGCTGTCGCTTCCTTTCCTGCTGTTCGCCTTCACCACCACCCTGCTCAACCACATCGCCCTGGTGCCGGAGCGGGAAGCCTGAGGGCCGACCTAGGCTCAACAAGGCGACAGCGTGCCGCCCCCGACAACCACCGTGTTTAACAACCTGTTCAGTGACCTGCTCGGCACCGCGGGCGCCGGCACCGGCCAAGCTGGGAACCAAGCTCCCGCTCAGGAGTTGAGCCATGCCGTGCTCCACACCCCGATCGGGGCGCCCGCGGCGGATGGGGAAGGCGAAGCCATCTTCGGCTGCGGCTGTTTCTGGGGTGCTGAGAAAGGCTTCTGGCGCCTGCCCGGAGTGGTCACCACCGCGGTGGGCTACGCCGGCGGTCAGGGAGCCGCCCCTAGCTACGAGCAGGTCTGCAGCGGGCGCACCGGCCATGCGGAGGTGGTGCGGGTGGTGTGGAACCGGGAGCGGATCGACTTCAGCGATCTGCTCAAACTCTTCTGGGAATGCCATAACCCCACCCAGGGCAACCGCCAGGGCAATGACCGCGGCAGCCAGTACCGCTCGGCGATCTTCGTGAACGACCCCGAGCTGCTGAAGCTGGCCCTCTCCAGCCGCGAGGCCTACGCCGCTCTCCTGGCTGCGGCGGGCCACGGAGCAATCACCACCGAGATCGGATCGGATCGCACCTTCTACGCCGCCGAGGCGTACCACCAGCAGTACCTGGCCAAGCCCGGCAGCCGTCCCTACTGCTCCGCCCAACCCAGTGGGCTGCCCCTCGGCCCCTTTCCCGGCGCCTCCTACCGCCTCCCCGAGGCCGTCTGGCAGGCCTACGACTGGTCCGTGGCCCACTGCGTGCTGCGGGGGGACAACGCGCCGATCGCCCTGCCGTGAGCCGAACCCGAGCCCAGCAGCGCGATCTCCCGGTGATGGGCCGCCGATCAGGCTGGCTGGCGCCTCGCCGCCCCGGATCGCGGAGCAGGAAAGCCCTCGCGATCGCCTCCAGTGCCTGCCTCGTGCTCGCCATGGCGGGGGCGGCTCCCCTGCGGGCTGCCCCCGGGCCGATGGGCTCCCCCTGGTGGGAAAACTATGCCGTGCGCCAGAGCTTCATCTGCCCGGGCCGGGGCACGGTGGTGGTGGAGCGCAACGACAGCCAGGCCTCCCTGCTCAGCGGCGGATTCCGCTCCACCCTGTTCCGGGAGACCGCCAGCGGCAGCGAACTGAGTTTCCGCAACGATGATTTCCGTGTGACCCTTCAGGGTGATGTGCTCACCCTGGAGCAAGCCACCCGGCAGATCACCTGCCTGCGCACCGAAGAGGTATGAATCCCCCCCCCGAACCCCTGCCCGACAGGGTCGTGATCCTGGGCCTGCTGGCCACGCTGATGCTCTGTTTCGCTCTGGTGTTCTGGAGTGTCCGGCTGGCGCCGGGTCCTGAGCATCGGCCCCTGCAATGGCGAGAGCTCCCCGCCGCCCCCAGTAACCGCCCCCTGATCTGATGGCCGAGGAGCACGCCGACCCCACGCCCCGCCAGCTCCACCCCCTGCCCCGGGGGCTGGTGGAGCTCTACGGCCTGCTGGCCGTGCTGTTCGTGCTCGTGCCGGAGTGGATGGCCGGCGGGGCCCTGTTCGGCTTCCGGGAGGGGCGCCAGGGCTCCGACCTGCCCCTGCCCTCCGGGGCCTGGAACCGGCTGCCGGAACTCCGCCTGGCCACGCTGAACCTGGCGGAGCTGCGCCAGCTGGCCCGCTCCGAACACCTCCTGGGCTACGCCGGTCTAGCCCGTGATCGGCTCACGGCCCGCCTGCTGCGGCGACTGCGGAAACGGCAAAAGGGTTCCGGCAGGACGCGGTAGGGGGCTGTGATAACTTCAATGCGCCGGGGCGTAGCGCAGCTTGGTAGCGCACCACTTTGGGGTAGTGGGGGTCGCAGGTTCAAATCCTGTCGCTCCGATTTCACCGGTCTGAATCCACCTCATTGCCGCCCCTCTCCGAGGCGGCTTTTTTGTGGCCGGGGCGGTTTTTGTGGCAACGCTCAATGCAGCCGGGTGGCCGTGTGAAAGCGCTTGAGCCACTGATTCACCCGCTTCCGCATGCGCGGCGGCACCTCCTCCAGCAACTGGCCCAGCTCCATGGCGGCCAGGCGGTGCAGGATGCGCACATCCACATGCCAAAGCGCCTCCGCCTCCCGGATCAGCCGGGCCCAAGTGCGGGCGGTCTGCCAGCGACGCAAGCGATCGAGCAGGGGATCCCTCTCCTGGGCGCGATCCGGCGGGAGCGGCGGGCCGAGCATGGGGAGACCGACCAACTGGCTCTAGGTTGTCGCCCCTCCGCGGCAGCGGCGATGAACTGCTGGAGGGCTTCGGAGATCCGAAGACAATCTGTGGGGCCAGGTTTGGCAGAGCATCGGGCACCAGATTCCGCCCCCTGCTGAACCGCACCGGAATCGCTTCCGCCACGGCCTGGAGGGCGTCAGCTCACTCCTGCAGGCCCTTTGCAGGCCTCCCGATCCCTGCCCACAACCTCATGGCCACCAGGCCGCCGCGGAAGGGGCGTCGGTAGGGGGTGAGCTGTGGATGTGGAGGAAAGAGACCTGAGCATCGCCGCCTCGCTGAAGCATCGGCCAGCAAAAAATCACAGCAGCCTGATTCGAGCCTGACACTAAGCAGGGCAGGTTTCGCCCACAAGTTTTTCGCAACCCCCAAGCTGCAACCCAAACGCGAGCGATGCAGAGCTCATCTGCTGGCATCTGAGGGCTATGGTGATCAATGCCCCATATGCGCATCCATTCTGCGGCTGTTTCGCAACATTACTGCAACACGACCCCTACAAGTTTTGCTTGGTGATGGGTTGTCCAGAAGCCCCCTTCCCCTACACGACTGCAACCAGGTAATGACAATCAGCCCCCATCAAGAAAGCTTTGAGCAGCTCATTTAATCCCGCTCCAGCATCAAGGTGAATGGCAAAACCAACGCAACGAACTCCTCATACCGGAAGCGCCAACCTCCCTCCATGGCAAAGGCCTGCAGGAAGAAATGGCTGGCTAGCTCTCCGAGCACGCCAATCCCAGCGATCGGCGGGATTCCTGATGATTGCAGCGGTGATGGCGGCCGTTGCGATGGTGCTGGGATCGGCAAGCCTGGTGAGCCTCAGTTTGAGCCGGGGACGTAGCAGCAACCTGCTCAGTGGCAGTGGTGATGCCAAGGTCACCGCGGAGGCGGGCATCAATCGGATCATTGCCAGCCTCAACCGCCCGGAGAACCGCGGATTGCTGGTGTCCGGTCTAGCGCTCAACAGTTGGGCCACGTCCAGCGACGCGCAGGTGCAGAGCCCCTGTCAGAACACCAACGGAGCACGACCAGGCCCCCAGGGCGATGGCAGACCCAGCACAACAGCCCGCTCCTATGGAGATGGGCAGTTTCGCGACCTGAGTAGCAACAGCGTCAACACAGGAAACCGCCGCTTCGCCCTTCAGGCGATCACCTATGCGACCGGTGCCAATGGCAGCAGCAACCGCAGGGAAATCCAGGTGAGCAACACGGCCGGCAGTTCCTCCCTAAGCACCGTGGGTACGGGGTCGATTCGAACGCTCATCAACCTTGATGATCCTGATGGAACGGGTGCTCTGCAGCCTGGTAGGAACAGCGGCTATCTCACTATCACGGTCGAAGGTCGTGTTTACCGAAGTGATGGCACCTATTCCAAAGCCGTTGTCACCCGAGAATTCGCGTTGATACCCAAATGCTGCGGTGCCTCGTTTGGCTCCAACGGTTCAGGGGGAACAAGCCTAGGGAGCTCCACAGATTCCATGGGCGCCGATAGTCGTTTCTGCCAGGTTGATTTCGGTGTGATCAGCGGGTTGAATGGTGGGAAGCACTGGACCCTTTATGCCAATGACTCCTACACAACGCGAAACACCTCCGGGCAGATCGTTCCACTAAACAACATTATTGGCGATGTATCGGGGTTGAGCGGTGCATCGGCAAACCTGTTTCAACGCTCTAATTGCAGGGTGCTTCCCTGTGCCGCATCAACAGGAACAGATGCAACCTACTGGGGCTGGTTAAGAAACGCAAGCCCAGGTGGAGTCTATGGAACGAGTCAGGACATTGCAGGCACCACAATCTCCGGCATTCCCGTGATTCCCGCCAACATCAGTCTCCCAGCAGTCAGCACTTATTACTTCACATTCAGCAATGCCGTCAGCGCGAAGGCCTACGAAAGCTTCACAAGCAGTGAATACCTGAGAACAAACCTCAGCACGCAAGCTGTGGAGCGTCGCTTTCCCAATACCACTACTGGGAGATCCAATTGCCAAACAGCCAATGGGAATGTGGCTTGCAGCCTGAGCGATAGTTACTACTGGTCCAAGTTGGCTTCGTGTGAATATTCAACTAGTTCACCAATCACCAATTTAGGTGGTTTTCATTGCAAGGGTCCATCCATCAACCTGGCGTCAACGTCGACAGGACAATCGATTGTGATCGACACCAGCGATGGCCCCCTCAGCCTCTATTACAATGCCGCTGCAGGCTGGGCCTACACGAACTCCACCCAGGAAATGATCTTGCTCGGTACTGCTGATTCCGTGCAGCATGTCAAGTGCAGCAGCCGCTCCGGAACCTGTGCATCACCGGTTTCTGATCTTGTTTTTTCACCCCTGGGACAGCCAGCCCAGCTGAACATTCTAGGCAATGCGTACAACTCTGCCTATTCCAACTACCTCCAACATATTTATCTTAATGCCACGGCATCAGGCAGTACCGATCCAGGGAAAATTACCGGTGTATTTATCTATCTTCCAACCGGTTTTCTCGAGCTCAATGCTGCCCTCGGTGGCTCCTGCGTTGCCAGTAATACGGACTGCTGGAATGTGAATGGTCGCATCTGGGTACACAATCTGAAGGCCTATGGTGATCTTGTTTTTCGCGTTCCCCCGTCATCCGGAAACTATGTGACGTCGGCCATCAATGGCTCCTCCATTTCCGTTGTGCCCTGGACGGGGATCGATTGGGTAGCGAGAAGCGTAACGGGGGTGAGAAGTTACTGATGGCAAAATCAAACATCACTCTTGAACGCCGCTTCTTTAGCAGCCAGGGCTTCTCACTGCTGGAGCCGTTGTTGGCGAGTGTGATTCTTGCCGTCGTGACCTCCGGAACAGCAATGATGCTGATGTCAGCGAATCGCGTATCAACCAAGGCAGATGTTGTTGATAACCTTGACTGGAACATCAACTCAGATCTGGCGGCCATTCAACGCTTGAGTCGACGATTTACCTGCTGCTCAGGAAGCTGTTTGGTGCAGATACCCACAACATATGGGTCAACCAAGGCTTGTGCAGTCAATAATCCAGACGATGATCGTTACTTTTTTCCTCAACTAGACGATCCTTCAACTGCAAACATAAATGAGCCATCTGCCGTAGATAGTTTATGTGGGGATAGCAACAACACCACGTTCATGACACCCCTTGAAACAGCCATTGACAGCACGGCAAGCCCCAGTGGATTAACGCGAACCACCACCATCAAGCCAGATCATACCCTGGAGATTTCCTACACCGACACGACCAGTCAACAGGTGCGGCGCATTGCCCTGATTGTGCCTCCCATGGCCTTCTGGTGCCCATGAGAAACCGAAAGCGGTTCCATTCGCGGCAACCCCTACAAAACTATCCATACGCCTACAGAGTTGGAAAATCGCCAGGCTTCAGCCTTCTTGAGCTGACACTCGTTGTTGTTGTTCTGATTATGTTATCATCTATCTCTTTAAGCTTAAATCAAAATGAAATGCGCTCCTCTGATTCCCATGCACTCACGGACGAGATCGCAGCATGGCTTGGAGATATCGCCGTAGCACCTGAAGATCTGAATACAACGTGCACGGTTACCTTTCAGCCCGGTACACAGCTCTGGCCAGGCGCCACCATTGCCACCGTGCAGCCATCGAGTTGCGCTACAGAAAGCACACTGCGAGTGCCAGGAAACAAGCGGTCCACTCCATTCCAAGTAGGAACAAGCCAAAACAGCTGGGTCTACACTGAGCGCGGGGCCATCTCAGCCAGCACCACGATAGGTGCATCCAGTACAAACACTGACATTATCATCAGGGTTAGTGTTAATGGTCAACCTCCACTCCGCTGCGTTCGATTGAGTGGAATCATGGGATTGATTCGATTCGGGGTGAATTCAGCCACTGGCGATGTCACAGGAAGCACCGCTTGCGGCGACTGGAAACGAACATGAAGCACCACCGACTAGGCGATCGGCAGTTTTATTCGGTCTCCAAGCTGAATGCATTTACACTGCTGGAACTAATGATCACCACGATCCTGATATCAATTATCTTGGCCGCAATCAGTGCGATCCTTTCTGGCCACCTTAGGCTTACAGATTCAGAAACAAGCATGATTCAATCCAGGCGAGAGAGTGCGCGGCTGAACTATATTCTCAATACAGAAAGCAATGAAGCTTGCGCCGTCAAGGGCGGGAGCGACCCAACGAGTTGCTCTCAGACCTGCCTGACAACAGCAACCAATGACCTGCGAATGCGAGTGCCGGTGGTCATCAATGGAACAACGGCGGGTACTCGCTTCATTCGCTATTACCTTAGCGGCACAGAGTTGCGTCGAAATGGACCAGCGATCAAACCTGATGGTCAACTTGATCTTTCACAAGCCACCATGATTGATTCCCTATTGATTGATTCTGTAACTGCATTCAATGCCATCATCGATAGCGACTGTCATGCGGCTGCGATCACTTTAAGTCTTTCCTTGCAAAATACAGTGGCTCCATTCACATCAAGATTTTCATTGAGAACCAACGTGGAAGCCGTTTCTCCTTGAAAACAGATTGTCTGAGCAACAAATTAGGCGCTTTGAGGGAGGGTTGCAACGATCAAGTCAGGCTCCACAAGCAGCACTGGAAAAGACAGGGCTTCCGCCTCCCGCAGGCTCAACCTCCGGCTCCAGGCCCCCGCCACAGGATCGTTCCAGCGGAATCCCGCCTCCCGGGCCAGATGGCGCTCCGCATAGGAGAGCCGGGCGCGATAGAGCTCCCTAGGTTCCTGCGCGGCCACGAGCAACGTCTCGAGATGGGCGCAGCGCTGGAACACATGCACCAGGTAATCGCAATCGGTGAGAGCCCGGTGGGCCGCCCAGACGGGCACCCGATGGGCTAAGGCCAGATCCCGCAGCGAGGGGTTGGGGCGGAGCTGGAGTTCCGCCGGCCAGCGGATGTCCTCCATCGAGCAGATCCAGGGAATCGCGAGGGCTGGGAGGGCCCCATGGCCGAACCACTGCCGATCGAAGGCGGCGTGGTGGGCCACCACCGCATCAGCGGCCTCCACCAACGCAACGAACAGGGCCAGGGCCGCCTCCGTGGGCTGGGGCAGGCGGGTCACGGCGGCGGCGATGCCGTTGATCCCCTCTGCGGGGTTGGCCTGGCACGGCAGCAGGAAGGAGAGCTGCTGCAGCACCGCCCGGCTACCCACATCGAACAGCACGGCGCCCACCTCGATGCAGACCCCCTGCTCGGGGGACAAGCCGGTGGTCTCGGTATCGAGGATCAGGATCCGCTCAGGAGCTGTGGGACCGGAACGGCGAGCGAGGGGAGCGAGGGTGGGCAGGGCGATCGGCTGGGGGCCCGGCTGTGGCCCAGGCCGAGAGGAGGGCAGGGATTCGGGTGTCCCGGGAGCGATGGCCGCAGGCTCAGAGGCGGCACCAGCGGGAGTGGGTTGCCGCTCCTCAATAAAGACGTCACTGGCCTGGGTTGGGTCCATTGCCAGCGAACCGGCGGGATCTGGATCGCCACCCAGGGGGCTCCTTTGCTGCGGGCCCGACGCCAACAGTCCGAGGAGATCGTTCTGTTCCCAGAGCCCGGGCTGTTCCGCCATCTCCATCCAACACCTGGTTCCATGATCCCAGACCCGGCAAGGGGGAAGGACGGGGATCCGTGCCTTCTGGATGGATCGACCGGCCCGGCTGCGGGGGTTGCTCTGCCTAGGGTGGCGTCCCAAGACTGAACCACCAGCCATGCCTGCCGCCCTCGCCGCCGGCGATCGTGCCCCCCTGATCGCCCTGCCGGATGCCGAGGGTGTGGAGCGCCGCAGCGACCAGCTCGGCGGAGCGCCCCTGGTGCTGTTCTTCTATCCCAAGGACGACACCCCCGGCTGCACCGCCGAGGCCTGCGCCTTCCGCGACAGCTTCGCCGACCTGCAGGCCCTCGGCGCCCAGGTGTGGGGGGTGAGCGGCGACGACGCCGCCAGCCACCAGCGCTTCGCCGCGCGTCATGGCCTTCCCTTTCCGCTGCTAGTGGACAGCGGCAACGCCCTGCGCAAGGCCTTCGGGGTGCCGAGCGTGCTGGGGCTCCTGCCGGGCCGCGTGACCTATGTGATCGACGGCGGCGGCGTGATCCGCCACGTGTTCAACAACCTGCTCGATGGGGCGGCCCACCGCCGCGAGGCCATCGCCGCGCTGGAGCGGATCCGGGCCGAGAGGGCGGCCGTCCAGTGATGGCTGAGGTCCTCTGGCGGCAGCGGGGCCCGATCTGGTGCCTCGATCCACCCAGCGCCGGGGCGAATCGACCAGGCCATGGGCCGGGCCGCATCGAATTCATTGGCGGCAGCTACCTGGCGGCCACACCCCAGCTCAGCTACCGACGCCTGCTCGAAGCCCTCGCCGGCCAAGGCTGGCGTGTGCGGGCCTGGAGCTATGTGCCGGGCTTCGACCACCAGAGCCAGGCAAATGAGGCCTGGCGCGCCTTCCGGGCTGATCGAGAGGCAACCACCCGGGAAGCGGGGGGCTTTGAGCTGCCGGCGGGGGAGCGGGTGCTGCGGCTGGGCCACAGCCTGGGTTGCAAGCTTCATCTGCTCGCCCCGGATGGGGGACGGCGCAGCGCCGCCCTGGTGGCCCTCAGCTTCAACAACTTCTCAGCCGAACGCTCCGTGCCCCTGCTGGCGGAGATGGGCCAGCAGTTCGGCTTCCGCAGTGAATTCAGCCCCTCCCCCCAGGAAACGCTCCAACTGGTGAGCAGCGGCTACCGCCAGAGCCGCAACCTGCTGGTGCGCTTCCGCCGCGACGACCTCGACCAGAGCCCACGCTTGCTCGATGCCCTGCGCCAGCGGGCCGGCGATGCCAGCGAGCTGCTCGAACTGCCCGGCGATCACCTCACCCCAGCCAGTGCCGGCCTCCGCCGCAACCTGCTCGGCGATTGGGCCGACGATCCTTCCCGCCAGCGGCGCTTCGAGCGGCTGGCGGACACGATCGGCGCCTGGGCGCTCCAGGAGAGCGCAACCCCCTGAGCTCCCGGCAGCCTTGATCGTGGCGGGAAGGAGCGGGTAAGGGTTCCGCCACAGAACCTTGACGCCCAGGAACCGCTCGGCAAGGTGAGTTGGTTGCTTGGGATACCGAATCGTGAACGCCGACAAGCTGATCAACGCTTTCACCTCCGCCTGGAAGCGCAGCTTCGATTACACAGGCCGCTCCGATCGTGGCGACTATTGGCTGTTCCTGCTGGCGAGCTTCATTGTTCTCCTGGTCCTGAACATCGTGGGCAGCTTCGTGCCGTTCATCGGTGTGCTGGCCAACGTCTACTTGATCGCAGAGCTGGTGCCCCATCTCTCCCTGGCGGTCCGCCGCCTGCGCGATGCCGGCAAGGACTGGCAATGGATCTTCGTGGGCATCACCGGCATCGGCAGCCTCTGGCTGCTCTATCTGCACACCCTGCCCTCCGCGCCCCTGCTCCGCGCCGGTTGAACCCTGGGAGTTGGGATCCTGACGATCAACTGCCGGCGCATCAACGGCGGCCATCACAACTTAGGTATAGAAAGCCCCGCTGATCAACCATCGGGGCTTTTCCTTTGGCAGTGGCCGGGTTGAGCAGGTCCCCCCGGCCAAGGCTCACACCCGCAGGGCATCCAGCACCGAGCGGTCCTCCAGGGTGGAGGTGTCGCCGCTCACCTCCTCGCCGGCCGCCAAAGCCCGCAGGATCCGGCGCATGATCTTGCCGCTGCGGGTCTTGGGCAGGGCATCGGTGAAGGTGATCCGATCCGGCCTGGCGATCGGGCCGATCTCGCTGCCCACGTGTTTCTTCAGCTCTGCCACCAGGTCTTCGTCGCCGCTGCGCCCGGCCTCGAGGGTCACGAAGGCCACGATGGCCTCACCCTTGAGCTCATCGGGCACCCCCACCACGGCAGCCTCGGCCACGGTCGGATGGCTCACCAGGGCGCTCTCGATCTCCATCGTGCCCAGACGGTGGCCGCTCACGTTGATCACGTCGTCGACGCGGCCCATTACCCAGAAGTAGCCATCCGCATCCCGGCGGGCGCCATCGCCGGCGAAGTAGAGCCAGCTGCCATCGGCGGGGCGGATCTCCTCCCAGTAGCTCTTGCGGAAGCGCTCCGGATCACCGTGCACCGTGCGAAACATCCCCGGCCAGGGCCTGCGGATCGCCAGGTAGCCGCCCTGGTCGGGCCCCTGGGAGATGCCGTCATGGTCGACGATGTCGGCGCTGATGCCGGGTAGGGGCAGGGTGGCCGAACCGGGCTTGGTGGGGGTGGCGCCGGGCAGGGGGCTGATCATCACGCCGCCGGTTTCCGTTTGCCACCAGGTGTCCACCACCGGGCAGCGATTGCCGCCGATCACCTCGCGATACCACATCCAGGCTTCAGGATTGATCGGCTCCCCCACGGTGCCGAGGATGCGCAGGCTGCTCATGTCGTACTGATCAGGCACGGCGCGGCCGCTCTTCATGAAGGCCCGGATCGCCGTGGGGGCGGTGTAGAAGATCGTGCAGCGATGCTTCTGGATCACCTCCCAGAAGGCGCCGGGTTTGGAGGGCCGCGGTGCGCCCTCGTACATCACCGTGGTGGCGCCGTTGGAGAGCGGGCCGTACACGATGTAGCTGTGGCCGGTGATCCAGCCCACATCCGCGGTGCACCAATGAATGTCGTCGTCGCGGATGTCGAAGATCCACTGGAAGGTGAGATGGGCCCAGAGGTTGTAGCCGGCGGTGGTGTGCACCACGCCCTTGGGCTTGCCGGTGGAGCCTGAGGTGTAAAGCACAAACAGGCGGTCTTCGCTGGCCATCGGCTCGGCCGGGCAGTCTGCAGCCTGGGCTTCCACCAGCTCGTGCCACCACAGATCGCGCTCCGGCGTGAAGCCCACCTCCTGCTCGGTGCGGCGCACCACCAGCACGTGCTCCACCGTGGGGCAGGCGCCATCGGCGAGGGCCGCATCCACCGCCGGCTTAAGGGCCACGGCCTTGTCCTTGCGGAAGCCGCCGTCGGCGGTGATCACCAGCTTCGCCTCACCATCGATCAGCCGGTCCCGCAGGGCCTCGGCCGAGAAGCCGCCGAACACCACCGAATGGGGGGCCCCGATGCGGGCGCAGGCCAGCATGGCGATCGCCGCCTCCGGCACCATCGGCATGTAGAGGGCCACCAGATCCCCTTTGCCGACTCCCAGGGCCTTGAGGGCGTTGGCCGCCTTGCTCACCTCGGCATGGAGCTGGCGGTAGGTGAAGCTGCGGCTGTCGCCCGGTTCCCCCTCCCAGATCAGGGCCGTCTTGTCGGCCCGGGGGCCGCCCAGGTGACGATCGAGGCAGTTGTAGGACAGGTTGGTGGTGCCGCCCTCGAACCAGCGGGCGAAGGGGGCGTTGCTCCAATCGAGCACGGTGTGGAAGGGCTCGAACCAGTGCAGCTCGCTGCGGGCCTGCTCGCCCCAGAAAGCGTCGGGATCGGCCTCGGCGCGGGCCACGAGCTCCCGGTAAGCGGCCATCGAGCCGACCCGGGCCCTGGCGGCCAGCTCGGCCGGGGGCTCGAAGCTGCGGCCCTCATGGAGCACCGATTCGATCGTGGGGGCCGTGTCGCTGCTGGACACCGCCTCACGGGCGGGGGAAGAACCGGGAGCCTGGGACATGGGCTGGCGTGGGGGAAGCCGCTGTAGGGGCATTCAAACCCCGGAAGGTGCGGCCGACCAGCTGGGCTCCTCCGGCAGCCCGCCGCCGGATCGCCGCGCCAGGGCCCGCGCGGGACGGCAATCTGGTGGTACCCCTCCGCTAACGAGCCGATGCCCGCCTGGCTGGCGATTGCCGCTGTGATGGTTCTGGTGGCCGTGCTGCTGAACCCCGGCCGGGATGATTTCGCCTGGTTTCTGAAGTTGCAGCGCCCCCGCTGGCTCACCTTCGAGCGCTGGATCCCCGTGATCTGGATGGCCATCTACGGCTGCTTCTATGCCTCGGCCCTGCTCACCTGGCACGCGGGAGGCCGCTGGCTGCCGATGGTGGGCTACCTGGGCCTGCTGGTGCTGGTGCAGAGCTACACCCTGCTGATCTGCCGTACCCGCCGGCTGCAGAGCGGCACCGCCGTGGGCTTTGCCGGCTGGGTGTGGGGCGTGGCCCTAGCTGCCATCGTGGCTCCCCTCTCCGGCCGGGCTGCACTGCTGCTGGTGCCCTACCTGCTCTGGAGCCCGGTGGGCACCTTCGTGACCTGGCGGATGCAGCGGTTGAACCGCCATCAGTCCTCCTGATCCATCGTTGGCATTTGCGCCGAGCCTGGTTAGGGAGGGTGCGGTCCCATCTGCTGCAGCGATGGCCGAAGAGCAACCGATCACGCCCCATGCCGGACCGACCCTGGATTCCAAGGGGCAGCTCACCTATGTGGGAGACGATGGTCGCCGCTACGTGGTGGGTCTGCCCCCTGACACCGATGGGGAAGGGATCGAGCGGGTGATGGGGGACCTCCGCGATGGTCACGACCTGTTGCTGCGGATCGAGGCGCTCTGCCACCAGTGGATCGAAACGGTGCACAGCCCCGATCTGGACCGCCGCTCAGCCCTGGTGCTGCTGCTGACCACACTGGAGACGGGCCTGGAGGACACCGACTCCGATCCGGACTGACATCCGGGAATCCCCTCCAGGCGGCGAACAGCGACCCGGCATGCTGGTTCAATGGCTCGTCCCGCCGCCTGCCTGTTCGACCTCGATGGTCTGCTGCTCGACACCGAGCCGCTGCATGCCCGGGCCTGGCGGGATGCGGCCCGAAGCTTCGGCACCCATCTCGATCAGGCCCGGCTGCTTGGCCTGAGGGGCCGCCGGCGCTACGACTGCGCCGATCAAGTGCTCGCCTGGATCCGTTCCGATGGCCATCGCTGCGACGGCCGGGAGGCCCTGCTGGCGGTGCGCCAGCCGATTGCCGAGCAGCTGCTGGCCCAGGCACCGGCCATGGCTGGTGCAGAAAGGCTGGTGCGGAGCTGCCATGGGCTCGGGATTCCCATGGCCCTGGCCACCAGCAGCTCCCGCGCGGCGGTGGAACTCAAGGCCGCCCCCCACCACTGGCTGGAGCTGATTGCCACCCGGGTGCACGGCGATGATGGGGAGCTGGGCGCCGGCAAGCCGGCCCCCGATGTGTTTCTGCTCGCCGCCGCCAGGCTTGGGGTTGATGCCGCGAACTCCTGGGCTTTCGAGGATTCGCCCGCCGGGGCGATGGCGGCGGCAGCGGCAGGCTGCCGGGTGCATGTGCTGCTCACAGAAGCGACCCGTGATGCAGCATTTCCCCTTGGATGCGTGCTGCTGGAGTCCCTCGAGGACGTGGTTCTCTGAGCCTCTGAGCCTGGTGCCGGCTTCAGTACAGCCGGCTGAGCACGTACTCCGGCAGGGCCCTGAGGGCGCTGCGAGGTTCGGAGGGGGGAAGCCAGTCGATGGCGCTGTGGGCCTCGCGGGCGAAGCCCTCGGCTAGGGCCCGGGAGCGGGGGATGGCCTCACAGCCGCGTACGAGGTCGAGGGCCTGCTCGAGATCGCCTTCCTCGCTGAATTCCCGCTCGATCAAGCGGGCGAGGGCCGGGCGCTCCTCGAGGGCGTAGAGGGCGGGGGCGGTGAGGTAACCCGAGGCCAGGTCACTGGCGGCCGGCTTGCCGAGCTGCTGGTCGCTGCCGGTGAAATCGAGGATGTCATCGACCACCTGGAAGGCCAGCCCGAACTGACGGCCGAAGTGGTGAAGCGCCTCCAGCCTCTCCTGAGGCAGTCCGGTGAGAACGCCCGCGGCCCTGGCGCTGTTCGCGATCAGCGAGGCGGTTTTGCAATAACTTTTCTCGAGGTAGGTCTCGAAGCTCTGGCCGGTGTCATAGCGGTAAAGGCCCTGGCGGATCTCGCCATCGGCCAGATCCATGATCACCCGGGAGAGCAGCTTCACCACCTCGAGGTCGTCGAGGTTGGCAAGGTGCCAGCTGGCCTGAGCAAAGAGAAAATCGCCGGCCAGCACGGCCACCCGATGGTTGAAGCGGCTATGCACCGTGGCCACACCTCGGCGGGTGGCGGCCTCGTCCACCACGTCGTCGTGCACCAGGGAGGCGGTGTGGATCATCTCGGTGATCTCCGCCAGGCGCCGGTGGCGGGAGCTGAGCTGGCCGTCGGGAGCGATGGCCCGGGAGATCAGCAGAACAATTCCGGGGCGGAGGCGCTTCCCTCCGGCGGCGAAGAGGTGCTCGGCAGCCGCCTGAAGAATCGGATGGCCCGCGCCGATCAGGGCGCGCAGATCCGCCAGCAGGGCATCGAGGTCGGCCTCGACCGGCTGAAGCAGCTCTGCAACGGTCGTCACGGGACCTCCTCAGTGGCGCGATCCTAGGCGGCCCGACTCATCGGACGCGGGCCGGCGACTGCAGGTTGACCCCATGCACGGTGGGTCGTTGTCCAAGCCAGGTGGTGGCCGCCGCGGCAAAGGCCTCGGCCGAGCCGGTGACGCAGTAGGTGGTGCGCTCCGGGGTGGGAAGCACCGGCTCCGCTGTGCGCTCGGCCTCGGGGGATTCCCCCAGGCTGGCCAGCAGCGGTCCGAGTCGATGGCCGGTGGCGACGGCGGGATCCACCAACTGCACATCCGGGGGCAGCAACGAGGTAAGCAGCGGCCTCAGCAGGGGGTAGTGGGTGCAGCCCAGCACGATCGTGTCGACACCGGCCTCCAGCAGCGGAGCCAGGTAAGCGGATGCGGCCTCCCGCAGCTCCGGCACCTCCAGGTTTCCCGCCTCGATCAGAGGCACGAAGGCGGGACAGCCCACCTCCAGCACCTGGGCGGAGGGGCGGCAGGCGTGGATGGCGCGGCGGTAGGCCCCGCTCGCGGCGGTGGCCGGGGTGGCGAGGATGCCGACCCGATCGCTATCGATGGCGGCGGCCACGCTATCGATCAGACCCAGCACCGGCACGCCAGCCTCGGCCACCGCCACGTCGAGGGCGAGGGCATTGGAGGTGTTGCAGGCCATCAACAACACATCAACGCCTTGTTGCCGCAACCAGTGCACCACCTCGGCGGCAATCGCGCGGATCTCTCGGGTTGATCTCTGGCCGTAAGGCACGCGCGCCGTGTCGCCCAGGTAGAGGCAGGGGGTGTGGGGATAGAGGGCCTGCACCTGCCGCAGCACGGTGAGGCCGCCTAGACCGCTATCGAACAATCCAACAAGGAGACTCAAGAGGCTTGCTGCAGGTAGGTGAGGATCGCGCCGGAAATGGCCTGGGCCAGGCGTCTCCGGAAGCTTGCATCGCTGAGGCGGGGTGCGTCGATCTCACCAGTGACGAATCCCATTTCGGCCAATACCGAGGGCATCACCGTGCGACGGATCACAAAGAAGCGGCCGGGACGGGCCCCCCGGTCCGGCGTGCCCGGGGAGACGGCCAGCAGATACTGCTGCACCAACTGGGCCAACCGGGTGGAGGCGCCCCCCTCGACATAGAAGGTTTCGATGCCGTTCACATCGGGGCGATCAAGGCTGAGGGCATTGGCATGCAGGCTCACGAACAGCTGCGCGCCGCTGGCATTGGCCAGGGCTACGCGGGGCGGCAGGTCCAGATCCACTTCGGTGGTTCGGGTCAGCAGCACCTGCACCCCCCGTGCCTGCAGCAACTGGGCCACCTGCAGGGCCACATCGAGCACCACATCGGTCTCGCGCAGGCCCTCGATGCCCACGGCGCCTGGATCCGGACCACCATGGCCGGGATCGATCACCACCCGGTAGCGGCCGCGGGGCACCACCGGCAGGCCCTCCGGGGAGAGGGGGCGCCGGGGCAGCAGGGACCAGCGGGGTCGATCGGCGCGGGGACGCACCGCCAGCGCGCGGGGAACCGCCTCGAAATCACCCTCGCCGGCCGCCACCCCCAGGCGCGTGGCCCTGGGAGGCAGATCCATCCGCCAGCGATCCCTGGCGGTGCCCACTAGGCGCAGCTGGCGGGGATCGAGCACCGTGCCGGGTCGAAACTCCAGCACTAGGCGCGTGGTGCCGTCATCGGGCCTGCCGATGCGCACCTCTTGGAGGTTGTAGCCGAGCCAGAGCGAACGGGCCCGCAGGGGGGCCCCCGGCAGGTCGAACCAGATGCGGGGGCCCCTGCCGCCGAGACCCTCCTCGTAGAAGGCCCGCACCTGGATGCCCGGACTGGTGCGCAGCTCAAGCACCCCCTCGCGGCTCACCCGCCAGGCCGAAAGGCTGCTGGCAGCCAGCGAAGGCAGGCTGGTGAACACCGTGCCCACCAGGAAAGCCAGGCCCAGCCAGGGGCGCCATCCGCCCCTCAACGGGGCTGGCAGCGTGGGCCGGATCCCCATGAACCGATCAGAACAGCGCCGGTCGCCGGTGCTGGAGGCTCGGCATCTGGGCCCGGACCCGCCTGCCGTGGCCTCCATCGACCGGGGCAACCGCCAGGCCGGGGGCCAGGCCGGCGTCGGCGAGCACGGTGCCCCAGGGATCGATCACCAGGGCATGGCCATGGGTCTGGCGGCGGCCGTAGTGCACACCGGTCTGGGCGGGTGCCACCACGTAAGCCGTGTTTTCGATCGCCCGGGCCTGCAGCAGCACTTGCCAGTGGTCCTTGCCGGTGTAGGCGGTGAAGGCGGCTGGCACCATCAGCAGTTCCGCCCCCGCTGCCGCTAGATGCCGGTAGAGCTCCGGGAAGCGCACGTCGTAACAGATCGAGAGGCCGATGCGGCACAGACCGGGCACATCCACCACGGGGGGAAGCGCATCACCGGGTTTCACCGTGGCGGATTCGCAGTAGGTGATGCCATCGGGAATATCAACATCAAAAAGGTGGATCTTGTCGTAGCGGGCCAGCAGCTGGCCCTCGGTGCCAACCAGTTCCGCGCGGTTGTAGGTGAGGTTCTCCCCGGCCGGAACCGGAAAGCCACCGCCCAGGAGGGTCACCTGATAGCGGCGAGCCATCGTGACAAGGAAGCGGCTGCAACGCTCCGCCAAGGCCGGCGCCAGCTCAAGGCGTTGCTGGTCGTCTCCCATGTAGGAAAAATTCTCCGGCAAGCCCACCAGCTCGGCGCCGCGGCGGGCCGCCAGCTCGATCTGCTCCTCGGCGGCGGCGAGGTTGGCATCCGGATCGGAGCCACTGGTGAGTTGCAGGGCCGCTGCCAAAAAACTGCCCACCGTCGCTCCAGTCGTCCGGCGAACTTTAAGGGGCCGCACCCGGGCGAGCCAGGGTGCGTGCATGGGGGAGCTTGAGCTGCTCGGCGACAGCGGGAGAAGCTCTCAGGAGCCTCATGGAAGCTGGGGCCAAGAGCAGCTCCGGCGGCGGGAGCGCCCCCGGGCCGAGCACTCCCGCCAGTCCGGCGAGCCTGGCGAGGTGAGCTCAGCTGGCGCGGAGCACGCCCAATTCCGCCTGAATCGGCACGATCTGCAGGCTGTCCACGGCGGCGCAGCAGGCGAAGTCGGCGTCGTGGTTGCCGAGGCGGATCAAGCGCTGGCCATGGCTGGCGGCCCGGAGGCAGGTTTCGGTGTCGTGACGCCACTGCTGCCACAGGGCCAGGGCAGCGAGCATCTCGTCGTTGGCGCAGGTGACCCCCCGGTGGGGGGCCACCGCCAGCTCAATCGCCGCCGAGGCCACGGCCCCGGCGGCCAGGCTGTCCTCCAGGGAGTAATCGCCCTCCCAGCCACTGCCCACGATCCACACCTGCTGGGCATCCCGTTCGATCAGGCGGCGCGCCACGGCGGTGCGGTTGGGCAGACAGGCGGTGAGCAGCAGCGGCACCGACCGCACGGCCGCCAGGGAACGGGTGCCGTTGGTGGTGCTCATGAAGATGCGTTTGCCCCCCACCAGCTCCGGCGTCACCGCCAGAGGGGAATTACCAAGGTCGTAGCCCTCCACCCGCTGACCGCCCCGCTCACCGGCCCGCAGCCGTTGCTCGGCTGGCCAGGTGGCGGCGGCGGTCTCCAGCTCAGAGAGGTCGGCGAAGGCCTGGATCGCCTCGGCACCGTTCTCCAGCGACCAGGCGATGGTGGTAGTGGCGCGGAGCACGTCGATCACCACGGCCGCATCCGGTCCGCCCTCGGCGGTGGGCAACACTGCGGGCACCGCTTCAGAGGTATGGAAGTAAGAGATCTGCATGGATCGCGGCCAGGGTGGCGGCCAGTGTGTCATCGCCGCCGCCGATACGGCGATGAGCGGCTCTGCCGATGGTGTCTGCCGCTTGAGGCCGCCTCGGCAACCTCAGCCGGCCCGTTCCATGCGCCACAGTGAAGTCCGGTTTGGACGAATCTGGTGAGCGGCGTGATGGCCCGGCAGGGGCGCGACTTGCGCGGCTTCCTCGATCTCCTGGAGCAACGCGGCCAGCTGCGGCGCATCAGTGCCCCGGTGGACCCCGATCTCGAGCTCACCGCCATCGCCGACCGGGTCCTGGCCCTGGGCGGCCCGGCGCTGCTCTTCGAGAACGTGATCGGCTCCTCGATGCCGGTGGCCGTGAACCTGCTCGGCACCGTGGAGCGGGTGGTGTGGAGCATGGGCATGGAGCGGGCCGAGGAGCTCGAGGTCCTCGGCGCAAAGCTCGCCCTGCTGCAGCAGCCCAGGCCCCCCAAGGGGCTCGGGGAGCTCAAGAGCTACGGCGGCCTGGCGTGGGACCTGCTGCGCTCCTTTCCCGACCTGGACCTCACCCCCCCCTGCCACCAGCAGGTGTTCCGTGGCGAGGCGGTGAACCTCGACGCCCTGCCGCTGCTGCGCCCCTGGCCCGGTGACGCCGGCCGGATCATCACCCTCGGCCTGGTGATCACCAAGGACCCCGAGACCGGCACCCCCAACGTGGGCGTGTACCGGCTGCAGCAGCAATCGATCAACACGATGACCGTGCATTGGCTAAGCGTGCGCGGCGGTGCCCGCCACCTGCGCAAGGCGGCGGCGCTGGGCAAACCGCTGGAGATCGCGATCGCGATCGGCGTGCATCCGCTGTTGGTGATGGCGGCGGCCACCCCGATCCCGGTGCAGCTGAGCGAGTGGCTGTTCGCCGGCCTCTATGGCGGCGAGGGCGTGCGGCTGGCGCCGTGCAAGACCGTGAACCTCAAGGTGCCGAGCCACAGCGAGGTGGTGCTCGAAGGCACGATCACCCCCGGCGAGGAACTGGCCGATGGCCGCTTCGGCGACCATATGGGCTTCTACGGCGGCGTGGAAGATTCGCCCCTGGTGCGGATTCAGTGCATCACCCAGCGCCGCGATCCGATCTACTTCACCACCTTCAGCGGCCGCCCACCCAAGGAGGACGCGATGCTGGCGATCGCCCTGAATCGGATCTACACACCGATCCTGCGCCAGCAGATCCCGGAGATTGTGGATTTCTTCCTGCCCATGGAGGGCCTCAGCTACAAGCTGGCCGTGATCGCCATCGACAAGGCCTATCCCGGTCAGGCCAAACGGGCGGCGATGGCGTTCTGGACGGCTCTGCCGCAGTTCACCTACACCAAATTCGTGGTGGTGGTGGACAAGGCGATCAACATCCGCGATCCGCGCCAGGTGATCTGGGCGATCAGCGCCCTGGTGGATCCGCAGCGTGATCTCTTCGTGCTCGAGGACACCCCTTTTGACACCCTCGATTTCGCCAGCGAGCGGTTGGGCCTGGGCGGCCGCCTAGCGATCGATGCCACCACCAAGGTGGGCCCGGAAAAACGCCACGGCTGGGGCGAGCCCTTGCGGCGCAGTCCCGAGCTAGAGGCCCGGGTGGATGGGCGCTGGGCCGAGCTGGGCCTGGCGGATCTGGGTGGATCCGAACCGGATCCCTCCCTGTTCGGCTACAGCTTCGAGCACCTCCTCAGCAGGCTGGCCGCTCTGAGCGACCGCTCCGCCTGAGTCGGAACCCTTGAGTCCCCTGATCGGCCGCCAGGCGATCCATGCCATCAAGGCCCTCTTGGAGCTGGCGGGTGATCCTGGGCGCTGGCGCTCCGTGAACGACCTGGCCGCCGCCCAGGAGCTGCCGGCACCGATGCTTGAGCAACTGCTGCTGCAGCTGCGGCGGGCCGCCCTGCTGGAGGCGCGGCGCGGTCGGCTGGGGGGCTACCGGCTGGCTCAGCCAGCGAGCGCCATTCCATTGGCCGATGTGCTGGCCGCCTTGGGCCAGGGCCTGGGCAGCGAAGCAGCCGTAACGCCTCAAGCGGTGGCGGGCGGGGCGTCCGACCGGGTGGCGGCCCTGATGGAGCAGCGGCTGCGCGGGGCCCTGGAGCGGGAGCTGGCCCGTTGCACCCTGGCCGAGCTGCTCTACGACCTGCGCAGCGTCAGCGCCGAACTGAGCGACGAGGGGGGCCTACTGCTCGGCTGAGGCGCTGGCCTGAGGGTCGGATCTCACGCCAGCGGGCTGAAACCGCCCAGGCCGCAGACTTTCTAGGGTTGTCCCATGGTTGCCGAGTTTCCCACCCCCGAGTCCGCAGGCGAGCTCCTGGAGCAGGTGCTGGCCCCCCTGCTCAACGACTTTCAGCAGAGTTTCGAGCGGGGTTTGATGCTGCTGCAGCACTGTCCCGATCGGGTGCTGCCGGAGGCGGGCCGCTCTGAGCTGAAGGAGCGGCTCGATCGGGCCCAGGCTGAACTGGCGGCGGCCCGCGCCCTGCGTCAGGCGGCTCCAACCCCCATGGCTCTGGAGATGGCCACGATCGCCCCCTGGCACCAGCTGGTGCTGGAGGTGTGGTCGCTCTCGGCAGCGTTGCGGGCGGCGGGGATCCGCCCCGCCTGAGCCAGCACCCGGGCCTCGACCCTTCCCAGCCCCCGGGGAAAGAAACGGATCCCTCCATAGGATCCTGCGATTCCGACCCGCCCGTGTGACCCTCGCCCCCTCCGACCTCCACGCCCCCCTGCTGCTTCCGGGTGCCCCGGCAAGCCTGGCGGGGCAGGTGCGGGTGCCGGGCGACAAATCGATCTCCCATCGCGCCCTGCTGTTCGGCGCCATCGCCGAAGGCGAAACCCGCATCGAGGGTCTGCTGCCCGCCGAGGACCCGCTCAGTACGGCGGCCTGCCTGCGCGCGATGGGGGTGGCGGTGAGCCCGATCGAGGCGGGCCGCGAGGTGATCGTGCAGGGCGTGGGCCTCGACGGCTTCCGCGAACCCGAGAACGTGCTGGATTGCGGCAACTCCGGCACCACGATGCGGCTGATGCTGGGTCTGCTGGCCGGTCGGGCTGGGCGCCACTTTGTGCTCACGGGCGACGCCTCGCTGCGGCGCCGTCCGATGCGACGGGTGGGTGGCCCCCTCGCCCAGATGGGCGCCACCATCGCTGGCAGAGGCGGCGGCAACCTGGCACCGCTGGCGATCGCCGGCCGGCAGCTTCACGGCGCAACAATCCGCACACCGGTGGCCTCGGCCCAGGTGAAGAGCGCCCTGCTGCTGGCCGCCCTCACCGCCGCGGGCCCCACCACGGTGATCGAGCCGGCCCTCTCCCGCGACCACAGCGAGCGGATGCTGCGGGCCTTCGGCGCCGATCTGGTGGTGGCCGGCCCCGGCGGCACCGAGGTGACCGTGACCCCCGGCAACAGCCTGCGAGGCCAGCAGGTGGTGGTGCCGGGCGACATCAGCTCGGCGGCCTTCTGGCTGGTGGCCGGCGCCATCACCCCCGGCGCCGCGCTCACGGTGGAGAACGTGGGCCTCAACCCCAGCCGCACCGGCATCCTGGAGGTGCTGGAGCAGATGGGCGCCCGGATCACGGTGTTGAACCGCCGCGATGTGGCCGGCGAACCGGTGGGCGACCTGGCGGTGGAGCATGGTCCGCTGCGGGCGTTCACCATTGGCGGCGATCTGATTCCTCGGCTGGTGGATGAAATCCCGGTGCTGGCAGTGGCGGCCTGCTGCGCCGAGGGGGTAAGCACGATCCGCGGCGCCGAAGAGCTGCGGGTGAAGGAAACCGACCGGCTGGCGGTGATGGCCAGGCAGCTCGGGGCCATGGGCGCCCGCCTGGAGGAACACGCCGATGGCCTTACGATCCAAGGCGTTACCACCCTGCATGGTGCCGAGGTGGACAGCGAGACCGACCACCGGGTGGCGATGAGCCTGGCGGTGGCCTCCCTGGTCGCCAGCGGCGACACCCGCCTGCATGACAGCGCCGCTGCAGCGGTGTCGTACCCCGGCTTTTGGGATGACCTGGCCCGCCTGCGGCGCTGAGGCGCCAGCCGAGGGGCGCGGCGGCGCCGCAGAGGCCAGATCTGACGCCGGCGAAGGGGCAGAGGCGGCGAATCTGAAGATCCTTCGTGGCGGCGATGGCAGCTTCAGCCTGTGGAGCAACAGGTTTGCGGAGGCCTTTCACAGCGGCCGGGGGGCTCTCCGGGAAGCGCGGGAAACCTTTGTGGTGCCCTCGCAGCTGGAGCGCTTCGCATCGGGCAGGCTTTTGAAGGTCGTGGAGGTGTGCGTGGGCACCGGCACCAACCTGGCGGCCCTGCTTGAGGCCACTGCAGCGGCTGGGCTTGAGCTGGAGTGGTGGGGGCTGGAGCTCGATCCGGCGCCCTTGCAGCTGGCTCTGGCCGAGCCGGAGTTCCGAAGCCAGTGGCAACCGCAGACCCTGAACACCCTGGAGTCCCTCAGCGAGCGGGGCTGCTCGCAGCAGGGGGCTGGATCGGGGCGCATGCTCTGGGGAGATGCGCGGCAGACGCTGCCGCACCTGCTGGAGCAGCGCCGGGGGCAGGTGGATCTGGTGTGGCACGACGCCTTCTCCCCGCAGCGCTGCCCCCAGCTCTGGAGCGTGGAATTTCTGGGATCGCTGGCAGAGCTTCTGGACGATGGGGGCCGCTGGATCAGCTACTGCTCGGCGGCGGCAGTGCGAGAAGGCTTAAGGCTGGCCAATCTGAACCTGGCGGCCCTGCAAACACAGGCCACCGGTGCGGGTGGGCAGCAGCAGTCCAGCTGGAGCGGCGGCACGGTCGCCAGCCAGCAAGATCTGGCCCCATCAGCGCTATGGCGGCCGCTCTCAGCGATGGAGCTGGAACACATGGGCTGCAGCGCCGGTGAACCCTATCGCGACCCCACCGGTACAACGATCAGCGCCGAGATCCTGGAGCAACGCCGTGGGGCCCAGGCAGTCTCCCTGGCCCGCGGGGAACGCAGCAGCAGCGGTGCCTGGCGCAAGCGTTGGGGGGTATAATCAGAGCAGGTGGAGTTGCCATCTGTTCTATTACTGGTTGGGGAGAAGGAAAGCCAGAAGGGCACGCCAACGCCGCCCGCATGGTCAGAGGCCTCAATGGATCCCTTCTCTCCTGCCGCTATCGGCGCGGCACACCTACCGTCTCGCCGCCGCTCAACCAGAAACCGATCTCTCTAGAGCCCTTGCCATGGTGCAGAGTGTTGAGGCATAGCTGCCTTTGGGGCGGCTGACCTCACCACTAAGGCTGCCCTCCCTGGACCGCGACGAACGCAGCACGAGCAGCGCAAGGCGCAGTCGTGGGGAATACAAACAGGACTGATGAAGAAGAACAAGCTGGGTAGTTAGCTTTGCAAAGATCGCATGCCAGGCGCATCATTACTGCTCCCGACTCCGGACTTTGGCAGAACCACCCTTTTCTTGCCGTGACCACCTTCAATCCTGCGTCGCAGCCGGCGACTCCAGGCCAAGGCGGCAGCAGCCCCAGCGATCGGTAAAGGGCCTGGAGCGGAGGGAACCGAAATCGTCACCGGTCCGTCAGCGAAGGTTCCGCCAAGGGGGACTTGCGCCAGCACCGGAGCTGCTCCCAGCAGGTCCTTCAGGGAGCCGGAGTTGCCGGCGGTGATTGTCAACCCGCCTCCAAAACGGAAATCGATCGCCTGGATCACTTGGCGAGCTCGGATGTCACCAGCGGGATCGGGGCTCCACCAATCAGCGATGAATCCCCCTGGCCAGGACACGGAAAACCCCGAATGGCTCCCTGTCGCCGTGAACAAAGGCGAGCTGTCGTTAGTCACATTGTCGCCGCTGTAAACTAGGGATAGATCCGCATCGAACGTGGCGGGGATTCCAAAGGCGCCCATGGCAGCGGCGATCTCTGGGGAACTGGTGGCGAAGTCGAGTTGAAAATTGTCAATCCCATTGCCTGCGACTGCATCGAAATCTTCGGCGTCGCTTCGTGCGGTGATCACCCCGATTTGCGAGTTCACCACGGGCCCCAGCGTGATGCCGCCGAGACTGGCATTGCCACAAGAGACACTCCGGATGATGATCTGTGCTTCGGTAGGTCCGGGCATCGAACCGAAGCCTCCAAATCCATAGCGAGTCCCGTAGTTTGTGGGCAACAACGCCATGACGGCCGAACGGGCGACCGTTGTCACCCCGATCGACTCATTGCATGATCCCGAATATCCGATCTGCAGATTTCCCGCCGCTTTTGCCTGCCGCACCGATCCAATCAGGCTGGTGGCGAGAATCAGGCAACCGCCCAAAACAAAGGGATTGAAGGACTGCTTCGTAAACAAGCTCACGGGGCTGCGATTTTAGAAGTTTCGGTGAAATTTTATAAGCAAAACAACCAAAGCGAACTCTTGCCGTCTTGATTCCAACATGCCGCCGCTCCATGGTTCCTAGTTCCAGTTGTTGATCAGCAAGTCCTCGGGCTCGCCGGCCTAGGGCGAACACTCAGGGTCAATGCCCCCGCACAGTCATTGATCCAGCGCGCTGAGGACTCTGCCTGCAGCGCCGAGCCACTGCGGAAAAGCTCAGCGCGACCCGGCGACCAACCAATCCACCCCATCCAGCCCGCAACTGGATGGCCCTCCCGGAGGGTGCGTGACAGGCACCTAGATTCCGCCGCAGTCGCTCGAATCCGATGCTCGCCGTTGCCGTTCTGGCCGCCGGAAAGGGCACCCGCATGAAGAGCGACCTGCCCAAGGTGCTGCAGCCCCTCGCCGGCGCCACCCTGGTGGAACGGGTGCTGGCCAGCTGCCGCCACCTGGGCCCGGAACGCCAACTGCTGATCGTGGGCCACCAGGCCGAGCGGGTCGAGCGTTCCCTGGCTGCCCTGGAAGGCCTGGAGTTCGTGTTGCAGCAGCCCCAGAATGGCACCGGCCACGCCGTGCAGCAGCTGCTTGAGCCCCTCGCCGGCTTCCAGGGCGAGCTGCTAGTGCTTAACGGCGATGTACCCCTGCTGCGTCCCGGCACCCTCGAGGAGCTGCTGGCAAAGCACCGCAGCAGCGGCGCCGCCGTGACCCTGCTCACGGCCCGCCTGGCCGATCCCAGCGGCTACGGCCGGGTCTTCGCCGATGAGCAGGGGCGAGTAAGCGGCATCGTGGAGCACCGCGACTGCAGCGAGGAGCAGCGCCGCAACACCCTCACCAATGCCGGTATCTACTGCTTCGACTGGGCGAGGCTGGCGGCGGTGCTGCCGCAGCTCACCACCGACAACGACCAGGGCGAGCTCTACCTCACCGACACCGTGGCGATGCTCAGCCCGGCGGTGCACCTGGAGGTGGCCGACCCTGACGAGATCAACGGCATCAACGACCGCCTGCAGTTAGCCCAGTGCGAGGCCGTGCTGCAGGAGCGGCTGCGGCGCCACTGGATGGCCGAGGGCGTGAGCTTCACGGATCCGGCCAGCTGCACCCTCAGCGAGGGCACCCGCTTCGGCCGCGATGTGCTGGTGGAACCCCAGTGCCACTTCCGCGGCAGCACGGTGATCGGCAATGGCTGCCGCATTGGACCGGGCTGCCTGATCGAGAACAGCCGCCTCGGCGATGGGGTGGAGGTGCTCCATTCGGTGCTGCGCGACAGCACAGTGGAAACGGACTGCGTGGTGGGTCCCTATGCCCAGCTGCGAAACGGCGCCCACCTGGAGGCCGGCTGCCGCATCGGCAACTTCGTGGAGGTGAAGAACAGCCGCCTTGGGGCCGGCGTGAAGGCCAACCACCTCAGCTACCTGGGCGATGCCGACCTGGGCGCCAACGTGAACGTGGGCGCCGGCACAATCACCGCCAACTTCGATGGCGTTCACAAGCACCGCACCGTGATCGGCGCCGGCAGTAAGACCGGCGCCAATTCCGTGCTGGTCGCCCCGATCACCCTGGGCGCAGGGGTGACCGTGGCGGCCGGCTCCACCCTCACCCAGAACGTACCCGACGGCGCCCTGGCCTTTGGGCGAGCGCGGCAGGTGGTGAAGGAACACTGGCAGGGAGCAACGCACTCAAACTGAAGCCAGACGCCATTCACCCGGTGCCCAGGCCATGACCCCCGATCGCCTGCGATCCCACCGACTGATGGGGGCCCTGCTGGGAGCCGCTCTGCTGGCCCCCGTGATCCCCACCGCTCCGGCCTTGGCCCTGGAGGAAGTGGTGATCGAGCTCCCCCTGTTGAAGACCCAGCTCACGGTGAAGCTGCGGGAGCTGAAGTCGGCGGAGGCCCTCCGCCAGGGGAGCAGCGACCTGGCGGAGCTGGATCGCGCCAGCAACGGGGCCGTGGGACGCCAGGTGATCGAGCTGCTGCAGCAGCCGGTGCCCCTGAGCGTGAAGCAGATCGCCGACGGCTCGATGGGGTCGCCGCTGGTGGAGCAGGCCATGCTCGTGCTCTCCTCGATCGGATTCGTGGAGGGCCGGAATCCCGATCTCAGCGGCACCACCCTGACGGAGGCCCTGCGCCAGGCCGCAAGCGAAGGTGATCCCACCCTGCTGAGCCTGTTGAAGGCGATCCCCGGGCAGCGGTTCACGCTGGACCTCGGCCGTGCCCGGCAGCTGTTCAGCCGGATGCTGCGGCAACGCCAGCAGGCCGAATCCCTGTTGACGTCCACTCCAGCCGTTTCTCAACCCATCGGGCCACCCGTCTCAACCCCGGGCTCGCCGCCGGTTTCACCACACCTCGCACCGGTAGGCGCCGTGGGGGAGAAGGCCGTGAACCGCCGCATCGTCACCCTCAAGGTGCCCCACCGCGACGATCCCCTGGAGGTGACGCTGCTGGAGCCGGCCAGCGGTGCCAACGGCAGGCTCGTGTTGATCTCCCATGGCCTCTGGGATAGCCCCGCCGCCTTTGAGGGCTGGGGGATCCTGCTGGCTTCAAGGGGCTACAGCATGGCGCTGCCCCGCCATCCCGGCAGTGACAGCCGACAGCAGGAGGCCGTTCTGGCGGGAGCATCTCCGCCACCAGGGCCCGAGGAACTGGCCCGCCGTCCTAAGGATCTGATCGCCGTGCTCGATGCGATCGGGAATGGCCGCCTCCGCTTGGCCCAGCCGGTGGATGCCGGGCGGGTGGTGGTGCTGGGTCACTCCTGGGGGGCCACCACCGCCCTGCAGTTGGCGGGGCTCCGGCCAAGCAAGGACTCGCTGCTCCAGCGCTGTTCGGACCTAGCCGATCCGGATCGCAACCTCAGCTGGACCCTGCAGTGCAGCTGGCTGCGCGGCGTCCGCTACGCCGGCCTCGCCGATCCGCGGGTTGTGGCCGTGGCGGCCGTGAGTCCGCCGCTGTCGCTGCTATTCGCCAGGGGATTCACCAGCGAGCTGGGTGGTCGGGTGCTGCTGGTGAGCGGCAGCCGCGACTGGGTGGTGCCTCCCGATCCCGAAGCGATTGAGCCGATGCGCTGGGGAAGAACCGTGGGCAACCAGCTGGTGTTGGTCCAGGGAGGCGACCATTTCAATCTGCGGCCTGAGGCGGCGGCCGATGGCGGGGTGCTCGGCCGCCTGCTGCTCGCCTGGACCGAGGCCGCCTTTGCCGCCGGACCGGCCGTTCGCCCGGTGCGGGGAGCCGCCCCGCTCCTGAGCGACCAGGGGTGGGGCAACGGGGATCTGCCGATGGCGGATGTCACCAGCCGCCTGAGGAGCCCCTGAGGATCGTGCGGATGGCCTTCCCGCCCCTCGCCGGTTGGCGGGGCCAATAGGCCTCCGCCACGCTTCAGCACAGTCCTCGACCGCGCCATTCCAAGGCTCTCCTTTACGGCACCAACCCATGCAGCTCAAGGCGCCGCAGCGGTGTTCGGGGCTTTGATGGAGTGGCGCAGAGCTCCGCAAACTTGCGGACGGGGCACCCGTATCCGGGAAAGTGTTGCCCCATTGCTGCGCCTCTCGATCCGCCAAGCCGCTCGCCCGGACCCTGCACCTCCCGATCAGCCCAGCCGCTCCTGCAGCAGGGGAATCAGGCGCTCAAGCGCGACGCCGCGGCTTGCCTTCAGCAGCAGGGCATCGCCGGGCTGAAGCCAACCCAGCAGGGGCTCCAGCGCCTCCTCGGGCCGGGCCACTCGTACCAGCCGCTCCAGGCCAGCGGCCGCCTCCAGCATCGCCGTCCCTTCGGCGTACCCATCCACAATCACCAGGCCATCGAGGTCCAGGGTTCGGACCCGCTCGGCCACGCGGCGATGCAACTCCAGGCTGCTCTCCCCAAGTTCAAGCATCGTGCCCAGCACCCCATAGCGGGCCGCCCCCGCCGACAGGGGCTGGGCCGCCAGCAGGTCGATGGCCGCCAGCATCGCTTCCGGCGAGGCGTTGTAGGTCTCATCCAGCACGGTCACGCCGCCCAGCTGCAGCCGCCGGCTGCGGCCGCCCGGCACCTCCACCGTGAGGTCGCTCAGGGCGGCGGGCGCCACCCCCAGCTCCTGCGCCACGGCCAAGGCCAGCAGCAGGTTGCGGGCGTTGTGGCGGCCGGCCAAGGGCAGGGTGATCGCTGGCAGGCCAGCCACCTCCAAGCGCTCCGCCGCTTCGCTTTCGGTGCTGCCATGGCCCACCAGTCGGCCGACTAGGTCCGCTGGCGGCGTTCCTGGCGCCAGCTCGTCGTCGACCAGAGCCACCCGCCGCACCCTGCCGCTCCAGCCGGCGGCCAGGGCCGCCTCCAGCAGAGAATCGCCGGCCGGGATCACCATCAGCCCATCGGGCTTCAAAGCCGCGCTGATCTCACACTTGGCGGTGGCGATGGCCTCGCGGCTGCCGAGCCGACCGATGTGGGCGGTGCCGATGTTGGTGATCACGGCCACGTCGGGCTGAGCGCAACGGCTCAGTCGCTCGATCTCACCCAGGCCCCGCATGCCCATCTCGACCACCAGGGCACGGGTGGTGGCATCGGCCTTCAGGAGGGTGAGCGGGGCCCCCACGTCATTGTTCTCATTACCGCTGCTGGCCACCACCGGACCCAGGGAGGCCAGGGCGGCGCGGATCAGTTCGCGGGTGGTGGTCTTGCCGGCGGAACCCGTGACGGCCACCACCGGTACACCCAGTTGGCGGCGCCAGAGGCGGCCGAGTTCCTGATAGGCCAGCAGCGTGTCGTCCACGAGCCACACGGGCTGGCCGAGGGCAACCACGGCCTCCAGCTGCTCGGGGCTCAAGCGGTCGCGCTGGGCCACGGCGGCGGCAGCCCCGCCCGCCAGGGCCGCCTCCAGGAAGCGGTGGCCATCGAACCGCTCCCCCACCAGGGGCACGAACAGGGCGCCGGCGAGATCGGCGCGGCTGTCGGTGCTCACGGCCGCCAGGCTGGCGGGGCGCCGGGCGGGATCACCGAGGGGCTCGCCCCAGAGCGCCAGCAGGTGTTCCAGGGGCAGGGTCATGGAGGGGTGGAGAGGGCATCGAGCAGGATCATGCCCGAGCCCACCCGGGCGGGCCGCCCCAGCGTGCGCCCGGCCGGGTCCACCAATTCGAGGCGCTCGTAGCCCAGCTCCCGGCAACGCGCCAGCCACCGCTCCGCCAGGGTGCGTCGCTCGGCGAAGGGCAGCGCTTCATAAGCGCCGGCCAGCTGCAGCCGCAGCAGACCTTCCGCGGGTCGTTGCTCCAGAGCCAGAACCCAGGGGGGAGGGTCGACCCCCACCAGTTCAACCAGGGGCGAAATGACCGACGACGCAGCATTCTCGGCGGCGCTGCCGGCCATGCTGTCGGCTGCTCTCCCGGCCGTGGGTCCGTCCCCGGCATCGAGCGGGGAGGAATCATCACGAACGGTCGTGGATGGGGCGCCAGCCGTCGGGTCTGCCGCTGAGCCGGCCCCGGGCTCCACCATTGCAGGCCCGCCTGCTGCCCGATCGGCCTGCTCGCCACCAGGCCCCTTCCTCCAGGGCCAAAAGCTCGGCAGATCAGGGGATCCGCCACCCGGATCAGCAGGTCTGGGAGCCGCCGATGGTCCCCCAGCCAGGCCCGTGACATCCGGGTCTGGGTTGGCGCTGGGGATCCCCGGGAGCCCGGAGTCCGGCCCCTGACCAGAAGCCTGCGGAGCCACGGTTGCAGTCCGCTTAGCCCCAGGGTCCGCAGCGAGCCCGCCCCACCATCCCGTCAGCCGCAGACCCAACCCCACCATCAGGGCGAGCCCAAGCGCCAGCAGCAGGGGCCAAAACAGGGGAGCCAGATCCCGGGGCCAGAAGGCCGGTGTGCCCAGAGAGCCCTCGCCATTGAGACGCCAAATTTCGCGAACCTTCAGCCCGGCGCTGGCCACCACAGCGGCCAGGTCGGTGGCCAACCGGCGCCAGGGATCCTCATAGGGAGCCGGCAGGGGGGAGCGAGGTTCCTCCCGGGAGGACGGAGGGGATGCCATGGGGTCCGGCACCGGAGCGGAAGCGGCCGCCGCTCAGGCGTCTCTCAACCCTCGCTGCGGCGGCGCAGCAGGGAGAGGGGGTTGCGGGAACGGGCCGGTCCATCGACGGGTGTCGCGCCGGTCTCCCCGTCCAGATTGGCGCCCCCCTGGCGCAGGCTCGGGTCGGCCCCCTGACCCTGGGAGAAACGCTCCACCTCCTCGGCGTCGGGGCTGGGTTCCTTCACACCGCAAACCTCGCGGTACATCAGGTCGTATTCCCGGGCCGAGCGCTCCCAGCTGAAGTCCTGCTCCATGGCGCGGCGCTGCAGTTCGCGCCAACTGTCGGCGTGGCGGTAGGCCTCCCAGGAGCGCACGATTGTCGTGTAGAAGTCCACCGGCTCGTAGCGGTCGAAGCAGAAACCTGTGCCGGTGTGGGCGCGGGGATCGTGTGGGGGCACGGTGTCCACCAGGCCGCCCACCTTGCGCACCACGGGAATCGAGCCGTAGCGCATCGCCAGCAGCTGGCTGATGCCGCAGGGCTCGAAGCGGCTGGGCATGAGGAAGGCATCCGAGCCGCCGTAGATCAGGCGGGAGAGCGAGTCGTCATAGGTGAGGAATACCGAGAAGCGGCCGGGGTGGCGGGACGCCATTTGCCAAAGGCCCGATTCGTAGCCGCGATCGCCCGTGCCGAGCACCACGAACTGGCTGTCGGTGTAGGCCAGCACCCGATCGGCCACCTGCAGCAACAGATCCACCCCCTTCTGGTCCACCAGGCGGCTCACCATGCCCATCAGGTAGGTGTCGGGGTTCACGGTCAGCCCCATCCGCTCCTGCAGCAGGGCCTTGTTGACGGACCGGGGATCGAGGTTGCGGGAGCTGAAGGTGGCGGCCAGGGACGTGTCGGTGGCCGGATCCCAGTCGGCCATGTCGATGCCGTTGAGAATGCCGCGCAGCTTGCCGCTGATGTAATTGAGCAACCCCTCCAGCTTCTCGCCGTACTCGGAGGTGCGGATCTCCTGGGCGTAGGTGGGCGACACCGCATTCACCCGGTCGGCATAAAGGAGAGCGGCCGCCATCGTGTGGTCGCCCTGCATGTACCAGGGGCACCAGGTGATGCGGTCGAGCTTCCAGCGCCAGGGGCCCTGGTACTTGAGGTTGTGGATAGTGAAGACCGTGCTGATCTCCGGGTCCTGGTGCATCCACACCGGAATCATGCCGGTGTGCCAATCGTGGCAGTGCAGCACCTGAGGCTTCCAGCCACCATTCCAAGCAAATTCAGCGGTGGCGCTGGCGAAGAAGGTGAAACGCCAGTCCTCATCTTCACCCCCGTAGATCCGCTCAGGATCGAACACGGGATGACCCACCAGGTAGATGGGCAGGCCATTGGTGGGATGCCGGGTCTCGAAGATGGAGAAATCCGTGCCCATGGTGTGGCCGCGCCAGATCGGCTCCGGGCTGATCTGCAGCCGGCTCCACAACTTGCCGTAGCCCGGCATGATGATGCGGACGTCATGGCCGAGGGCCGCCAGGGCCGGCGGCAGGGACCCCACCACGTCGCCCATGCCCCCCACCTTGACCATCGGGGCGCATTCGGCCGCGGCGAAAAGAACCCGCATCCTTCCAGGGCATGGTGGGCGCCAGTGTACGGGCCTCATCCGCCGGCCCCTCAGCCGGATCCGGTCCTCACGGCAGCACGGTCACCGGCGTGCCGATCGAGACGAAATCGAACACCTGCCGCACGTGCTCGTCGTAAAGGCGCACGCAGCCGTGGGAGAGGGCCTGGCCCACGGTCCAGCGGTGGGGCGTGCCATGGAAGCCGGCCACCACACAGCCTTTGACATCCAGCATGTGCTCTCCATCCCAGCCGCGCTTGCCTTGGCAGTCCTGGTGGAAGCCGATCCAACGGCTGCCGAGGGGATTGGTCGGCCCTGGCGGGGTATGGCTCCCTTTCTGGGGGTGTTCCCAGACGGGATAGGGGGTTTTGTTGAGCACCTGAAAACGACCCACCGGGGTCTCCCAGCCCGGCATGCCGACGGCCACCGGGAACCGGCGTACCACCCTGCCGTTCTCCAGGAGGCTGAGCAGGCGCCGCTGGCGATCGAGGACAAGGGCCCGATCCACCTGAATGTCGATTCCTGCCGCAGCGGGTGATGGTGCGGTACCCGGCGGAGCTGAAGGGCTGGAAGGGGGCAGCACCGTGGCGGCAGCACCGGTGGCGGAAGTCGCGGCTGGGATGGTGCCAGAGACAGGGGCGGCAGGAACTGGAGGGGTGGGCGTGCTGAGGGGAGGGCTTGCGGGGGAGGTCGCAGAGGCTGACTTTGAGGCTGCCGCGGAGGCGGCCGTGGGCGACGGAGCGAGGGATGGCGCGGGAGCAGCCCCCGGTGAGGGGCCGCTGGGACCCTCCAGGGCTGCTGGGGCCATCGGCAGCGGGGAGGGGGCCGGTGGCATGGGGTCGCCGCCGATGCTCAACGGTTCCGGTCCCAGCAGGGCCGCCGCCCCCAGGGGCGGTGGTGCCGCCGGCAACACTGGCGAAGCGGGCTGCTCGGGCGGGGCTGAGGCAGGCGAGAGGGGCTGGGCCTGCCCTGGGCTGGTCAGCGACGGCAGCAACCAGATCAGCAGAAGCCGGGCGAGATGGAGCCGGAAGCGGCTTAGGCCCACAGGCTGACGGGCCAGGGAGAAGCTCCCCGCCAGGGGACGAAACCGACGGCCGAGCCCCCCCTGAAGGGGCCTGAGCAATGGAGGGAACACGGATCCCGGAAGGAGGCCAAAGTTCTGAGCAAGCCGCACCTTACCCAGCCGGGCCGGAGGGCGCCGACCATCAGGGCAACCACCCACTCTGGGAAAAATCGGGATCCCGCTTCTCCAGGAAGGCATTGCGCCCCTCCTGGCCCTCGGCGGTCCGGTAAAACAGATGGGTGGCCTGCCCCGCCAGCTCCTGGATGCCCGCCAGGCCATCGGTTTCGGCGTTAAAGGCGGCCTTGAGGCAGCGGATCGCGGTGGGGCTGTGGGCCAGCACCTCCCGGGCCCAGGCCACCCCCTCGGCCTCCAACCGATCGAGGGGCACCACGGCGTTCACCAAGCCCATAGCCAGGGCCTCCTGGGCGCCGTAGCGGCGGCAGAGGAACCAGATCTCCCTGGCCTTGCGCTGGCCCACCACCCGGGCGAGGTAACCGGCGCCGAAGCCCGCATCGAAGCTGCCCACCCGGGGCCCGGTCTGGCCGAAGACGGCGTTGTCGGCCGCCAGGCTGAGGTCGCAGAGCAGGTGAAGCACCTGGCCGCCACCGATGGCGTAGCCGGCCACCAGGGCGATCACCACCTTGGGCAGGCTGCGGATCAGGCGCTGCAGGTCGAGCACGTTGAGCCGGGGCAGGCCCGTGTCGTCGAGGTAGCCCCCGTCGCCCCGCACGCTCTGGTCGCCACCGGCGCAGAAAGCCCACACCCCATCGGCGGCGGGGCCGTCGCCGGTGAACAGCACCACCCCGATGCCGGGGTCGTCGCGCACCCGAGAAAAGGCATCGCAGAGCTCCTGCACGGTGGAGGGCCGGAAGGCGTTGCGCTTTTCAGGTCGGTTGATGCTGATCCGGGCAATGCCTTCCTCGCTGCGCAGGAAGCGGATATCGCGGTAGGCGCCCAAAGACTCCCACTGCACCGGAGACGGCTCGGGGCCGGAGGTGGCTTCGCTCATCGGGGGGCGGAATCCAGTGCCGCCATTGTGCGCAGGCGCCGCCGCAGCTCGGCATCGCTGCGGCGATCCGTACGCACCACCAGCAGGCTGAAGGGCTGGGCCAGGGCCCAGGCCAGAGCCTCCGGCAGAGCTACGGAGGATGCGATCAGACGGGCCGGCACGCCGTGGGCCTGGGCCAGGGCGAGGGGATCCACCGGCTGGGGCATCGCGAAGAGACGATCAAAATCAAGGTGGTCGGCGGGCTCGGTGCGGATCGGCAACTGCTCGAAGATGCCGCCGCCGCCGTTGTCGATCACCAGCACCGTGAGCCGCCCCCGCAGCTGGGGGCGCCACAGCCAGCCGTTGGCGTCGTGGAGCAAGGCCAGATCGCCGCTGATCAGCAGACAGGAACCCAAGACCTCCGCTAGCCCACAGGCCTCGGAGAGGGTGCCATCGATCCCCGAGGCGCCGCGAAAGCCCACCATGGGCCTGGGTGGAGCGGCTGGATCGGCAAAGCTTTCCCAGTCCCGCACCGGCGAACTGTTCGCCAGCATCAGCGGCAGCCCCGCTGGCAGCAGGCGGCTCAGCCGTCGGGCCAGGGCGGGTTCACTCCAGGGCCTGGCGGCAGCCTCAACCGTGGTGAGTTCCCGATCCAACAGCGCCTGCAGCCGCTCCTCCGCCCCCCGCCAGGCCTCCGCCAGGCAGCGGCAGGCGCCATCCGCCTCCGCCCCCCGCCGGGCCTCCGCCTCCAGCCAGGCCTCTGCCTTCGGCCGGGGCTCCGTCTGGTAGCCGGCGAGCTGGCCGCCCACCCAGGCCTCCAACCCCGCAGCCGTCTGGGCCCTCACCACCGCCAGGGGATCGAGGGGGCGCGGGTCCCCTTCGCTCACAAGCACCTGCTCAACATCCAGACCCGCCAGCCAGCGCTCCAGGCGGCGGCTGGCGGGCAGGCTGCCGAGCCGAAGCACTTGGGAGGGGGCAAGAACTGGGTCCGGGGACTCCAGCAGAAGGTCGTAGCCGCCCACGCAGGTCAACTGCGCATGCCCCCGCAGGCCGGAGAGGGGATCGGCCAGCACAGGCCAGCCGCTCCGCTGTTGCCAGCGGATCAGGGCCTCCAGGTGAGCATCCCAGGCCTGGGGGCGCCCCCGCCAGGGCCCGGCTACCACCACGCCGGCACGATCGGGATCGAGGGCGGCAAGGGCCATTGAGGGGCTGGCAGCACCGATCGCAGCGATCCAGGGGGGGAGGGCGTGGGCAGCGCCCCGGGCCGGATCAGCGGATCTGGTCGGGGAGGCAGCGCAGCTGGGCGAAGCTGGCATGGTCGTGGCCGCCCCATCTGGAAGAGCAGGTCCAACCGGAAGATCAGGCCCCATCGCGAGGGAGCCGGCCAACGAGGCCAGAGACGCGGCCCCGACGTGGAGGGGTTCCTCAAAGGGCAGGTTGAGGTGCACGGGGCCAGCCGGAAGAGCACCAGTGCCCCCGAGGCTCCTGAGGTAACCCTCGGCGGCCAGGGCCTCCACAACGGCAGGTTCCATCCCCCCCATGCCGGTACCGGATGCCTGGCCGAACCAGCGGCAGCTGTGGCGGAGGAAGTCCTCCTGGTTCACGCTCTGATTCGCACCGCATCCCTTGAGTCGATCGGGCCGGTCGGCGCTGAGCAGCAACAGGGGAATGGCTCCATGGTCGGCCTCCACGCAGGCGGGCAACAGCTGGGCCACCGCCGATCCGGAGGTGGTGATCACGGCGGCGGGTAGGCCTGTGGCGCGGGCGAGCCCAAGGGCGAAGAAGGCGGCCGAACGCTCATCGAGGGCGGTGTGCAGACGAAGTCCCCGGCGCTGATGCAGGCCCGCCGCGACCGCCAGGGGGGCCGAACGGCTGCCCGGGCACAGCACGGCGTGTACCAGGCCAGCCCGCAGGAGGGCTCCCAGGAACAGCAGGGCGGCCCTGAGGTTCGCTTCGGCCCGATCGTCAGGGGAGGATTCCGCGGCCACAGCGGCAGGGACGAGAGGATGGATGCATGGATCATCCTCATGGGCCCCCGCCGATGGACGACGGCAGTTCAAAGCCGACTGCGCAATCTCGGGCAGAACCCGGATCGGTTGACCTGCCCCGGGGCGGGGTCCGGAACCAGGCTGAAGTGCTGGCCTCTGGGCCCACGAACGGCCTTCGAAGTCAGCTGCTCTCCCTGCTTCTCTGGCTGATGGTGGCGCTGCTGCTGCGCTGGCTGGTGGTGGAACCGCGCTGGATTCCCTCTGGATCGATGCTTCCGACCCTCCAGCTGCAGGACAGGATTCTGGTAGAAAAGGTTCGCCCCCACCTCGGCCGCAACTTCAAGCCCGGCACGGTGGTGGTGTTCCATCCCCCCGCCCGGCTGGTGGAAGCGGGCTACAACCCCAGCTCCGCGTTGATCAAGCGTGTGGTGGCAGGACCCGGTGACCGGGTCGAGATCCTGGGGGGGAGGCTGCTGCGCAACGGCGTTCGGGTGGAGCCCGACTGGAGTGCCGAGGCGATGGACTACGAGTTCGGACCGGTCGTGGTTCCTCCGGGCCACCTGCTGGTCCTGGGGGACAACCGCAACGCCAGCCTCGACTCCCATGTCTGGGGGCCCCTGCCCCGCCAGGAGGTGATCGGCACGGCCTTCTGGCGCTACTGGCCCCTGCAGCGCTTTGGCCCGATACGGTCCCCATCCGGTGAGCCCCCTGGGGGAGTCTGATCAGCTGCGGTATGGTTCTCCGCAAACCCAGGGCCAGCGTTGGTCCGGGACCTGGCCAGCCGAGCGGGAGTCCCATGTTCAATCCGGAGTTCCTGACCAGCGACAACGAGGCGATCAGCGGCAATTCCCTGATCCAATACCTGCAGGAGCAATCCCCGGATGTGCTGCAACGGGTGGCCCGCTCCGCCAGTGGCGACATCCAGGACATCATTCGCCACAACGTGCAGGGACTGCTGGGGATGCTCCCTGGCGACCAATTCGACGTGAAGATCCAGACCAGCCGAGACAACCTTGCCGGCTTGCTGGCATCCGCGATGATGACGGGTTACTTCCTGCGCCAGATGGAGCAGCGGATGGAGCTGGAGGGGGCTCTGATCGGAACTGGCCAGGCCGATCCCATGCAGTCCGACGACCCTGGCCCGCTCAGGCTCTGAAACCAGCCAGGCGGTCGAGACCGGCAGCCCATAACCCCGATGGGAACAGACATAGCTGACATTGCTGTGACACCCCTACATTCCGGCCTCAAACCATCCTCTGGACCTGAGTGTGCTTTAAGATTGGCGCATCGAGCAAAAAATCTACATGGCATTCACCTCATCGCTGAAACAGGTCGTGCCCGTATCTGTGAAGCACAAGATCAAGGACTTGATCGGCATGAAGGATCCACCTGCCGCGATCCAGAAAAAGCCCATTGAATTCTGGATTGATGTGGTGAGCGGTTGCAACCTCCGCTGCACAGCATGCCCAGTGGGCATGCCCGAGTTCTCCAACAGCATCGGCCAGTCGCTGCGAGAAATGGAACCCGACATGTTTGAAAGGATATGCATCAAGGCGAAGGAAGATACTGGTGGCAATCTGCGCATGGGACTGTATAACTGGACAGAGCCAACCCTTCACTCTCGTCTTGACGAGTTGATCGGGATTGCGATTAAGCATGGAATTCCCTGCGGGATTTCTTCCAATTTAAACCACGATTACGACTGGTCAAAACTGAAGCCTTACAAGCTCTGGAATTTGACCATCACCGTGTCTGGCTTCACTCAGAAAACTTATGCAATCAACCACCGCGGCGGGCGCATTGAACCTGTTCTCGCCAATCTGATCCGAATCTCCGAGACCCTATCTGACTGGGAAAGCTACAAAGATATTGACGTTCGCTACCTGGTGCATCGCGACAACAAACACGAAGTGCATCTCTTCAAACACTTTTGCGACAAGCTTGGTCTGAAATTTACCCCCTATCATGCTTACTACATGCCGATTGACCGCATGTTTGAGGGCCTCGAAGGCGTTCCGGATGGCTTTGATTACATTGAATATTCTCCCCAAATGGTCAGCCAAGCCATCGGCACGCATCGCTCCCAGCGATGCTTCATGCGTGATTCGCAGGTCACCCTCGATATGGATGGCAATTATTCGGTCTGTTGTGTTGAATCCCCATCATCGCCACGACTGGGCAATTACCTTGAAGATAGCTATGCTGCCATGCAGAAAGCTCGCGTCACCAGTGACCTGTGCGCCAAGTGTACCCAGAAAGGCATCAATATTTTTGCAACCTATGGCTACGAAGAGCCAGTGGAGATTCAAGAAGCAATCAAGAATACACTATCATCCGACTTGAATTCACTCCTAAAGCCATCGATAAAGTCGAAGTAATAAAGATGATCCGATTCGTCAATCGGTTACAATGAGCAGAGCCATGGTCGATTATCTCCCATAAAGAGTTCTGTCACAACGATCACGCTGTTCTTTAGGTCAAGCTTCGTCATGGAGGTCGTCCCAATTTGTCCGCAAATGCGCAATGGAGCTAAACGCTGCGTGATCAGTTTGGGCATCGGTCGTAAAGCCTATATCGACTGTTTAATAAGATTAGAGGAAAGCCTCAAAAGATCTCGTTTTCAGGGTGACTTTCTCGTTTGGTCCGACGAATTACCAGCTGGTTCTCCAACACAGCTTGAGGCTCCGATGGCCTTTAAGGGTTTCTGCTTCAACGAAGCTAGACAACGAGGCTATGATGAAATACTATGGATTGATGCTCCGATTGTTGCGATTCGCCCGTTAGACTCACTTTTTGGGCTGATGAACCGACATGGCTACATTACGTTCACCAATAATCACGATCAAGTACTTGGTCAATGGTGTAGCGATGAAGTTCTTGCCCGCCATTTATTGAGTCGTGATGAGGCTATGGAGATCACGGAAGTCCCTACATCGGTGATAGGCTTCGACTTGAAGACGGAGGTGGGTAATCAATTCCTCAACCGATGGCATTCTATTTTGACTGATGGTTTGACCTGTAGAGGAACACAAGAGCCAATTAATTCGATTGAAGACTATTATGCCATCACCTGGAATCAGAATGGGCGTGTTTCGCCGGATCCACGGGTTCGCGGCCATCGCCATGACCAGACTGCCGCCGGAATTGTGTCGTACCAAATGAGCTTGCAACCATATGCAGACAGCTTAAGGGACATTCATTATAAAGAAGCCCCAGTCAATCGTCGCACCATTCTGCTGCATTATCGAGAATATGGCGAAACGATAACCCCTCTAGATGCAATATATCGCCAAGTCTTTTTTCTGGATCCCTTTGTGAGCCGACCGAAGAAACACTTGATGCGGGCAATCAAGCCATTCAGAGATCGCCTTTTTCGGGCCAAAGCAACCTGATCGAATAACCATGGACATTGTTTGCGCTACTGACGGTAACTACCTTCCCCATTGCGTTGCCATGCTGCAATCACTCTGGGACAATAATAAAGATGAGAATCTAAGGGTTTATCTGATCTACGACAATGCTGATTCGACTGTTCTTGGTTTGGCCATGGAGCATTTAAGCGCAATTCTGCCATCAATCTCATTTCTGAAGGCATCCGCAACTCCCCTTCGGGGATTCCCTGTTAGCGGCCATGCCACCATTGCAACCTATTTTCGCCTCCTGCTTGTTGAATTATTGCCCGATAGTATAAATCGTGTCGTTTTTATAGATGCAGACTGCACGGTTACTGCTCCACTCCAGGAGCTTTGGAGGATGCCATTGCATGGTAAAGCATTGGCGGCCGTTCCAGAGCATCTGATGTCATGTCTTGACCATGGTTACGTGCATGGTGAGTATTTCAACGCCGGAGTCATGCTGGTTGATCTTGTGAAATGGCGACAGTCAGATCTCATCCAGCGTGGTCGCCTGTTTGCGAGTGCACACCCTGATCAGTTGCGGCATTGGGATCAGGACGTACTCAACCATATTTTCCAGAATGATTGGCTGCCAATTTCTGATCGGTGGAATGCCTGCCCCCACCTTTTTGGCCTGAATCACTCTTATGATCTTTCACCCGAAAACCTTAATGTTAATGAAAGAGATGCCATCAAGTCGCCTGCAATTGTTCACTTTGCTGGACCGGGACCGGTTAAGCCTTGGAATGCACAATGCCTTCATCCTTTCAGGAATTCCTATCTTGATGCAAAAGCAAAGACTCCCTGGAGCAGTAATCCCCTTGATGACATCCCGCCCTCAAGGCTGAAACGCGCCTATCAGGACAATGTCTTCCGACTAAAATGTCAAATGCGCAAACTGCTTCCCAGAAGCACTGATAATGTCTAGTCAAGGGCGCTACCGGATTCTGTTTGATTTGGCACAACTCCTAGCTTGATCAGAATCTTGTCTATGGAGGCCAAGGTGCGCCAGCATCCAGCAGATGGAGCCCAATCCCGGCACTCAAGGTGGTCGGCATAGGATTGGATCGCTTCACTATTTAAGTTGATGGGAGCGTGATAGTGAGCAGGTATTAATTGGTGAATATCCTTGTGCATCGCGATGGTTCTTAGCCACTCTAGGTAAACGGATTTTGTTCGGACGAATACGAGCCGCTCCAGTACGGGGGCGAGCATGAAGTCGTGATCTGATTGAGATTGAATGATCAGCTGATCGGCCTTCGCTTCCCAGTTGATGTCCCAGCGAAATGGATAAAAACCATAGTGGGAGTGGGGGTTGCGAGTTCCCGGCGAAAAGATATCCTGTGCTATCAAGCTAGGGCTAGGAATGCTGATGCAATCAGGCCTAAAGTAGTTTGCAAAGAGCAAAATACGCTTCCATCCCTTCAGCCTTGCTTCTGGCGAGTCAACAAGAGGTTCGGAGCCCCGTTCCCGAGCGTGAAACAAAAGCGGGACGGGATCCAGTGAATAGATGGGAGGTACGCTGAACTGAATGGAAACAAGTGAATCCGTAACCAGCAGGCTGCCGCTGCCATGATCGAGGCAAGCCCATTCTAGGAACGGCCCCAGTCCCAGATCCAGCGGACCCAGGGGGATCCAGCTGAATTGATCAGGATGGGGAAATCCATCCCGTCCCAAAACACGGGTCTGGCCTTTCGGTAAACCAAGCCAGCTGGAAGGAAGTGAAAGCGGAAAACTCCACTGACCATCGGCAACCCAGAGTGTGGCCCTGGGGAAGGCACGCACCATCGCCGGCGCTGGAACTTTGTGCTCCAGTCCTGAAGCCGTGCCCAGCACGATGGTGACAACCGGGCCATGGCGTTCTTCTAGCCAACGCAACTCTCGTAACACCTCATCAGTGGGAGGGACTGGGGCGTAAAGCAGTAAGCCCCCCGCTGGCCCCGAAAGTCTGACCACGGTCATGCGAATCGGAACAGCCACATACCAGACACCATGCAGCTGCTCGAAACTCCAGACGCGATCCGGAATTAATTCCCGCACCAGGGTCAAGCGTCGACCGTAGGGATACAGAGGGAACACGGGCCACCAGCCCCAGTGTTGGTCCGAACTCTTCAGGGTGGAGATGGGGGGAGCTGAAGCAGGCATGGTCGCCAATGACCTTGAAGACGGTAGCGCGTCCGCTGTGGGCATGAAAAAGCCCCCGTTTCGGGGGCTAGCTCTGGATGAACCAGAAGACAGACTCGGAGCGAGAATTTGGACCGCTGCCTGATCAATCTCAACCGATCGCCGGAGCCGTCAGCGCCACGGGGGTGGCGGTGGCAGTCGCCAGGTCGAGGGGGAAGTTGTGGGCATTGCGCTCGTGCATCACTTCCATGCCGAGGTTGGCACGGTTGATCACGTCGGCCCAGGTGGGGATCACCTTGCCCTGGGCATCCAGGATGGACTGGTTGAAGTTGAAGCCATTCAGGTTGAAGGCCATGGTGCTGATGCCCAGGCTGGTGAACCAGATCCCCACTACCGGCCAGGCGGCCAGGAAGAAGTGGAGACTGCGGCTGTTGTTGAAGGAGGCGTATTGGAAGATTAGGCGACCGAAGTAACCGTGGGCAGCCACGATGTTGTAGGTCTCTTCTTCCTGGCCGAACTTGTAACCGTAGTTCTGGGATTCAGCTTCGGTGGTCTCCCGCACCAGCGAGGAGGTCACCAGGGAGCCGTGCATGGCGGAGAACAGGCTGCCGCCGAACACACCGGCCACACCCAGCATGTGGAAGGGGTGCATCAGGATGTTGTGCTCAGCCTGGAACACCAGCATGAAGTTGAAGGTGCCGCTGATGCCGAGGGGCATGCCATCGGAGAAGGAACCCTGACCGAAGGGGTAAATCAGGAACACGGCGAAGGCGGCCGACAGAGGAGCGCTGTAGGCCACGCAGATCCAGGGGCGCATGCCGAGGCGGTAGGAGAGCTCCCACTGGCGGCCCATGTAGGCGGAGATGCCGATCAGGAAGTGGAACACCACCAGCTGGTAGGGGCCACCGTTGTAGAGCCACTCGTCGAGCGAGGCGGCTTCCCAAATCGGGTAAAAGTGCAGACCGATGGCATTGCTGGAGGGGATCACAGCGCCAGAGATGATGTTGTTGCCGTACATCAGCGAACCGGCAACGGGCTCCCGGATGCCATCGATGTCGACGGGGGGAGCGGCGATGAACGCAACGATGAAGCAGATCGTGGCAGCCAGCAGGCAGGGGATCATCAGCACACCAAACCAACCCACATAGATGCGGTTGTTGGTGGAGGTGACCCACTGACAGAAACCTTCCCAGCTCTGGGAACGGCCGCTGCGAATGGCAGTGGTCATGGGATGAGTACGGAGTTTGAGCAAGAATGTCCCCCCATGGCAACCAGTGAGGCCATGGTTTGGCCATGAAAAGAGACCCTTTAAGCCTAAAGCTGTCAACAATCACCCAAACCCTCTCCAGACAATCTTTTCAGATTGAAAGCAAAGTTCATGAAGAAATGATCAGCCTGGGTCATCGGGCGGTTGGCTGTATTCAACGCATCCGTGGGATGTAGCGACGATCGGTAGTCAATGATCGACGCGGCGCTGCTGATGTCAGGGAGAAACAGGTGCTCCCGCGACAACCTGCTTCTGGCCGCCAGCACCGCCTGAAGGGGCTGGATGATAAGGCGATTGGCAGGAGCGCACAGGTTGTGATGAACAGAACCTGGATGGCGAGCGTCTGAGCACTCAGCTGATGCTTCCCTGAACCTGCTGCCCTTCCCACCAACGCCTCGCCTGGCCAAGGAAGCCGGCCCAGTCGAGCCTCTCCTCCTCGGCTGCCCTGGCCACCAGGAGGGGAGCCTCGAGGCGGATCCGAGCCAGGTCGGGCTCGCTCACGCCGGCGGATCGGGCGAGCACGTCGGCCATGGCCCTGCCCACCACCCGGGTGAGGTACGCCGCGCTCAGGGCCTGCAGGCCACCCCCCACCAGCCAGGTGGCGCCATGGAGCTTCACGGCGGATGCAAGGGCCTGGGTGCTCCACTCCACAACCCCCTGGGCCAGGGCCGCCTTGCCCAGTTCGGTGGCGGCGGCCTTGAGTTGATCGGCACTCCACGGGCAATCCCAGAGCTGGGCCATCTCCCGCAGCATCAGGCCATTGGCGGCGGCCAGCACCAACAGATCGAGGCTGGGCAACGGGGTGACGAGCACCCCCGCCGCCACCACCCACTGGGTGCGCCGCTGCAGCTGTTGCCACTCCCGGCGCCGCAGGCGTTCCAGATCCGCCTGCCAGAGGGCGTGCAGCGCCTCGATCCGGCGACGAGCCGTGCGCGAACGCAGCAGCGGGACCTCCCGGGCCAGCCAGTCGCTCAGGGGAGCCAGGGCTGCGAGCAGGCTCTCGGCCTCCCCATCCCAGAGCAGCACACGCTGGGGATCGGCCGCCGGCCATTGCCGCTGAAGATCAGCCCGAGCGCCCTCGCCGTCGTCTCCAGACTCCAGGGTGACGAGCAGCCACACCGGCTGGCCATCCGGCACGGACTCAAGCCAGCGCAACTCCGAGGCCCGCAGGGGTGTGGCTAAAGAAAAGAGCAAGACATCGGCGGCGGCGGGTCCGGCGGGCCAGCACCAGTCGACAGGGCGGCTGCTGAGCGGCACACCCACCTGGAGACGCAGGGGAAAGCGTCCCCGCACGGCGTCAGCCAGGCTCCCCAGATGATCCATCTGGACCGGGGCAGAACGCTCAACCCCCACCAGCGCCAGCAGCAGTTCGGGGCTGAGGCGATCCCGCTCCAGTTGGGCCAGCTGGGAGCGACGGCTCTCCTCTCCGCCGCCATGGCCCTCAAGGGAGGAGAACCGAGGAATCAGGGCTTCGCAGCGCCCGACCCAATCGGCCAGGCTGTGACCCCGCCACGGCGAAGGGGACCGGCCGCTGGGGGTGAGCATCCACCAGCCACCGGCCAGGGCGCCAAGGCCCAGCACCAGCCCCCCGCCTGGATGCAGCGCATGGAGCACACCATCGAGGGCCACCGCTCCGCCCGCCAGAAGCAGGGCGGGACGGCTCCAGAACGGCAGTCGCCCGAGGGCGCCCGACCAGACCGATGAGAAAGGAATCGGCACAGCCGTTGGGCTCAAGCCAGGGCTGGACGGCTGGTCGGCGGGGCCGAAACGGGACTGGGAAAAAGACTCCCCGGAGGGGGCGACAGGGGACTCGGAAGGGGGCATCGGTTCCGTCAGGGCCAGGGCTCGGAGCTCAGGCAAAGCTTCTCTAGCTCAGATGTGCCCCTTCTGGTTCAGGGCTGTCGGGTGGGACACCGAACAACACGAGCGGCGCCCATAGGCTGGATGGGTCCAGGATGCATTCCATGACCCCTGGCTCCCGCCCTTCGGGCATCAGCGCCGTGAAGCTGCTGACATCCCGTCAAAGCGCTGAGCTGGACCGCTGGCTGGATCAGCTGGAGGCAAGCTCCCACTGGCACGGACAGTTGCCGGTGCTGCTACTCGAGCGCTGCTGGCTGCGGCTCATCGCGGTGCGGGTCGAGGAGCTGGCTCGGCACCTGCCACCCGACAGCAGCTGGGACGCACCGGAACTCGTGCGCTACCGCGAGCTGGTCGAGCAGGGGCATTCCCCCCTGGCCGCCGAACAGCTCTGCTGGCTGGAATTCGGCACGGAGGCCTGTCGGCAGGCCCAGCTCCGCCTCTGGGGAGCCCAGGAACGGGGCAACCAGGGCTGGACCCTGGAGAGCTACCTCCAGCTGCTGCGCGACTACCGCCGGCGCTTCGAAACCGGGGAGTCGCGGCAGCTTCCACTGTTGGTGCTGGCCCGCCGGGATGAGGGCAGCAGGGGTTCCGTTCATGAGCTGGTCTGGCTGGAGCGGGGGGAGGGAGAAGCGATGCGCCACACTTGCCCCTGATTGCAGGCTGCGGCCATGGCCGAAGACACTCCCCGCTCCATTCCTTCCCCCCGGCAAGAGGGCCAGGGCCGGGGCCCCCGCCAGGGCGACAACCGCGAACCCGGCGGCTTCCGGATTCGCCTCAGCGATAACGAGATGCAGGCGGCCCGGGCCCTGCAGGAGGCCCTCGGACTCCGCTCCACGGTGGCCGTGCTCGGCTTCTCGCTCCGAACCCTGGCCCAGCAACTCGAAGCGGGCCAGCTGGACGAGCTGGTGGCCCAGCAGCGGGCCCAGGCCCCCGACCGCGGACCCGCAGGCGCAGGCGCGGGACGCGGCGAGCGGCGCGGGCCCCGCGACGAGGCTCGCGGCGGTGGCGGCGGTGGGGGCGGCGGCGGCAACCGGACGGCCCGGGCCAATCCCTTCGCCAGGCCCAGCAAGCCCGTGGTGAGTGCCCCCGAGCCCGAAACCCAGGACGAAGGGGAAGCTCCTGACCTTGCCGAAGGGAGCCCTGACAGCGGCGCTGAGCCTGTGGTGGAGACCCCTGAGTTCAGCGTTGAGGAATCCGCCGAAGCTTCCCCTGAAAGCGGTGGCTCCTCCGCCCCTGCCGACGACGCTGGCACCCCCATCGAAGCCGGCGCCTGAGCCACACCCCGATGACGACACCGCGGCCTCGGGTGCTGTCGGGGGTTCAGCCCACCGGCGCACTCCATCTGGGCAACTGGCTGGGGGCGATCCGCAACTGGGTCGACCTTCAGGACAGCCACGACACCTTCTTCTGCGTGGTGGATCTGCACGCCATCACCGTGCCCCACGATCCCGCCCGCTTGGCCGAGGACACCCTCACCACGGCAGCGCTCTACCTGGCCTGTGGCATCGATCCGCAGCGCTCCACCGTGTTCGTGCAGAGCCAGGTGAGCGCCCACAGCGAACTCTGCTGGCTGCTCAACTGCGTAACGCCCCTCAACTGGCTGGAGCGGATGATCCAGTTCAAGGAGAAGGCGCTGAAGCAGGGGGCCGACGTGTCGACCGGGCTGCTCGATTACCCGGTCTTGATGGCCGCCGACATCCTTCTCTATGACGCCGATCGGGTACCGGTGGGGGAAGACCAAAAACAGCACCTCGAACTGGCGCGCGACATCGCTCAGCAGCGCATCAACGCCCGCTTCGGGCCTAAGGGGGCCGATGGGGAGCGCCTGCCCCTGCTCAAGGTGCCCGAGCCCCTGATCCTGCGCGAAGGCGCCCGGGTGATGAGCCTCACGGACGGCCGCAGCAAGATGAGCAAGAGCGATCCGAATGAAGGCTCCCGGATCACCCTGCTGGATCCGCCTGATCTGATCACCAAAAAGATCAAGCGGGCCAAGACGGATCCGGTGATGGGCCTTGAGTTCGGCAACCCCGAACGCCCCGAGGCCGACAACCTCCTGGGCCTCTACGCCCTGCTCAGCGGAAGGAGCCGGGAAAACGCCGCCGCCGAATGCGCGGCCATGGGCTGGGGAGCCTTCAAGCCGCTACTCGCGGAGGCCACGGTGGAGGCGCTCCGGCCGGTGCAGGAGCGCTATGCCGATCTCCGCCGCGATCCGGCCACCCTGCTGGCGGTGCTGGCGGAAGGTCGTGAAAGGGCCCGCGCCGTGGCCGATGGCACCCTGGAGCGGGTACGCCGTGCCCTGGGCTTTCTGCAAGGAAACGACCCTGACGATTGAATCAATGGCGCTGCATTGATTAGGTAAACTGATACTTTAACCCCCGTGGGGAAACGCTGACCTTGGGCATCACTCCGGACGAAAGGCCTAGCTGATCTTCCTGTTGTTCACTGCGATCACAGCGCTACGAATCGCAACTCTTCGTCGCCACTACACAGAAGCGCGCATTTGTCTAGGTCGGTGAGCGAGGGGTGGGCGGCACTGCAGGCCAACCGTCAGGGTTGACCGCAATTCGGTTGTCGCCTGCCCTTGCTGTCCCGCCTGACTGCCTCTCCCCTTCGCCGCTCCCTGGCGCCGCTGACGGGCCCCCTCTGCTCCGTGGGTCTGGTGGTTGCCCTTCCTCTGGTGATGGGCGGGCTTCCCGGCTCGGCACTGGTGAAGAGCTACCAACCGGAAAGCCTCCTCGCCGGGACCCAGGGGGCTACCGCGAGCGCCCCCATCAGCCTGCCTCCTATGGGCCGCATGCGGGCGGAGCAGCAGGCCTTTGGATCGGCCGGGCCCGGCGTTTACCGGATGACTCCGGAACGGCGTGCCCTGCTGAACACGATCCGCTTTGCTGAGGGAACCTGGACCAATGGACGGGGTGACGGCTACCGCATGCTCTACGGCGGCGGGCAGTTCAGGGACATGGCCCGCCATCCCGATTTCGTGGTGACCAACGGCTACAGCAGCGCCGCCGCCGGTGCCTACCAGTTCCTGCCGGCCACCTGGAACGAGGCGGCCCGTCGGCTGAGCTTGCCCGATTTTCAACCTGCTAGCCAGGACCAGGCCGCCCTCTACCTGATGGAGAAGCGGGGTGCCCTGGCCCGATTTGATCGCCAGGGCCTCAGCCACGATGTGTTGGCCCTGCTTGCCCAGGAATGGGCTTCCCTCCCGACTCTTCACGGCGCCAGCTATTACGGCCAACCGGTGAAGGGGGTGGAGGAATTGCGGCGCTTCTACAGCGAGGATCTAGCGCGCCAGCGCACCAAGACGGTCTGAGGAGAGCTCGGCGCAGCTCAGGGTTCGCGGTAGACCACCCTTCCCCGCTCATCGTTGCCCACATCCAGCAAGTGCTCCCCCAGAAGGCGTTCGATCTCGCTCCTCACCTGAGCGCTGCCGGCTCCGGCGGGGAGTTCCAGTTCGATCAGGGCATCGTTGAGGCTGAAACCCTCCCGGCCGCTGGCCCGGGCCATCCGCAGCAACTGACGTTCCAGCGACGGCAGCGCTGGCCCCTCCACCGCACCCGGAGCCCCCTGGCCCCCCAGACGGTTGGCCTCCTCCACCATGCCGGGAATCAGGAAGAGATCCACCATTTGGCCGATGCCCACGAGCCCAAGGCTCATCAACCAGATACCGCCGCTCACGGGCTTGCGGCAGTAGAAGCGATGGATTCCGTTGAGGCCGAACAGGCCCATGGCCCAGAACACATAGGTGAGCCCCACGCTGCGACGCTCCTGCCGCAGCAAACCTAGGGCCGCTGAAGGAGAGGGAAGGCGAGTGATCAAGGCAGCGCAGAAGCACGGCCTGGATTCTCCTGCTTAGGATCGCGGTTCCGTGTGTCGGATTCCCGTGCCTGCAGCCGCCTCCACCAGCAACAGCTCCGAGCTGGCGCCGGCCGGAAGCACGCCCAGCGGGCTGGGTGGAGCAGCGCTGGTGCTGCCGAAAACCAGCGAAAGCCCCCAGCTGCTGCGGATCCGCCACTCGATGAGCCACGTGTTGGCCATGGCGGTGCAAAAGCTGTTCCCCAAGGCGCAGGTGACGATCGGCCCCTGGACCGAAAGCGGCTTCTACTACGACTTCGACAGCCCCGAACCCTTCAGCGAGGCCGACCTGAAGGCGATCAAGAAGGAGATGATCCGGATCATCAATAAAAAGCTGCCGCTTGAGCGCCAAGAGGTGAGCCGCGCCGAGGCCGAGGAGAAGATCCGCGCCCAGAACGAGCCCTACAAGCTGGAAATCCTGGCCGGCATCCACGAGCCCATCACCCTCTATACCCTTGGCGAGGAGTGGTGGGATCTCTGCGCCGGGCCCCACGTGGCCAACACCGCTGAGCTCAACGCCAAGGCCTTTGAGCTCGAGAGCGTGGCCGGCGCCTACTGGCGCGGCGATGAGACCAAGGCCCAGCTGCAGCGCATCTACGGCACCGCCTGGGAAACGCCGGAGCAACTGGCGGAACACCAGCGCCGCAAGCAGGAGGCCCTGCGCCGCGACCACCGCCGCCTCGGCACCGACCTGAATCTCTTCTCCATCGAGGATGAGGCTGGCGCCGGCCTGGTGTTCTGGCATCCCCGCGGCGCCCGCATGCGCCTGCTGATCGAGAACCTTTGGCGCGAGCTCCATTTCGAGGCGGGCTACGAACTGCTCTACACCCCCCATGTGGCCGATATCAGCCTCTGGAAGACCTCCGGCCACCTGGATTTCTACCGCGAGTCGATGTTCGGCCCGATGCAGGTGGACGAGCGGGAATACCAGCTCAAGCCGATGAACTGCCCCTTCCACGTGCTCACCTACTCCAGCACCCTCAGGAGCTATCGCGAGCTGCCGATCCGCTGGGCTGAACTCGGCACCGTGTACCGCTACGAGCGACCGGGGGTGATGCACGGACTGATGCGGGTCCGCGGCTTCACCCAGGACGACGCCCACGTGTTCTGCCTGCCGGAGCAGATCAGCGATGAAATCCTGGCGATCCTCGATCTCACCGAGAAGATCCTCTCGACCTTCGACTTCCGCAGCTACGAGATCAACCTCTCAACCCGGCCCGAGAAATCGATCGGCGACGACGCGGTGTGGGAGCTGGCCACCCAGGGCCTGATCGAGGCGCTCGATCGCAAGGGCTGGGCCTACAAGGTGGATGAGGGCGGCGGCGCCTTCTATGGCCCCAAGATCGACCTCAAGATCGAGGATGCGATCGGACGGATGTGGCAGTGCTCCACGATCCAGCTCGATTTCAACCTGCCGGAGCGCTTCGCCCTGGAGTACGTGGCCGCCGACGGCACGCGCCAGCGTCCGATCATGATCCACCGGGCCATCTTCGGCTCGCTGGAACGGTTCTTCGGGATCATGACCGAGAATTACGCCGGCGACTTCCCCTTCTGGCTGGCCCCCGAGCAGATCCGCCTCCTGCCCGTCACCGATGAGGTGCTGCCCTGGGCCGAGGAGCTGCTGGGGCAGCTACGGGCGGCCGGGATCCGGGCCAGCCTGGACCAGAGCGGCGAGCGGCTCGGCAAGCTGATCCGCAATGGCGAAACGATGAAGATCCCGGTACTGGCGGTGATCGGCGCCAAGGAGGCCGAGGCCCGGGGAGCGAGCCTGCGCAGCCGAGCGGCTGGGGATCTGGGCCTGGTTGCGGCAGAAACCCTGCTGGCTGCAGGCGCTGTCGCCAACAGCCAACGCGAAGCCTCTCTCGGGCTGGAGCCCGTCGAGGCGGGTGCTGCCTGATCGCCACCGGAGCGGGCAAACGAATAGGAAAAGAACCGGGTGACGACCCACCTGCCGCGGGTATGACCTTGGCGTGACAAGGCCTTTCGCGGGCGAAACCGGGAGATGCCACGTCTGGTCTCACCCATGGAACCGGGGTGGTGGTGGGGGCTTACAACCCTTTAGGTCGGCGAGAGTTCAAGAGATCAAGCGATGGCGAAGAGCCACTGAACCTGCCAGGCCAGACTGGCGGCACTGCCTGAAGTGCCATGGCGACCCTGCTGGCCGGAGACATCGGCGGCACCAAGACCCTGCTAAGCCTATACACGGCCGGGGGGTCCCACCCCGAGCTGCTGGTGCAGGAGCGCTACGCCTCGGCCGACTGGAACGACTTGGGGCCGATGGTGATCCACTTCCTCCAGGAGGGGGCGGGGCGGGATCATCCCCGGCCGGAAGCGGCCTGCCTCGCCGTGGCGGGCCCGGTGCAGGGAGGGAGGGCCCAGCTCACCAACCTGCCCTGGCTCCTGGATGAGGCCGCCCTGGCCCAGGCCTGCGGCCTGGCCAGCGTGGAGCTGGTGAACGACTTCGCCGTGCTGATCTATGGCCTGCCCCACCTGCAGCCCCCGCAGCTGGCCCAGGTGCGGGCCGGTGAGGCCGTGGGATCGGCACCCTTGTTGGTGCTGGGGGCCGGCACCGGCCTCGGGGTGGCCTTCGGCATCCCAACCGCCGCGGGGCTGCAGGCCGTAGCCAGCGAGGCAGCCCATGGTGATTTCGCCCCCCGCAGCGTCGCCGAGTGGGAGCTGCGGGAGTGGCTCCGTCAGGATCTGGGGGTGGAGCGCGTCTCGATCGAGCGGGTGGTGAGCGGCACGGGCCTGGGCCATGTGACCCGCTGGCTGCTGGCCTGCCGATCCCGGGAAGGCCCCCATCCCCTGGACAACGAGGCCCGGCGCTGGGAAGCGGGCGATGGCGGCGCCGACCTGCCGGCGGCAGTCGCCGGGGCGGCGGCCGGCGGCGACCCCCTGGCCCGGGAAGCCCTCGATCTTTGGCTCGGTTCCTACGGAGCCGTGGCGGGCGACCTAGCCCTGGCCTGCCTCAGCCGCGGCGGCATCTGGCTTGCGGGTGGCACCGCCGCCAAGCTGCTCGATGGCCTGCGCTCCCCCACCTTCAGCCAGGCCTTCCTTGCCAAGGGCCGGCTCACATCCACCCTCGGCGGCATTCCGATCCGGGCGATCACGGATCCGGCCATTGGCAGCTTCAGCGCCGCCTGCCGGGCCAGGGCACTGCTCGGTTAGGCGCATCCGCCGGCGATTCCGGCGGATGGGGGGCCACCGGCTGCGAGAGTGGTTGGAGTGAGATCGATGAAATGGTGCGTCCCCGGATCGGCCAGGGTGTCGTGGTGGATGTGCCGGCAACGACCGCCAACATCGGCCCGGGCTTTGACTGCCTCGGCGCCGCCCTGGACCTCGGCAACCGATTTGAGCTGCGGGTGATCGAGGGGGGAGGAGAACGCTTCGACCTGATCATTCAGGGCAGCGAGGGTAGCCATCTCCGGGGCGGCCCCGACAATCTGGTGTACCGCTCGGCGCAACGGGTGTGGCGGGAAGCCGGCGAGGAACCGGTGGCGCTGGAGGCCAGGGTGCAGCTCGCCGTGCCACCGGCGCGGGGCCTGGGCAGCAGTGCCACCGCCATCGTGGCGGGCCTGATCGGTGCCAATGCCCTGGTGGGGGAACCCCTGAGCCGGGAAAAACTCCTGGAACTCGCCATCGATCTTGAGGGCCACCCCGACAATGTGGTGCCCTCCCTGGTCGGGGGGCTCTGCATGACGGCCCGGGCGGCCTCCCACCGCTGGCGGGTGGTGCGTTGCGAATGGGACCCCTCGGTGAAGGCCGTGGTGGCGATCCCGTCGATCCGGTTGAGCACCAGCGAGGCGCGGCGGGCCATGCCCCGCAGCATCCCGATCCCTGATGCGGTGCTCAACCTCGGCGCTCTCACCCTCCTGCTCCAGGGCCTGCGCAGCGGCAATGGCGACCTGATCGCCGATGGCCTTCATGACCGCATCCACGAGCCCTACCGCTGGGGACTGATCCAGGGGGGCCGGGCCGTGCGCGAAGCCGCCCTCGAGGCCGGGGCCTGGGGTTGCGTGATCAGTGGCGCCGGCCCGACCCTGCTGGCCCTGGCTTCGGCTTCGGTGGCCGAGGCCGTGAGCACGGCCATGGTGAAAGCCTGGGAGGCGGAAGGCGTGGCGAGCACAGGCTCCGTGCTCGACCTCCAGATGGCTGGTAGCCGCTGGGAGCCTCTGCCCAGTCGGACCCAGTAGGTGTGGCCGATGGGTAGATTTGCTCAGTCGATTCATGTCGACATCGCCCTGGGGGGCTGGTGGCCCCGACCGACCAGGCAGGGCTCCCCAAAACCGCCGCTTGAGGGCCGCGATCCGATCGGCCTTACTCACCCCCCGCGCAGGCACCCCGGGTCCGGTGCCAGTCCACCCCGACCCCTGCGGTCCCCGAACCTTTCAACCACCCTGCTCCCCCTCCGATCCCGCCTGTGATGGACGCCACCCTGCCCCTCTCGGCCGCGTCTCTCCCGGTGGAGGGGAACGGCGCCTTCCCTTGGCTCACCCTGATCGTGCTGCTGCCGGCAGCAGCGGCCCTGATCATGCCCCTGCTGCCGGGCGATGGCGACGATCCCCGGCTACCCCGCACGGTGGCCCTAGCCACCCTTCTGGCCGATTTCGGTCTGATGCTCTGGGTGTTCTCGCAGCATTTCGATGGCGCCTCCAGCCAACTGCAGCTGGTGGAGCGCTTCGCCTGGGTGCCGACCCTCGGGCTGGAATGGTCGCTGGCCGCCGACGGTCTCTCGGCACCCCTGGTGGTGCTCAGCGGTCTGGTCACCCTGTTGGCGGTAGCCGCCAGCTGGAACGTGGGGCGCAAGACCCGTCTGTATTTCGGCCTGCTGCTGCTGCAGGCCTCGGCCCAGGCCCTTGTGTTCCTTTCCCAAGATTTCCTGCTCTTCTTCCTGGCCTGGGAACTGGAGTTGGTGCCCGTCTACCTGCTGATCGCCATCTGGGGTGGTGCCCAGCGCCAG
>JBBASH010000006.1:0-21321 GCA_040399305.1 Cyanobium sp.
TCTTCTTGGTGGCCTTGTTCATCACCCAATCCACCACCGGCAGGTTGATCGGGCAGACCCGCACACACACCTCACAGGCGATGCACTTATCGAACTCGTAGTGGATGCGGCCGCGGTAGCGCTCCGAGGGGATCAGCTTTTCGTAGGGGTACTGCACCGTGATCGGCCGGCGGCGCAGGTGGTCGAAGGTGACCCCCAGACCCTGGGTGATGTATTTCGCCGCGCTCACCGCATCCTGGGTGTAGTCGCCGACTTTCTTGAGGAACCCGAACATGGGGGAGGGGAGCTCAGGGAACGGAGTTGGCCACCATGATGGCGGGCGGGAAGGGGATGTGTCGCAGCCGGTGAGTAGGTCCCGGCCGGGCCGTCGGCACCGGGCCAGGTTCAGCCGCCAAAGGCGCCTGGGAAGGCCAGCTTCAGGGCAGCGGTCACCAGCAGGTTCACCAAGGCCACGGGCAGCAGGAACTTCCAACCGAGATCGAGCAGCTGGTCGATCCGCACCCGTGGCACGGTCCAGCGCAGCAGGATGGCAAAGAACACGAGCAAGTAGGCCTTCAGCACGGTCATCACGATGCCGAGGCTGCCGGTGATCACCTGCACCAGGGGAGCATCCACCGACTGCCCCAGCAAGCCGGCCAGCCATTCCACCGGAATCGGAAAGCTCCAGCCGCCCAGATAGAGCACCGAAACCAGCAGTGCTGAGAGCACCAGGTTGATGTAGCTGCCGAGGTAAAAGAGGGCAAACTTCATGCCGGAATACTCGGTCTGGTAGCCAGCCACCAACTCCTCCTCGGCCTCAGGGAGGTCAAAGGGGAGGCGCTCGCACTCGGCCAAAGCGCAGATCCAGAAGACCAGGAAGCCCACGGGCTGGCGCCAGATGTTCCAGCTGAAGATGCCGGCGCCGGTCTGCTGGTTCACGATGTCGACGGTGCTGAGCGAATTGCTCATCATCACGATCGCCAGCACGCTGAGAGCCAAGGGAATCTCGTAGCTGATCGACTGGGCGGCGGCCCGCAGGCCACCGAGCAGGGAATACTTGTTGTTGCTGGAATAGCCGCTCATCAGCAGGCCAATCGGCTGGATGCTGCTCAGGGCGATCCAGAGGAACACCCCCAAACCCACGTTGCTGATCAGCAGGTTCTGGCCGAAGGGCACCACCAGCCAGCTGAGAATCACCGGCACCAGGACCAGCACCGGGCCGAGGGTGAAGAGCAGGCCGTCGGCCTTGGCGGGGATGATGTCCTCCTTGAAGAGAAGCTTGAGGCCATCGGCCATCGGCTGCAGCACCCCGAGGGCTCCGGCGTACTCCGGCCCGATCCGCTGCTGCACGGCCGCAGAGATCTTGCGCTCCAGCCAAACGTTCACGAGAACGCCCACCACAGCCGACACCAGCACGGTGAGCATCGGAAGCGGCAGCCAGAGGAGGTGGGCGAGCCCCTGGCTGACGCCGAAACCGTCGAGCAGATCGAGGAAGCTGGCCTGCAGGTCGAGGCCCGGAGTCACGACCGCAAAGGTCTGCATGGCTGGTGGGGCAGGTTGGGGGACGTTAGGCCCCCCCCAGCAGGGCTGGGGGAAACCCGATCAGGAGGCGGCAGGCCGGCTCTCCAGGGGGAGCCAGGGGCGCTCAGCCGATCCGGTGTAGATCTGGGTGGGACGATAGATGCGGTTGGCACCCAGCTGCTCGCGCCAGTGGGCCAGCCAGCCGGCGGTGCGGGCGATGGCAAAGATCGGCGTGAACAGATCCCGGGGGATGCCGAGCTTGCGGTACACCAGGCCGGAATAGAAATCCACGTTGGGATAGATGCCCTTCGGGCCGAGCCGCTCGGCGGCGACCTCCTCAAGGCGCCGGGCCACGTCGTACATGGTGTCGTGGCCGAAGCGCACGAAGAGGTCTTCGGCGAGGCCCTGGAGGATCACGGCACGGGGATCCTTCACCTTGTATTCACGGTGCCCAAATCCCATGATCTTCTGCTTCGAGGCAATCGCCTGGTCGAGCCAGGCCTCGACCCGGTCCACCGTGCCGATCTGTTCGAGCATGTCGAGCACGTCTTCGTTGGCGCCGCCGTGGAGCGGACCGGCCAGGGTGCCCACCGCCGAGGCCACCACCGCATAGGGATCGGTGAGGGTGCTGGCGGTAACGCGGGCGCTGAAGGTGCTGGCGTTGAGGCTGTGCTCGGCGTGGAGGATCAGACAGGAATCAAAGATGCGGGCCGCCAGGGGATCGGGCTCCCGCTCGGTGAGCATGTAGAGGAAATTGGCCGAATAGGCGAGGTCGTCGCGGGGCTGGATTGGATCCTGACCTTTGCGGATCAACTGGAAGGCCGCCACCATCGTGGGGATCTTGGCGATCAGCCTCACCACCGCCTCGGTGACGTATTGAGGGTCGTAGAGAGCCCGGCGGGAATAGAAGAGCCCCAGCGAGGCAGCGCTGGCCTGCAGGGCATCCATCGGGTGCCCGCTGGCCGGGAAGCACTTCATCATGTCGCGGATGCGGAAGCTCACCCGCCGGTGCATCTGCACCTCGTGCTGAAAGTCGTTGAGCTGGAAAATCGTGGGCAGTTCGCCCCAGATCAGCAGGTAGGCCGTCTCCAGAAAGCTGCTGTTGCGGGCAAGCTGGTCTACCGGCACGCCCCGGTAGGTGAGCACTCCCCGCTGGCCGTCGATGTCGCAGATGGCCGACTGGGTGGCCGGAACGCCCTCAAGACCCGGCCGGAAAACCGGTGGGGCAGCTGGAGTCGCCGGTGAGGCAGCGGCGGGGGAAGGAGTGGTGGTGGCTGCCTCAGGGGTGGTTTTCGCCGCCATGCCAGGTGCCGTGAAGATCGGTGGGTCGAACCTAGGCGTGGGGGCCTCCTAGGCGCCGTAGCGCTGGCTGCCAGTGGGTGCCGCCACCGCTAGGCCAGCAGGGCCCGAGGGGTGAGCAGTAACTGCAGGCGCCAGGCGCCTGCAGCCGCCTGATCCGCTAGGCGGGCCTGGGCGGAACGAGGCAGAACGAGAACAGCCAGGCCGGCCTTGCGCAGGGCGATCGATCCCGGGGGAGCCCCCAGAAGCCTGGCGGCGAGATCCCCCAAGTCGGGTTCATGGCCCACCAGGGCGAGACGCAGGGGCAGCTCCGCTGCCGTGGTGGAGGGGTTGGCCCTGGGGGCTGGAGCTGCGCCTGGTGGGTGCAACCCCGGCGCCTGGGGCGCCACGGCGGTGGGGGTGGAGGCCAGCCAGCGGGCCAGCAGCGGCAGGGGATCGGCACCGGGCTCCAGGGCCGTGGCCAGCTCCAGGCAGGGAGCCAGGCCGGCGCTGAGGGCGATCTCAGCGGTCTGACGGGCGCGCACCAGGGGGGAGGACACCAGCCGGTCCGCCGCCAGCCCTAAGGCCACGGCCCGCTCCAGCACCGCCGTGGTGCGGCGGCGTCCGGCGGGGGTGAGGGCCCGCAGGCCATCGGGTCGATCTTCGCTGCGGTCCTCGGCGATGCCGTGGCGCAACAGCAGGAGTCGGGGGCCGAAGGGTGCCATGGGACTGCCGTGTCAGGTGTCTCTGGAGCGGGGGAGCGGGCCAATCGCGCTCATGGAGACGATCCGAATTCGAGCCGGGCCCGCAACCTCAGGCCATCGGCCCCGGGTTCCACGGCCAGGGCCATGCCCCGCACGGGAGCATCCAGGGGACCTCCAGCCAGGGTGGAGAGGCGTCGCCAGGGCAACCAGTCACGCAGCAGGGAGCGGGCAGGCTCGGCGGCGAGGGCCCACTGCAGCGGTGCGGCAGGGAGATCCAGTGCCTCGAGCTGCTGCTCGCGGCGCTGGGCACCCCGCCCCTCCCCGGCCGCCTCGAGCAGGGCCAGGCTGCGCCCCCACAGGGCCTGGCCGTCCTGGTCGCCGCGCCAACCCTCAAGGGGAGCCTGGAGGCGATCCACGCCCTCCCGGTCGGGTCTGGCGCCGCGGCCAGCCACCAGTCGGGTCCAGACGGTGACCGGGCGGCCTTCCAGCTCCAACGGGGCCGGGATCAGGCCGGCGGCGGCCAAAGGAGCCTCTAAGGCAGCGGTGGCCGGACGATCCGGCGGCGAGGCCATGAGCCAGCCAGCAGGCGCCTCGGCCACCACCAGGGGACCCTCCGCGGCAGCCACCAGGAGGGGGGGCAGGGGGCCCGCCCCGGGAACCAGGGCCGCCACCCGCTCCACCAGGGGGTGAAGCAGAGGGTCGGAGAGAAGGGCCGCCGGGTTCTGGAGCAGGCCCAGCCGCTCCGTTGTAGCGGGGGCCGCCGCCACCAGGGCACGCCGCACAGCCATGGAGGTGGCCTCCAGAGCCCCGGAACCGAGCGGCGCAGCGCCGGGCCGCTCGAAGAAAGCCTCCAACCAGAGGGAGGGGCCATCGGGGCGGAGGCTGGCCAGCAGAGAGCCAGCGCCCCCCGGATCGGCCGTGATGCCCAGCCCCTCCACCAGACCGCCGGCCCGCGCCACCAGCAGCGCCGCCCCGTCGCCGAGGTCGGCAAGGCGCTGCCGCAGCGCGGGATCGGCGCCCTGGTTGAGCTCATCGATCTGGGAGACATCGAGGGCCTGCTCCAGCACGCCCCGGCCGGAGGCGATGAGCAGCAGGTCGTCATCGACCAGGGCGGTGGCGAGGGGCAGCGGCTGGCGGCCCAGCAGGGCGCCCCGGCCGCTGATGAGGCCCATCCCTCGGTAACGGCTGACCTGCAGATCGGTGCCGGCCAGGCTCCTGGTCTGCCAGAAACGCTGCACAAAACGGCGGGCGCCGTCACCGTCGCGGCTGCGCAGGGCCAGCAGCCAATTGCCGGAGCCCGGGGCGGCGCCGGGATCCGCCTCCGGGAGATCAAAGAGGGCAAGACCAATCTCAGGGGCAAGCCAGGAGGCCAGCTCCGTGGGGTAGTCGAGGCCCGCTGCGGCGAAGGCGCCATCGCGCAGGCGCTCGATCGCTCCGGCGGCCTGCCGTCGGTTGCGTGCGGGTGCCACGGCCCGGGCATAGGCCACGGGTTCCTCCCCATCGCTGAGGAAGTAGAGGCTGAGGGGGGCCTGGCGCGGCACGAAGCGAGCCCCCCGCGGCAGGCTGGCTGCACGGTGCTGGAGGGCCAGGGGGCCCCGCTGCCCCACCAGCCACCAGCCGACGCCGCCCAGGGTGAGGGCCAGCAGGCCCAGGGCCAGCAACACCGCCAGGAAAGGCCTGGCCTTCATTCCCCTCTTGCAGGATGGGTCCATCCTGACGCCCGCCCGACCCGGCGCCCACCATGAACACCCCCGACCCCCGGCTGCCCGGCACCCTCAGCGCCCCTGACCTGGCCAAACAACTGCGCGACGGGGGCCCGATCCAGGTGGTGGATGTGCGGGAGGACCAGGAACTCGACTTGGCCCGCCTGCCCCACCCGGTGCTGCATCTGCCCCTGAGTCGCTCGGCCGACTGGATGGAGGGGATTGGCGACCTGCTCGATCCGGCCAGGCCCGTGGCGGTGCTCTGCCATTCCGGCATGCGGAGCTGGCGCTTTGGCTGCTGGCTGGCCCAGGAGCGGGGTTACCCCGAGGTGTGGAACGTGGAGGGGGGGATCGAGGCCTGGAGCCGCGAGGTGGATCCTTCGGTGCCGCGCTATTGATTCAAGTGCCGCGCTACTGACTCCGGCACCGCGCTCGTCAGCAAGATAAGGGCCCGCGTGATCGACCCGCCGGCTCCCCGCCCATGAGAAAGCATCACCCACGAGCCTGGGCTGCCTACGATCGCAAGCGTGCCTATATCCGATACCTTGTTGGAGAGCCTGCCCCGCCGGCAACAGGAGGTGCTGCAGGCCACTGTGCGGCATTACGTGGACACGGTGGAACCCGTGGGCAGCCACATCCTGGTTCGACGCTTCGGCTTGCCCGCCAGCCCGGCCACGGTGCGCTCCGCCATGGGGGCCCTCGAGCAGCGGGGCCTGCTCACCCAGCCCCACACCTCCGCCGGCCGCATCCCCAGCCAGCTCGGCTACCGCCTCTACGTGGACCAGCTCCTGCCCTCACCAGGGGCGGCAGCCCTCCAGCTGGAGCGGGAGCTGGCGGGCATCAGTCTGCAGTGGGCAGCCCTTGATGATCTGCTGCAGCACCTGGCCCGCCGCCTGGCCGATCTCACCGGCCTGCTGAGCCTGATCAGCCGGCCACGCCGGCCCCGCCCCCACCTCCAGGAGGTGCGCCTGGTGGTGAGTAGTGACCGGCTGCTGGTGTTCCTGGTTCAGGGAGCGGCCCTCACAACCAGCCTCAACCTGCGTCTGCCGGGAGGCAGCGCCGACCAGATGCCCCTGCTGGAGCGCTGGACCAACGAACAGCTGCGCAACCGCCCCGCCGGTCGGATCGCCTGGGAGCGGCTGCCAGCCCAGCTGGGGGCCAGCGGGGGGCTCCTGCGTCAGGCCCTGGAAAGCCATGCCCAGCTCGGCAGGGCGGGCGACTTCGACGGGGTGGTGGCGGCCGGCCTGGGCGGCCTGCTGGCCCAGCCCGAGTTCAGCCGCACCTCCAGCCTGCTGCCCCTGGTGCAGCTGGTGGAGAGCGGGCCCCAGCAGGTGCTGGCTCCCCCGGGGAGTGGGCAGGCCGTCGAAGGAGCAGGGAACATCTGGATCGGCACAGAACACCCCCACACCGCCTTGGGCCAGTGCTCCGTGGTGCAGGCCCCCTACCGCACGGCCGATGGCTCCCGGGGGCAGGTGGCCCTGGTGGGTCCGATGCGGATGGCCTATGCCACGGCCCGCGCCGCGGTGGATTCGGTGGCCACGATCCTGCAGCGCCTTTTGAGCTGATCCGGAAAAAGAATCAGACCATGAAGGAGAACCGAGTCCGACCATGACCTACTGCGTGGGCTTCCTGCTGGAGAGCGGCTTGGTGTTCGCCTCCGATTCGCGTACCAATGCGGGGGTGGATTACATCTCCAGCTACAGCAAGATGCATGTGTTCCAGCCGGCGCCGGATCGGCTGTTCGTGCTAATGGCAGCGGGGAATCTCGGCACCACCCAGGCGGTGCTCAACCGGATCCGCCGGGATCTGGCCCTCGATGAAGCCGCCGCGGCCGCCACGATGGTGAGCGCAGTGAATGACGGTCCTGGGGCTCCCCCCCCAATGGCGGGGCCCAGTCCCCCCGGCACCGCGGACGAGGGCCATGATCTCCTCACAGCCCGCTACCTCTTCGAAGCTGCTGACTACGTGGGTCGGCTCAGCGTGGCGGTGCAGCGGGCCTTCTCCACGCCCCTGAAGCAGGCGGGCGCCAGCGGTGAAGCCAGCTTCATCCTGGGGGGCCAGATCGCCGGCCAACCCCACGGGCTCTACCTGATCTATCCCCAGGGCAACGCGATCATGGCCACGCCGGAAACCCCCTTCCTGCAGATCGGCGAGAGCAAATACGGCAAACCGCCGCTCGATTACGTGGGCCACACCCGCCTTTCCCTCGAGGATGCCGCCCGCCTCTGCCTGGTATCGCAGATCGTGACGCGCCGCTCCAATCTCACCGTGGGGCCTCCGTTCGAAATCGCCCTGGTTCCGACCGATGAACTGCGGGTCTCCCGCCGCCTCAAACTTGAAAAGGACCACAGCCAGGTGACCCGCTCGATGGAGATCTGGGCCCGCAACATGCAAGAAACCCTCAGCAAGCTGCCGCGCTTCCGGTGGGAAGAGGATCCGCTTTAGGGGACTTGCGCGTTGTCGTGCCCCTCATGGCTCGGCCAGTGGCCACTCACCTGCCCATCCGATCCCCCAGCTTCTCGGCCACGGTGTTGACATCCTTGTCGCCGCGGCCGGAGAGATTGAGCACCACCTCGGTGCCGGGGGCCAGGGTGGGGCAGAGCTTCTCCAGCCAGGCGAAGGCGTGGGCCGTTTCCAGGGCCGGGATGATGCCCTCGAGGCGGCAGAGGAGCTGCAGGGCATCGAGGGCTTCGGTGTCGGTCACGGCGGCGTATTCGGCCCGGCCGATGCCCTTGAGGTAGCTGTGCTCGGGGCCAACACCGGGGTAATCGAGGCCGGCGCTGATCGAGTGGGCCTCCTGCACCTGGCCCTCCTCGTCCTGCAGCAGCAGGCTCATGGCACCGTGCAGCACGCCCACCCGGCCCTCGGTGATCGTGGCGGCATGGCGGCCGCTGGCCACTCCCTCGCCGGCGGCCTCGACCCCGATCAGGCGCACGGAAGGGTCTTCCACGAAGGCATGGAACAGGCCCATGGCGTTGGAACCGCCGCCCACGCAGGCCACCAGCACATCGGGCAGGCGGCCGAAGGCCTCGGCGCACTGTTGCTTGGCCTCCTCGCCGATCACGGCGTGGAAGTCGCGCACGAGCATCGGGTAGGGGTGGGGGCCGGCCACCGAGCCCAGGATGTAGTGGGTGGTCTCCACGTTGGTCACCCAGTCGCGGATCGCCTCGCTGGTGGCGTCCTTGAGGGTGGCGGTGCCGGCGGTCACCGGCTGCACGGTGGCGCCCAGCAGCCGCATGCGGAACACGTTCAGCGCTTGGCGGCGCATGTCCTCGGCGCCCATGTAGATCACGCACTCGAGGCCGAAGCGGGCGCACACGGTGGCGGTGGCCACGCCGTGCTGGCCGGCGCCGGTTTCGGCAATCACTCGCTTCTTGCCCATGCGCAGGGCCAGCAGGCCTTGGCCGAGGGCGTTGTTGATCTTGTGGGCGCCGGTGTGGTTGAGGTCTTCGCGCTTCAGCCAGATGCGCGGGCCCCCCTCGCCGCGGCGATAGTGCTCGCTGAGTCGCTCGGCCTCATAGAGCGGGCTGGGCCGACCCACGTAGGTGCGCAACAGGTGGTCCAGCCGCTCGGTGAAGGCCGGATCAGCCCAGGCCTCGGCGGCGGCGGATTCCAGCTCGGCCAGGGCCGGCATCAGGGTTTCCGGCACGTACTGGCCGCCATAGGGCCCGAAGCGGCCGAGGGGATCGGGCCGCACCGCCGGCGCCAGGCTGGCGAGATCGGGGCTGGTGGCCTGGACGGAGGGAACGGTGGTGGTCACCGGCGGCAGCATCTCAGTGGGGGCAGCCTAGGGAGCGAGTCGGGGGGACGAAGCAGCCGCAGGCAGGGGAAAGGCTGGCGGTCAGCGGCGCCCCTTCCACGCGAAGAGTCCCGTGACCTCAAGCATTGCTCGATCAAGGGATCCGGAATGATCGGTCCGGCTGCCTCCGCCTGGGGCAACTTTACAGGCATTTAGTGCCGTAGTTTGATGGTTTTGATGGCTAAGAAAAGCCCCTCAGGTTTCACCGAATGGAAGACCATACCGTAGGGCCATCACCAAGCGAATAAGGCGAAGCCACTAGCAGCAAAGGGGTTGACGTTCCGAGTGTTGCGAAGACACCACCAACGTCCAAACCTGGCGCATTTTCAATCGAGCTGCAGATCAAACGAACCGTGACTTCACCATAGACAATAGGAGAGGCAATAAAGGTGAATGATCAGCGCAGACTCTGCGGTACTGCTAGCGCCAAGGATGCTAGTGGTGCCCGCCCATGTGCTGAGCCTAGGGGCCTGGGACTTGGCGTCGATCCCGGCTAGCCCCTGCTTCAGCGGCTCAACCCTGGGTTGCAACATGGAACATCGGCCACCCATTCAGAGACTCCGGAGCACCGCCAGATCCTCCGCATCGAGGGGGGTGGGGATGCCGTGGCGCAGGCTGTCGGCGAAGCCGTCGTCGGTGCTCACGATGGTGAGCAGATAGACGCGATCCGGACCGGGGTTCTCGAAATCGTGCAGGCCCCCCTCGGGCACCACCACGCTGTCGCCGGTGCTGGCCTCGATCGTGGTGCCGTCCACATGGAAACAGACACGGCCGCGCAGCACGAAGAACATCTCCACCGCGTGGGCATGGCGGTGGGGTGGCACCCGGTCGCTGGGGTCGTGGATCTCGAGCAGCAGTGTGGGGCCGCCGCTGTGGTGGGCCGGATCGCAGATCAGGGCGAGGCGGCAGTGGTCGCTCTCACCGAAGCGCCAGGCCTGGAGCTGCTCTGGGCGGAGCAACTGGGGGAGGAGCGGCATGGGCGCTGCGGATCGCAGGGGAGCGGCTTCATGGTGCTGGGCCTGGCCGATCCCGTCAGCGGCGGCACGCCCCCCGTGGCGGAGTGAACACCTCGCGCTCGCAGGGCCGAACCTCAGAGCGCAAGGTGATCGGCGCCGGACCGGTCCCCAGGGGTGTGAATGCTGTGGCGCAGGCTGTCGGCGAGGCCGTCGTCGGTCCTCACTGCAGGCCGATCGCCCTGCCCGAAGCACCACGTCCGATCCGGGGGGCCCGCGCCGATGGAACTGATCACCTTGAGCTGACGGGCGAGACCCGAGCGGCACACAATGGAACCAAGTGCTTTTTCCAGGCTCGGCCATGACGGCATCCCCCGCTGTTTCCCTCGCCCCCTCGGCGGCCAGCCCGGCCCCGGCGAGCCTGGAATGGCTGGATCACGACCTGCGGCAGCGGCTGGCCGAGGCGGCCGGCACCGCCGGATTGGATGCAACGGAAGCCTGCAAGGTCTGGGTGCAGGAAGGGCTGGAGCGTCTTGAAGCGGAGCAGGCCGCCGCCGAGGCCGCCGGGCGCTGTTCGTTGCGTACGGGCACCTGCACCTCCGGCCCCGTGCCACTGCCGGTGCAGCAATAGGGCTGGGGGCGTTTGACGCCTTGGGGGGCCGCCGAGCTCAGGCCAGCGCCCTTCAAAGGGCGGTTACGGTGACCATGGGTGGATCAGCCCGCCACGACAGAACTGTTGACCAGCCCCCTGGCGTTGCGACACCTCAAACGGCGGCTGATTGGCGATGCCGTCCCCTTGGACGGAGCTGAACCCTGGAGCGGCACCGATCAGAATCCACGTGCAGTGGCAAGGCGCTGAGGATGGCGAAGAAAGGCGACTGGCAGGAATTCGGCAGCAGCCCCGCGAGCACGGCGCGGCCCAGCGCCGGCGCGTCCGCTGCCGGGGGGGCCACCACCCCGAAGGCCCAGCAGAAGGTGCGGGTGCAGCGCACCAAGGCCGGCAAGGGCGGCAAGCTCGTGACCGCGATCACTGGCCTGGAGATCCCCGAATCCGAGGCCCGCGCCCTACTCAAGACCCTCAAGGCCTCCTCTGGCACTGGCGGCACCCTCAAGGACGGCGTGATCGAACTGCAGGGCGACCAGGTGGCGCCGGCCCTGGCGGCACTGGAGAAGGAGGGCTTCCGGCCGAAGCAGGCGGGGGGGTGAGGCCCTGGGGTGGCAGATCCACCGCCTACGACAGGCATCCAGCGACTACGGCGGCATCGGCCGCAATGGTGGCCAGAAAACTCCAGAAGCCCAGGATGGCGACCTCCGGCAAGCCGGTGGGGCCTATCGCTTCAAGGCAGGCAAACTTCACAACCTCAAGGCCCTTAACGCAGCGGGTGGCCTGATCAAGAACCATGGCGATGGGCGCAACCGCGATGGGGCCTATGCCGTGCTGAGCGGCATCGCCGCAGCAGCCGGCTGAGCGGGACCCTGGCCTGCCGTTGCTGAGAATAGCCGGGATGCGGCCCTGCGCCGCTCCGGCTGTTCAGCCCCCCCCACCCCCTCCCTTCCTGCCGCCATGACCGCCGCCCCCTCCAACCCCGCCGACGGCACCATGGCCAGCACGGGGGGCGCCACCCAGCCTGGGATCGCCACCAACATCGTGTGGCACCACTCCACGGTGACCCGGGCAGCCCGGGCGCACCAGCGCGGCCACCGCAGCGCCATCCTCTGGTTCACGGGCCTGAGCGGCGCCGGCAAAAGCACCCTCGCCAATGCGGTGAACTCGGCCCTGTTCGAGCAGGGGCTGGCCTGCTACGTGCTCGATGGCGACAACGTGCGCCACGGCCTCTGCGCCGACCTGGGATTCTCCGATGCCGACCGGGAGGAGAACATCCGCCGCATCGGCGAGGTGGCCAAGCTCTTCCTCGATGCCGGCGTGGTGGTGCTCACCGCCTTCGTGTCCCCGTTCCGCGCCGACCGCCGTCGGGCTCGCGCCCTGGTGGAGGCCGGCGACTTCATCGAGATCCATTGCGCCGCCGATCTGGCGGTGTGCGAACAGCGCGACACCAAGGGCCTCTATGCCAAGGCCCGCGCCGGCCAAATCAAGGACTTCACCGGCATCTCCAGCCCCTACGAGGACCCCGAAGCCCCCGAGCTGCGCATCGACACCGGCAGCCAGAGCCTGGAGGAGTCGGTGGCGCAGGTGCTGACCTACCTGGAGAGCCAGGGGGTGGTGCCGGCAGCGGGTGAAGGGTGAACCAGCAGAACCCGCCAAGAGGAAGCGGGTCTGCCATAGCTGGGTGCGCTTTCCGCACTGGATTGCACACGGCGGCTGGGCCGACGCCTGGGGCGCTGAGCGGCCCTGCAAGGATCAGGGCATGACCCTGCTGAACCGCCTCCCCGTTCCGCCCCTGCCCTGGCTGGCCGCCATCGCCCTAGCCCTGGCGGTTCCCCACCAAGCTTCGGCGCTCGGTGATCCGGTTTCAGCCCCCACCGGGGCCGGTAGGCCCGAACTCACACCGCCGGCCTCTGCCCGCCCGGCGGGGGGCCAGCCGGCGGTGATCCCGGTGCCCTCGGTGGCGCTGAACCGCTACGTCGGCGGCTGGTATGAGATCGCCAAGATCCCCAACCGCTTCCAGCGACAATGTGCCCGCCACACCATCGCCCAATACGGCCTTCGGCCGGATGGACGGCTGAGTGTGCTCAACCAATGCATCAAACGCAGCGGCAACGTGGATCAGGCCACCGGCGTGGCGAAGGTGGTGGATCCGGTGTCGAGCGCCAAACTCAAAGTGAGCCTGGTGAGCTTCCTGGGCTGGCGACCGTTCTGGGGGGACTACTGGGTGATTGGCCTCGACGACGACTACCGCTGGGCGGTGGTGGGCTCGCCGGACCGCCGCTACGGGTGGGTGCTGGCCCGCACGCCCCGGCTGGATGACGCCACCATGGCCATCATTCGGGAGTTGCTCGAGCGCCAGGGCTTTGCCTGGTCGAGGTTTGAGCGAACCAATCCAGCCCGGACGCTGGAAAGGCCAGGGCCTTGAGCCAGCCGGCTTGACGCCTCCTGGACGGCACCTGAACCCCACCGGATGCTGTGCTGGAGAGGATTCCGCCCGGGGCTCCAGGCAGACGGCCCAGGGCGGACGATCGCTGAAAATTTTTCAGGAAGTCGCCTGGAGAGTTGTTCGAAGCGACCTTCGGGGGACGCTGATGTCGACGGCCACCTCGGGGTTGACCCGCCCTTCATTTCCGTGCTCCTTCCACCGCCGCCAGCGCCACCTCCCCTGCCCGCAGCCGCAACGCCCAAGCATCCAGGAACGTTTTACCGCAACTCGCCAGCGGCACCGCCAGCAACAGGCCCAGGAGTTCGCCCAGTCCGAGCAGGCTGCCCAGGCGGGCGCCGATCGGCAGGCTGATCAGCAGCCAGGCGGGCTGCAGACCCACGATGCTGCCCATCAGGCGGGGCTGGATCACCTGGTCCACAACCTGGCCCACCGTGATCGCCGCCGCCAGCACCTCAAAACCCTGGCGGGGGTTCTGCAGCGCCAGCAGCAGACTCACCAGCACAATCGTGAGGGCACTGGCATAGGGAATCAGGGTGGTGAAGCCGATCGCCACCGCGAACAGCACGCCGTAGGGAATGCCCAGCAGCGTGAACACCACCATCTGCAGGGCGCTGAGGATCAGGGCCAGCACCACCTGGCCGCCGAAGTAGCCCCTGAAGGTGCGGAACAGCGTGCCGGTGACCAGAGCACGCACCCCCTGAGGCAGCCATTCGGCCAGGCCTTCGGCGATCCGCTCGCCGCCGATCAGCAGAAACACGGTGAGCACAAGCACGATCACCGTGTTTACGGTGAGGCCCACCGTGGCCCCCAGCAGGCTCAGCAGTTCCTGGCTGAGCTGGCTGGCGAGCTTGCTGGTGCGGGTGATCACCTCGCTGCTCAGGTTGCCGAAGTCGGTGGGCAGACCCTTGGCCACGGCCCAGTCCTGCAGGCGGCTGAGCAGGGTTTCCCCCTGGGCCAGCCAGCCCGGCAGGGCCGTGATCAGCTCATCGAGCTGGGTGACCAGCCGCGGCAGCAACCACAGCACCGCCAGCACCACTCCCCCCAGGGCCAGGCCCAGCACCAGCAGCAGGGCCAGGGGGCGGGGGATCCGTTGCTCCACCAGCCAGCGGGTGGGGAGATCCAGCAGAAAGGCCAGCAAGGCGGCGGCCAGGAACAGGGCCGGGAACGGCGCCAGGGGCACCAGCAGCTGGCGCAGCACCCACAGGTTCAACACCAGAAGTGGCAGGGCCAGGCCGAACCGCAGCCAGGGGGGCAGCACCAGCCGCTCAAGCATGGGGTTGGGGGCGGCGGAATCCAACCGCGCCGTGGATCGTGGGGCCAGCTTGACGGATCCGGGGCCGGGCAGCACCCCGTTAGATCCGGCGCACGGATCGACCCGAGCCCAGGCTCCGCCATCCCTCAATCGGCGCTAAGGCACCAACGCAACCAGGCCGCCCAGCGTCGTGGTGCTGGCTGATGGAAGCCCCCAGTTCAGCCCCCACTCCCTTTCAGATAGGCGGTGCTGCCCAGCTCCTGCAACCGCTGGTCCTTGGCCACCACCTGATCGTGCAGCTCGCTGGCGAAGGCGGCCAGGCGATCGGCCAGAGCCGGATCGGCCGTGGCCAGGATGCGCACCGCCAGCAGGCCAGCGTTGAGGCCGCCGCCGATAGCCACGGCGGCGACGGGGATGCCGCCAGGCATCTGCACAATCGAATGGAGCGAATCCACCCCCGAAAGGGCCCGGCTCTGCACCGGCACGCCGATCACCGGCAGGTTGGTGAGCGAGGCCACCATGCCCGGCAGGTGGGCCGCCCCGCCGGCCCCGGCGATGATCACCTTCAGGCCGCGGCCGGCGGCGGCGCGGGCGAAGTTCACCATCTCCAGGGGGGTGCGGTGGGCCGAGAGCACCCGCACCTCCGCCTTCACCCCAAAGCGCTCAAGCAGGGCCACGGCTGGCTGCATGGTGGGCAGATCGGAATCGCTGCCCATGATCACGGCCACGGCCGGGGCGGCCGGATCGCCTGCCGCGCCGCTCGGCTGCTGGGGGGCGGGATCGGGGGCAACCACGGCATGGAGGCGGCGAGGATGGCATTCTCCCGCCCGAGCCGCCGCCATGGAGCCCTCCCGCCACGGTCCGCCGCCACCGGATCGGCCGGGCCTCACCTGGCTCACGCAGGTGCGGCTGCCCGAGAGCGGCACCTGTGGCCAACCTGAGAGCAAGGACCGGGGCGGCGAGGTTGAGGAGCATCAGGATCCGCACGATCGGCTCTGGCGGGTGGCGATCGATGGGCAGGGCTGCATCGCTGCCCTCCACCCGATCACCCCGGGCAGCCGCGCCGCCGGCAGCGACTGGCAGGGCGACTGGCTGAGCCCCGCCGGCGTGGACCTGCAGATCAACGGCGGCCTAGGCCTGGCCTTCCCCGAACTCACCGCCGCCGACCTGCCGCGACTGGAGGAACTGCTGGAGCTGCTCTGGCGCGATGGTGTGGAGGCGATCTGCCCCACCCTGGTGACCTGCGCGGTGGAGCCCCTGCGGGAGGCCCTGGCGGTGCTGCGGGAAGCCCGGGCCTCCCACCGCCCCGGGCGCTGTCGGCTGCTGGGGGCCCACCTGGAGGGTCCCTTCCTGGCGCCGGCGCGGCGGGGGGCCCACCCGCTGGCCCACCTCAGCGCACCCTCCCTGGCGGCGCTCCAGGAACGGATCGGCGGTTTCTTCGGCCCGGCGGAGGGGGCTGGCCAGGGCGGGGGGAGCGGGGAAGCACCGGGCCCTCGCCATGGCGGGAGCGCTGGCGGCGACGGGCCGGGATGGCCAGCAGGGGCTGAAGCGGCCGACCTCGCCCTGGTGACCCTGGCTCCGGAGCTGGAGGGAGCCACCGCAGTAATCCAGGCCCTGCGCCGCCAGGGCGTGGTGGTGAGCCTGGGCCACAGCGAGGCCACCGAAAACGAGGCAACAGCGGCCTACGACGCCGGCGTGGCGATGGTGACCCATGCCTACAACGCCGTTCCCGCCATGCAGCACCGGGCCCCGGGGCCCGTGGCGGCGGCGGCCCTGCGGGGCGACGTGGCCCTGGGGCTGATCGCCGATGGCGTGCACGTGGCACCCACCATGTCGGTGCTGCTGCAGCGCCTGGCCCCCCAGCAGGTGGTGCTGGTGAGCGACGCCCTGGCCCCCTACGGCCTGGCCGACGGCCTGCACCGCTGGGATGAGCGCACCCTGGTGGTGACGAACGGCAGCTGCCGGCTGGAGGACGGCACCCTCGCCGGCGTGACCCTACCGCTGCTGGAGGGGGCGATCAGGCTGGCCCGCTGGAGCGGCCGGCCAGGGCGGGCGATTGCGGCGGCCACCGTGCTGCCACGCCGGGTGCTGGGGGAAAGGCGGCCCCTCGAGCAGCTGTTGGTGGGCCGGCCGCTGGCCGAGTGCCTGCGCTGGAGCCAGGACACTGGCGAGCTCCGCTGGCAGCGGGCCGCCTGAGTCTGAAGGGCCGGACGGCTCCTCTGCCGGACGGCTCCTCTGATGGATGGGGCGAGGCCCTGGGGCATTTGGGGTGCGGAGTGCCCCGGTTGGGCGGAACCCGGGCTCCGGTGGTGGCTCCCCTCCCCAACCTGATAGCGCTGCGGCCGGCCAGCGGGGCCCGTCTAACGACGGCTCTTCGGCAGTGGCGGCCCGATCTCCAGGTTCCACCCATGCGCGTGCTGCTGGTCTACCCCCGCTTCCCGCAGACCTTCTGGAGCTTCGATCGGGCCGTGGCGCTGATGGGGCACCGGGTGCTACTGCCGCCGCTCGGGCTGATCACCGTGGCGGCCCTGCTGCCCCAGACCTGGGACTTCCGTCTGGTGGACTGCAACATCCGCGCCGTGGACGAGAACGAGTGGCGCTGGGCCGATCTGGTGATCCTCTCGGCGATGCTCGTGCAGAAGAACGATCTGGCCGATCAGATCGAACTCGCCAAAGCCCACGGCTGCCGGGTGGCGGTGGGGGGCCCCTTCGCGACCTCGACCCCCGAGGCCCCTGAGCTGGCCCAGGTCGATTACCTCGTGCTCGATGAGGGGGAAATCACCCTGCCGCTGCTGGTGGAAGCCCTGGAGCGGGGTGACACCGGAGGGCGGCTCACGGCCGGCGGCGAGAAGCCGGATCTGGAGGCCACACCCCCTCCCCGTTTCGATCTGCTGGAGCTGAACGCCTACGCGATGATGGCGATTCAGTTCTCGCGGGGTTGCCCGTTTCAGTGCGAGTTCTGCGACATCATTGTTCTCTATGGCCGCAAACCCCGCACCAAGACACCGCAGCAATTGATCGCCGAACTGGAGGCGCTGCGGAGCCTGCACTGGCGCGGTGAGATCTTCCTGGTCGATGACAACTTCATCGGCAACAAGCGCAACGTGAATCGGCTGCTGGCCGAACTGGAACCCTGGCAGGAGCAGCGCGGTTACCCCTTCTCCTTCACCACCGAGGCCTCGATCGACCTGGCCGCCGATCCCGAACTGATCGGCCGCATGACCGCCTGCGGCTTCAACCGGGTGTTCCTCGGCATCGAAACCCCCGACACAGGCAGCCTGAGCGGCGCCGGCAAACACCAGAACACCCGCAGCCCCCTGCTGGAGGCGGTGCAAACGATCACGGAAGCGGGCCTGCTAGTGATGGCCGGCTTCATCCTCGGCTTCGATGGCGAGCAGGCCGGCGCCGGCGAGCGGATCGTGGCCTTCGTGGAGGAAAGCGGCATCCCCCTGGCCATGGTGGGCATCCTGCAGGCCCTGCCCAACACGGCCCTGTGGCACCGGCTGGAGCGTGAACAGCGCCTGCTGAAGCTCGATCCCCAGGTGGAGGCCAGCCTGCGGGGCCGCTTCGATGCCGGTGTGCAGACCAACCTGCTGAACTTCCTGCCAAGCCGGCCGATGGAGGAGATCGCCGCCGAGTTCCTCGACGCCTTCGACCGGCTGTATGAGCCCGCCACCTACCTGGCGCGGGTGCAGCGCTACGCCTCCCGGCTTGGCAGCCGTCAAACCCGACGCCGGCCCTCGATCCAGGGGGTGCTCGGCCACCTCGGCCGTCCGGCGGCGGTGGCCGGCCTGCTCACCATGATCTGGCGGCAGGGGGTGCGCCGCCCCAGTCGCGGGCTGTTCTGGCGCTGCCTGCTCGACACCCTGCGCCATCGCCCCCAGCTGCTCGATCAGGTGCTGTGGATGTGCCTGCTCAACGAGCACTTCCTCGAATACCGCGCCCTGGTGCGCGAGCAGGTGCAAGGCCAGCTGCGCTGGAGCCAGGCCCATCCCCAGGCGCTCGTAGCGGCCTGAGGCGGCCCCTAGGATCGGCGCCCCGTCCCGCCCCCAACCATGCCCGCCCAGCCAGCCCAGCCGGCCGACGCCAAGCAGGCCGAGAAGGCGGAGGTGCAGGCCTACTTCGAGAGCACCGGCTTCGAGCGCTGGAACCGCATCTACAGCGATAGCGAGGAGGTGAACAAGGTTCAGCGGAATATCCGCATCGGCCACCAGAAGACGGTGGATGAGGTGCTGACCTGGCTGCAGGAGCAGGGCAACCTGCCCCAGCGGAGTTTCTGCGATGCCGGCTGTGGGGTGGGCAGCCTCAGCCTGCCCCTGGCCCAGCTGGGGGCCGGATCGGTGGCCGCCAGCGACCTCTCGGCGGCCATGGTGGCGGAGGCCGAACGGCGCGCCCGCTCGGCCGGCATCGGCGCCGAACAGCTCAGCTTCACCGCCTCCGACCTCGAGAGCCTGCAGGGCCGCTACGACACGGTGGTCTGCCTGGATGTGTTCATCCACTACCCCCAGGCGGCCGCCGAGGAGATGGTGGGCCACCTGGCCGGCATGGCCGAGCACCACCTGCTGGTGAGCTTCGCCCCCTACACCCCCCTGCTGGCGCTGCTCAAGGGCATCGGCCAACTGTTCCCCGGCCCCAGCAAGACCACCCGCGCCTACCAACTGCGCGAGAGCGGCATCGTGGCCGCCGCCGAAGCCGCCGGCTTCAAGCCGGTGCGCCGCAGCCTCAACCAGGCGCCCTTCTACTTCTCACGGCTGATCGCCTTCGAGCGGGCCTGAGGGCGGAATGAGCGCCGGGGCCGATCGCCGATCGCGGGCGGCTCAGGGGAGACGCAACAGCAGCAGGGTGCAATCGTCCTCCAGGGCGCCGCTGCCGCAGAAGCTGGTGAGGGCATCACGCACGCCATCCAGGATCAGCGGTAACGCCGCTTGCTTCCGCTGGAGCAGAAGCTCACGGCAGGGATCGATCCCGAAGGGGCGGCCCTCGGGATCCTCCGCTTCGCTGAGTCCATCGGTGTAGGCAAACAGCAGATCGCTGCGGTTCAGTTGCACGGTTTCAGAGCGATAGCGGGCCTGAGGGCTGATTCCGGCCAGCAGGCCACGGGGCAGCGGCAGCTCCGTGCACTCCCCAGCCTGGATCAGCAGGGGGGGGAGGTGGCCGGCATTGGAGTAGGTGAGGGTGCCACGAGTCGGCTCCAGATAACCGCAGAACAGGGTGACGAACAGGCAGGTGTCGTTGCCCTCGCAGAGGAAGGCATTCAGCTGTTCCAGCACGGCCTCCGGGCCCGTGGCGGTCATGGCCAGGCTGCGGATCAATCCAATCGTGCGCGCCATCAGCAGGGCGGCGCCGATTCCATGGCCCGACACATCGCCGATGCAGAGGAACAGCCGGTCGTCCGCGGTGAGAAACGTGTCGAAGAAGTCGCCCCCCACCCTGGCGGCGGGTTCGACCCGACCGGCCACATCCAGGTCGGAGCGGCCTGGAAACAGAGGATGTCGCAGTGGCAGCATGCTGGCCTGCAACTGCCGGGCCAGGTCGAGTTCCTCGCGCAGATGATCCAGCTCAAGCCGCTCCCGCAGGCTCTGGAGCGCCAGCTGATTGATGGTGCGCGCCCGTTCCGTGAGCCCCCGCAGCATGTTGCGAGACACTCCCGGCAGGGTCACCAGATGCTGCCAGAAGAAGGGGCCGCTCAGGTGCAGCACCTCCGCCGCCGACTCACACCGCACCAGTGCCGACACCGGCAACTGGTCGATGGCGGAGAACTCCCCGATGCATTGGCCCAGCTGGATGGGAATGCCCTGACCCTGGGTCGCTTCCGCGGAGAGATACACGAACAACTCACCCTTCAGGAGGATGTAGATGCTGTTGTTGGTGTTCCCAGGACGCAGCAGGTCGCAGCCAGCCCCCAGCCGCAGCACCTCGCATTGGCTGAGCAGGCTCGCCAGCACGGATGGATCCACCTCGCTGAAGAGGGGAATCCAGCCAAAGCCCTCGTGATTCGGAGGAACGGCTTGGGGCGGGGCAGTGACGGAGCTCAGGATCGGGGGGTCCAGTGCATGGAGATTCTCAGTTCGTTGCGCCCCTCCAACACCCTGTAGTGCATGCCATCGCAGAAGGTCTTCACGAGGAGCAGCCCGAGGCCGCCGGGACTGGCCTGCTCCAGGCTGCCGGGCAAAGGCCTGAGATCGGCCTGACAGGAATCGAAGGGCTCACCCCGATCGCAAACCACCAACTGGACACCGAAGCCGCTCAGCACCGGGCTGGTCCCCAGTTCAAGCTGGATCGGGTTGCTTGCCACGGCGTCGCCTCCGTGTTCGACGAGGTTGGCCAGCACCTCGTTGAGGCACAGCTCCAGGCGGTCGATCTGCTCCTCGGGAACCTCCAGGGAAGCCCCGCCGGCCCGCAGCCAGCTGGAGGCTCGACGAAACTCCTGGGGATCGGGATCGATCTCCAGACCGAGAGCGCAGGGCCGGGGGGCGATGGTCATCAAGCTTGAGGGACTCTGAGGGAGTCCAGGGCTGCGTTCTCATCAGAAAACGTTGGGATGATCTCCGCGATGCCTACGGCGTCCAGTGTGCTACGAACGAGGGAGTTATCGCCCACCAGCAGGGCCATCCTTCCGCCCTTGAGATCCAGCGCCTTAGCGCTCTGGATGATGCAGCGCAGGCCGACGGACGCCAGAAACGAGACACCGGTGAGATCCACAAGCACCGCAATCGGTCGAGTTGCGGCCAGCGCTGTGAAGGGCAGTTCAATCTCGCCGACCCCGATCATGTCCAGTCGGCCGCTCAGCCAGATCCTGCGAAGGTCTTCGCTCAGATCCTCATGCTTCACAAAAACCGTGGTTCCAGCAGATGATGGATCGGACATATTCTTTATAAGGCCCTAAATCCTGACCACTCAACAGCAGAACCTCGGCTCACAAAGGTATAGAGCAACACATCGGCATCGCCCTGTTCGCCCTGAGGTCCTGGATGGTCCTGATGACATGCTCGGCTCCGATGGGATTCTGTTGTTGACCGTCAGGAGTTCACTGTCAGGTGTTCACCGTCAGATGATCACCGTCAGATGATCACCGTCAG
>JBBASH010000006.1:21421-55599 GCA_040399305.1 Cyanobium sp.
TCACCGTCAGATGATCACCGTCAGATGATCACCGTCAGGCGCCATGGATCCCGCACCGCCCTCCCCATCCCATCCCATCCGGCCGCTGGCCAGCGGATGCCCGTGGTCGTCGCCGAGCCCGCAGCGAGGCCTGAGCTCCTCCGCGAAACGGTGGCCTTCCTCGGCCTGGGGGCCCTCGGCACCCCGATGGCCGCCAACCTGCTGGCGGCGGACTTCCCGCTCACGGTGCACAACCGCAACCGGCAGCGGGAAGAACCCCTCGCCGCCCTCGGAGCGCGGCGGGCCGCCACCCCATGGGAAGCCGCCATGGGCAGCACCCTGCTCTGCCTGTGCCTCAGCGACGATGCCGCCGTGCGCGCCGTGCTCCTGGAAGGTCCTGACGCCGCCAGCGGCGGCCTGGCCCCGGGCAGCCTGGTGATCGATTTCTCGACCATCGCCCCCGCCACCAGCGAAGAGCTGGCGGCGCGGCTCGCCGAGCAGGGGGTGGCCTATCTCGACGCTCCGGTGACCGGCGGCACCGAGGGCGCCAAGGCCGGAACCCTCTCGGTGCTGGTGGGGGGAAGCGAGCGGGATCTGGAGCGGGCCCGACCCCTGCTGGAGGTGGTGGGGGCACGCGTGAGCCACTTCGGGCCAGTTGGGGCGGGCCAGCGGGTGAAGGCGGTGAACCAGGTGCTGGTGGCGGGCAGCTACGGGGCGCTGGCCGAGGCCCTCGCCCTGGGTGAGCGGCTGGGGCTGCCGATGGAGCAGGTGTGTGAGGCGCTGATGGACGGGGCAGCGGGCTCCTGGGCCTTGCGGAACCGCTCCGCCAACATGATCGAGGGCCGGTTCCCGCTGGGTTTCCGGCTGGCGCTGCACCACAAGGATCTCCAGATCGCCTTGGCGGCCGCAGCCGCCACCGGGTTGGAGCTGCCGCTGAGCGCGCGGGTTGCGGCGATTGAGGCGGAGCTGATGGCGGCCGGCCACGGCGATGAGGATGTGTCGGCCCTGGCGCGCTGGTTTGCGCCCCAGCCGGAGCCTCTGCCCTTGGCAACGCCATTCCCAGTGCACTCCGCCGAAGCGACCGCCTGGGACCAGCGCTACCGCGAAGGCCGCGATGGCTGGGAGCTGGGCGCTCCGGCGCCGCCCCTGGACGCCTTCCTGCGTGAGGACCCGCGTCGGCCGCTGCCGTCCGGCCCGGTGCTGGTGCCCGGCTGCGGCCGGGGCCACGAGGCGGCCCTGCTGGCGGACCTGGGTTTCGAGGCGATCGGCCTCGACCTCAGCGGCGAGGCCCTGCGGGAGGCCCGGCGGCTTCATGGCGCTGACCGGCCCGGGCTGCGCTGGCTTCAGGCGGATCTGCTGGATGCCGCCGCCCTGCGGTCCGCCGGGCTCGCCGATGGCAGCCTGCAGGGGGTGGTGGAGCACACCTGCTTCTGCGCCATCGATCCCTCTCGCCGGTCCGACTACCTGGCCGCCGTGACCCGGCTGCTGGCCCCCGGAGGCTGGTTGCTGGGGCTGTTCTGGTGCCACGGCCGTCCGGGCGGGCCGCCCTTTGGCAGCGATCCCGATCAGCTTGCCGATCAGCTGCGGGGGACGGGACTGGTGCCGCTGCTGTGGGAACCGGCCCGGGGCTCGCTAGCGGAGCGATCGGATGAATGGCTGGGGCTGTGGCAGCTTCCCGCCGGGGGGGACTGAATCGGCGGGGACGGCGATCGCTTCCGGCAGATCCTCTCCACCCTCTCGCCCGAGCACCCCCTCCGGACAGCGGATCAGCGGATGAAGGTCTGAAGGACCGAGGATCATGGCCAGATCCAGTGCATTGGCCTGATCCAGAAGACATCGATTGGGTAGTGATCGAATTGGTGATGATCGGCGCTCCCGTCTCAGCGTGATGTCAGCCGCAGGATCGTCTGCTCGGGCTGCCGGAGTCGGAAGCAGATGGCTTCCGCCTATCGCAGCCACTCGACGGAAGCCAGCGCGGGCAGAGGGATCTGGCCCGATTCCAGGGCCGCTGCGTCGATCCCGCTCGGGATCTCCATCCATCAGCTGTTAGCTGCTGTTAGTTGCCGCGATGGGGCAGCTGCTCCAGCTGCAGGGGTTGGGGCACCTCCAGCGCCAACCCTTCGCCGCCGGGAAGCTCCAGCTCCAACCGCCAGGCCTGCAGCCGGTAGCCCCCGTCGCCCGGCCTGGCATCCGCCGCCGCCTGACCGCCGGGGCCATAGAGGGGATCACCAAGCAGGGGTGCCCCGAGGGCGGCGCAGTGGATGCGGATCTGGTGGGGGCGGCCGCTGGCGATCGCCACCTGCACCAGGTCGGCCCTGGGGCTGCGCTCCAGCAGGGTGAGGGTGCTGCGGGCGGCTAGGTCGCCCGGCTCGCGGCCATCGGCGGCGCACCAGATGCGGCCCAGCTGGGGATGGGGGCGGCGGCCGATCGGCACCGTGATCGGCAGCGACTCCCCCGGCTGCAGCGCCAGCACCCCGGGCATGAGAAGGGCCCGGTAAAGCTTGCGGCAACCGGCTGCCGCGGAGGCCGGCGCTGGTTGCAAGGGGCGATCGGCGCCATGCGCAGGTCCCAGGCCAGGAGCGGGGGAAGGATCGGGGCCCAGCCCGGCCCCCGTGCTCTCCCGCAGGCGAGCGCTCAGCCAGGCGCGCGTTTGCGGCTGCCGCGCACACACCAGCAGGCCGCTGGTGAAACGCCCCAGGCGGTGCACCGGCCGCGGAATGCCGCCGGGATCGTTGCTATGGCGCCCCTCCAGCAGCCGCAGCACCGTGTGCTCCAGCCAGCCCCCGGCCGGCAGCACCGGCAGCCCGGCGGGCTTGTCGATCACATGAAGGTCGCCGTCGTCGAACACCACCGCCCAGGACGCTGGAACAGAGCCCTCGATCCAGGGGGGGCGGTGCCAGGCGAGCTGATCGCCCGCCGCCAAGGGGGTGTCCTGGCGCAGGAGAACTGCGTTGCAATGGATCTCACCGGCCACCAGACGATCCCGCCAGACGCCCTGATCGGAATGGCGATGGCGTGCGGCGTAGAAGGCGCTGACCTGCAGACCGGCCAGGGGCGGCGGCACCCGCTCGCGATAGACCCAGCCTTGGTTGGGAGCTTCGGGCAGCCAGCCCTCAGGCCCTGACGGTGAGGATCCCGTGGGCATCGGCCGAAAGCCTTCCGCCCCTAGTCGACCAGCCCATGCTCCAGGGAGTAGCGCACCAGTTCGGTTCGGCTGGCGGTGCCGGTCTTGATGAAGAGGCGGCTCACATACTTCTCGACGTTGCGGATCGAGGTCTCCAGCCGTCGGGCGATCTCCTTGTTCATCATTCCCTCGGCCACCAGCTGCAGCACGCTGGCCTCGCGGGGAGTGAAGTCGAGCTTCACGTCGGGGGCAGCCTTCTTGACGCCGCCGGTGCCGAGCATGGAGCGGATCTCGGTGATCTGCTTGGCCATGGCGCCGATGTCGGCATCGGCGAAGCGGGCCGCCTCGACCAGCAGCCGCTCCTGGCGACGCACCACGTTGCGCACCCGCGCCACCAGTTCATCGGGGTCGAAGGGCTTGGGGATGTAGTCGTCGGCGCCGGCCTGGAAGCCGGCGATGCGATCGGCCGTCATCCCCTTGGCGGTGAGGAAGATCACCGGGGTGCCCCCCAGCCGCTCATCACCCCGCAGGCGCTTGAGCAGGCCATAGCCATCGCAGCGGGGCATCATCACGTCGGTGATCACCACATCGGGCAGCAGGGTCTGAGCCGTGGTCCAGCCCTCCTCGCCGTCGTTGGCGGTGGTCACCAGGAAGCCCTCGTCTTCGAGGTAGGCCTTCACGGCGGTGCGCAGGCCCGGTTCGTCGTCCACCAGGAGCAGGCGCACCGGTGGCGCGGGCACGGCCTCGGCGGGGATGCTGACTTCGCCCTCGGAATCAGGCAGACCGGCGGCGCCGGTGGGAAGGGGGTTCACCATCGCCGAAATCTATCGGGGGCGCCGGATTCGGGCAGCCACGTGCCCAGCGCCGTTCCGCCGGCCCAAGGCTGCCGGCTCCTGACCACCCAGCACGGCAGCGCTCCGACCCTCAGGGATGGGGCAAGGGGGGCACCTCGAGCACCTCAAAGTGTTCTTGCTGGCGGCCATCGAAGCCGAGGCTGCGGGCCAGGGGAGCCAGCCCCGCCGGTTCGCGCCCCGCCTGCTCGGGGAAGCAGGTGGCCCACCAGATCAGGTGATCCAGCCGGTTGGCGGGGTTGATCGGTCCGCCGGGATTGAGGGTCTGCACCACCACCTTGGAGGCGGTCACCCCGGCACGGGTGGCGCGGCCGGGCCGGCAGTCGATCGAGTCGGTGTTGATCGCCACCCGATCGCTCCATTCCTGCCAGATCTTCACCCGCCAGAGGCCCGGCTGATCCGGGTCCGCCACCCGCCCGTAGACCCCCAGCCAATGGGTGCCCTCCCGCATGGTGGTTTTTTCCACCAGGATCTTCAGGTCGGGGGGTCGGGGAGCGGGTTCGGCCCGCAGGGGGTCGACCAGATCAACCGCCAGACCAAGCGCCAGGCCAACGGTGAGGCCAGTGACCCGAGCAACGGGCAGGAAGGCAGCCCGGAACCACCGCAGGGCCGACGCAGCGGGGGCAGCGCCCCGAGCCTGGAAGAGCGAAAGGGATCGGCTGGCCCGGCAGGCCCAACGGAACCGGCAGGACCGCCCGCCCCCTAGACCTGACCCTGCACCGGGTGCCAATCGAAGCTGGAACCCGATCCGCGGCCCGCAGTCGGGCTCGCTGCGTTGGGCGATCAAGGGCCCAGTCGCCCTGGCGTTTGCGACGGGTTTCACGACGAGGTGCACGACGGGGTTCGCGAAGGAATTCGCCATGGGGTTCTGCGCACCGTTCCGTGCTCCGTTCTGGACGCCCTGGTGCGGCACGGCCTTGAACCCACGAAGTCTTGCCAGCATGGCCCCATGCTTCCCTACCTCGACCACCACGCCACCACGCCCTGCGATCCGGCGGTGGTGGCGGCGATGGCGCCCTGGTGGAGCGAGCGGTTCGCCAATCCCTCGAACCGCCTGCACCGGCCCGCCCTTGAGGCCGCCGCCGCCGTGGAGCTGGCCCGCCGAAAGCTGGCTGAAGCCGTGGGGGGCCAGGCCGAGGGGGTGATCTTCACCAGCGGCGCCACCGAGGCCGCCAACCTGGCCCTCAAGGGCGTGGCCGAGGCCGCCGAGGAGCGGGGCGAGCGCCGCCGGGGCCTGGTGACCCTCGCCACCGAACACCGGGCCGTGCTCGATCCCCTCGCCTGGCTGGCCCGGCGTGGCTTCCCCGTCACCGTGCTGCCGGTGGGGCCCGAGGGCCTGGTGGATCTCAACCAGCTCGCCGACGCCGTGGGCCCCGAGACACTGCTGGTATCGGTGATGGCCGCCAACAACGAGATCGGCGTGCTCCAGCCCCTGGCCGCCATCGGTGCTCTCTGCCGCGAGCGGGGAGCCCTGTTCCACTGCGACGGCGCCCAGGCCGTGGGCCATATCCCCCTGGCCATGGAGGAGCTGGGCATCGACCTGTTGGGGCTCAGCGGCCACAAGCTTTACGGCCCCAAGGGGGTGGGGGCCCTGGTGCGCCGCCCCGGGGTGGCCCTGGCCCCCCAGCAGCACGGCGGCGGCCAGGAGGGCGGCCTGCGGGCCGGCACCGTGCCGGTGCCCCTCGTGGTGGGCCTTGGGGCGGCGCTGGAGCTGGCCCTCGCCGACCGGGAGGCCCGGGCCGAACGGCTCGGGGCCCTGCGGGACCAGCTCTGGGAGGCCCTGGACGCGCTGGGCGGCATCACCCTCAACGGCCATCCCAGCGCACGGCTGGCCCACAACCTGAACGTGGGCGTGGGAGGGGTGGATGGAACCCGCCTGCACCAGCTGCTGCGGCGCCAGCTGGCGGTGAGCAGCGGGTCGGCCTGCAGCCAGGGAAGCCCCTCCCATGTGCTGGCGGCCCTGGGGCGCAGCCGCCAGGAGGCAGCCGCCTCAATCCGCTTCGGCCTGGGCCGCGCCACGCAGGCCCCGGAGATCACCGCTGCCATCGCCGCCGTGACCGGGGCGGTGGCCGAGCTTCGCCGCCCTCCCTAGCCTTGAAATCCCAGGCGTTCTGATCATGGCCCCCAGCAGCGGAGGCTTCGGCGGGTCCGCCATGAAGCGCCTCAACATCGGGGATGCCGTCCACGACGGCTGGACTGCCTTCTGCAGGGCTCCCTGGAGTTTCGTGCTCTACGCCCTGCTGCTCACGGGGTTGCAGATCCTGCTGCAGCCCCTCCAGGAGCAGGTGCTGCGGGGAGCCCGGGGCGAGACCCTGGGGGTTCTCGACTGGTTGCTCTTTCTGGTGGGCCTGACCGCCAGCTTTGCCGTGAGCTGCTGGGGGAATGTGGGCATGGTCCGCGGGGCCTGGCAGGCCCTGGCGGGTGAACGTCCCACCCTGGGCAGCCTGCTGCGCTGGGATGGACCAGGGTTCCGCCAGGTGTTCATGGCCTGGATCGCCCTGAGCAGCCTGCTGTCGATCCCGCTGTTGGTGGTGCTGGCGGTGCTCGCCGGGGCCCTCGGTGTGGCCTGGCTGCTGGAACGGGGCGGCCTCCAGATCACGGATGCCAACCTCGCACTACCGCTGCTGCTCGTGGGCCTCCTGGTGATCCTCCTGCTGGGCCTGATGCTGGTGGCCCTGCTGTATTTCGGTGTGAATCAGCAGTTCATCTCCCAGATCGCGTTGCTGGAGAAGCGTGGGGCTATGGCCACCGTGCAACGGGGTCGCAGCCTGGTGGATCCCCAGTGGCTGCTGCTCCTGCTGCTAGCGGTGATCAAACTCCTGCTCCTCGCCGTGGGCCTGGTGACCTTCGGCATGGGGCTGATGGTGGCCTGGCCCGTGAGCAGCTGCATCTCCACGGCGGCCTATCGCCATTTAGTGAAGGCGGAGGCGGGCTGAAGGGGCGATCCGAGCTGGCGACGTTGTTCGGCAGCCTTTGTTCAGCAGCCTTCGTTCAGCAGCCTCAGCGGATCAACCGAGGACCCCGGTGCTCAGCAGCACAAACCCGAGCACACCCACCAGGGAGAGCAGGAACTGGGCGAAGCGGCTCACCAACATGCCGGCCACCACCGCCAGGCCCACCAGCAGGGAGCGCTTCAGGCGCAGCAGGCCGAGGGGCCCCAGGGAGGTGGGGGCACTCAGCAGTTCCCCCACGCTGGCCCCCAGCAATGGGCCCACCAGGGCCCCCAGCAGCGGACCTCCCACCGGCAGGGCCGGCAGCAGCCCCAGCAGGCCCACCAGCAGGCCGATCCCCGAGCCGATGTAGGCCCAGCGGGTGGCCTGCATCCGGGCGGCGCCCAGCACCAGGCCCAGGGCATCGGCACCCCAGCCCAGCAGCAGCAGCACACCGGCGAAGACGAGCGTGGGCCAGCCCGTTGCGAACCCGGTCGCCAGGCACCACACCAGGGCCCCCAGGGGCAGCAGCGCCAGGCCGGGGAGCACGGGGAGCAGGGTTCCCGGAATGGCGAGGGCCTGGATCAGCAGCGCCCCCCACCAGGCCAGATCAGCCCGGTGCACCGGCGGCAGGGCCGGATGCCAGGGCAGCGAGGGGGGACTGGGCAGGGTCAGGTTGAAGGCCAAGGGCAGACCATGCCAGCCGCTCAGGAGGGCAGGCAACTGGACAGCGATAGGGGCAGACAACTGGACAGGTAGGGGGAAGGTCATGGCAGGCGGCGGGCCACCCGCAGCTTGGCGGAGCGGCTGCGGGGATTGAGATCAGCCTCGCCCGCATCGGCCACCAGGGGCTTGCGGGTGACCCGCTCCAGGCGCTCGTCGGCCAGAAAGGAGGTCTTGACGCGGCGATCCTCGAGCGAATGGAAGCTGATGATCGCCAGCAGACCGCCGGGTACCAGCCAATCGGGGGCATGGCGCAGCAGGCGATCCAGGGCCCCCAGCTCATCGTTCACGGCGATCCGCAACGCCTGGAAGCTGCGGGTGGCGGGATGGATACGGCCGTGGCGGGCCTTCGGGGGATAGCAACCGGCCACGGCGTAGGCCAGCTCAGCGGTGGTGCGCTCCTGCCAGGGTTTCGCCTCCCGTTCAGCCATCAGCCGGCGGGCGATCCGCCGCGACAGGCGCTCCTCGCCGAACTGAAACAGCAGATCCGCCAGCGCCCCTTCCTCCACCCGATCGAGCAGCTCGGCGGCGCTCTCGCCCGCCTCGGGATTCATGCGCATGTCGATCGGCCCCTCGGCGCGGAAGCTGAAGCCCCGCTCGGCCCGATCCAGCTGGGGACTGCTCACCCCCAGATCCGCCAGCACCGCCACGGCGCGCCGGTCCGCCGGCGGCGTCCAGGCGCCGAAGTTGGCGGCCTCGATCCGCACCCGGTCGCCGTAGGGGGCCAGCTGCGCGGCCGCCGCCGCCCGGGCGGTGGGGTCCTGGTCGAGGCCGATCAGCTGCCAGTCGGGATGGGCCTCCAGCAGCAGGGCGCTGTGGCCGCCGCCGCCGAGGGTGCAGTCGATCAGGAGGGGCGCACCCTCGCCGGGGGCCATCGCAGCAACGCTGCGAGAGCTGGCTGGGGCGGACCCGGTGGTTTCGGCGAAAGCCTGCACCACCTCGGCGGCCAAGACGCTCTGGTGGGTGAAGGACGTGGTCATACCGTCTGTCCTCGATGAGCTGCGCTGGGCACGGCGGCTTGCCCAAGGTGGATGGCATCAGGGTCTCACCGCCTGGGGCCTCGCGCTGGACATTCAGCAGCTGGCGGACTCCCTTAACGTTTTCCCATGGCTGCCGTTGATCTCCATCACCAGCACTTGCAGAGGCGCTGGGCCCAGGAGCAGGGGCTTGTGGAGCAACGGCGGCAACGGCTGCTGGTGGCAGCGGGCCGGGCGGCGGAGGCCTTGAGAGAACGTTGGCCGATGGTGCAAGGGGTGTGGTTGTTTGGTTCGGCGCTGGATGCCAGCTCCTTTCGGCGCCACTCTGATCTGGATGTAGTGGTGGAGGGGCTTCCCTCTGTTGCGCAGCTGGAGGCGTTGGGCCTTGTGGAGGGTGTGGTGGATCAATCCCTGGCCAACGCCGGCCAGGAGGGCATCGCCATCGACCTGGCGCGCTGGGAGGATCTGCCGTCCCATTGGCAAGAACGCCTGCGGCGGCAGGCCATGGCCCTCCCCTGAAACCATGGCGGCCCCCTCTCCCCAGCAACTGCGTGATCTAGCTCTGGATCTGGCCGTCGAGGAACGCAAGCTCGATGGCTTGGTGGACAGCCTGGCGGCCCTGGGAGACGTGGCGGGCGATCGCCTACGAATCGACGCTGCAGCCCTGCGCCTACAGAGCTTTTACACCGGGATCGAACGTTGCTTCCTGCAGGTCAGCCGGGTGCTCCATGGCGGCACCCCCGACGGGCAGGATTGGCATCGGCGCCTCCTCGAGCGCATGGGCCAGCCAACGGAGGAGAGGCCCGCCGTGCTTGGTGAAGCCTCCATCACTTCGTTGCAGGAGTTGCTGCGCTTCCGCCACCTGGTGCGGCATCTGTATGCCTACGAGCTCCAACCAGAGCCGGTGGAGCGGCTGCGCACCCTTGCCCTCTCCCTCTGGCCGGAGCTGCGGGGTGAACTGAACGCCTTCCGGGGCTGGCTCACAGGCCCGTGGGATTGACCAGCAAGGATCCGCGGGGGCATGGCATGAGCTTTCAGCCTGCTCAATCTGAGCCAAGGCCTGACGATGGCAGCGGCCACTGGCCCTGCCAGGGACAAGTGGTGGAAGTAGTGATGCTCCTCGAACAACTGGCGAACGACCACACCCCCACAAGCCATGGCGCGCCAGAGATGCCGTTTGATGTGGGGATTGTGCCTGGATGTCAGCAGATGCGCGTGCCCATGACGCCCTGCGTACCAACGTTCAGGGCGCAGGAGATCGGGGGTGAGCCGTTGTGCTCCCCGCCTCGATCTCCCGCAGCCTTTGCCTGAGCAGATCAGCCAGCGGTGGCATTAGCGCGGCATTGAAGAAATCATCATGGCGATCCAGCACGGGATGCCAGCGCACACCCCGGCGGGCATAGAAGCGCCAGACCCACTCCTTCTGCAGCCTGGTGGAACGGGTCGAGATCACATCCACCGCCACCGGCAGCCTGGGTGGTCGGTAGAGGGTCTGAACCTTCACGTAGTAGTCGGAATGGTTGAGCAGGGTGGGATTCACGGCCCGCCTCTCCAGATCCTCCGGCACGTTGATGGGTTGTTGGCGCCGCATGCCGGCCAGATGGAAGCGCATCGCGCTGGCGCGCTGGTGCAGGAAGCCACCCAGTTGGCTGGGGCCCGTGTCGACCAACTCCCGCAGCCTCAGCGGCAGGCGGCGCAGCAGGTGGCCGGCCACCATCGGTGCCCGCACGCGGCGATGCAGATCGGCGGTGGCGCCGGTATCCACCACGGCAAAGAGGCCGATGGAGCCGCCGAGGCGCAGCAGTTCGGCGGCCACGGCATGGGCATACCAGCCACCGGCGGAATAACCGATCAGGTGATAAGGCCCGCTGGGATGAAAGGCGCGGATCTCGGCGGCATAGGCGGCGGCCATCTGCTCCACGCTGGTGTGGCGCAGCAAGTTGCCATCGAGGCCGATCGCCTGCAGGCCATGGACCGGCCGATCAGGGGCCAGGGCCTTGGCGAGGGCAAGGAACACGAAGACATCGCCGGCGCCGCCATGGATCACGAACAGAGGAGGGGCCTCGCCGCGGGACTGCAGGGTGACGAGAGAGCGGCGGGGATCGTGGGGCCGCTCGCCGCCGCTCAGCTGGACCAGTTCGGCGATGGTGGGGTGCTGGAAGAGAGCGGCGACGCCGATCTCGGCGATCCCGGAATCGCTGATCCGCTGGATCAGCCGGGCCGCCGCCAGGGAATGGCCACCCACCAAAAAAAAGTTGTCGGCGATGCCGAAATCGCCATGACCCAGCACCTCAGCCCAGAGACCATGGAGCTGGCGCTCCAGGTCGGTCGTGGGCTCCACACGCCGCTGCCCAACCATCCCGAACGACGGGGCAGGCAGGGCCTTGCGATCGAGCTTGCCGTTGGTTGTGAGCGGCAGCGCCTCCAGCTCCACAAACGCCGAAGGCACCATGTAGGAAGGCAGTCGCTCGCCGAGGAAGCTCCGCAGCTCCTCACCCCCAGGAGCAGCCGATGCCCCTGAGCGACCAGGGGCCTGGGGCACCCAGTACGCGATCAGCCGCGGATTCAAGGGATCATCCCGGCGCAGCACCACCGCCGCTTGCGCCACCGCAGGATGCCGAAGCAGGAGCGTCTCAATCTCTGCCGGTTCGATCCGGAAGCCCCGCAACTTGATCTGCTGATCAATCCGGCCGTGGAAGGCCAGGGTGCCGTCGGGATTCCAGGAAACCAGATCCCCAGATCGATACAGCCGCGCCGCAGGAGTTGAGGCCAAGGGATCGGCGATGAAGGTCTCGGCGGTGAGCCCGGGGTTGTTGAGATACCCCCGCGCCAGTCCCGTTCCTCCGATGTGCAGTTCGCCGGGAATGCCGATCGGGCAGGGATGGCCGACGGGATCCAGAACCCTCAACTCCGCGGAGGGCAGCGGTCGACCCAGGGGAATGCTCTCCCTGTAGGGCCAGGAGCACTGTAGATCGAGCCAGGCCACCTCCACCGTGGCCTCGGTGGGGCCGTAGGTGTTGATCAATCGCGTCTGGGCTGGTCGGATCGCCTCCCAAACCCGCAGGTGCTGAACGATGAGCTCTTCACCGCCCACGATCATCAACCTCAAACTGTCAGGAATGGCCAGATCAGATCGCCAGCATTCCTGAATCAGATCGGCCCAGAAGGCAGTCGGCAGACTCACCATCGTGATCCGGTTCCGTTCCAGGAAGCGGAGGACATGGGTGGCCGAGGTGAGCATGTCCTCGGAGCGACAGACCACCGCGGCCCCAGCAGCTAGAGCAGGAAAAATCTCCTCAATGCAGGCATCAAACGTGAGAGCGGCAAACTGCAACACCCGATCGTGTTGGTCGAGCTGATAGCCCTCCATCACCTCAGCCGTAAACGCTTCCAGGGCTGATCGTTCGATCGCCACGGGCTTGGGCTGGCCCGTTGATCCCGAGGTGAAGATCACATAGGCAAGGCCAGCCCATTGCGGCTGGGACGTCCAGGGCTGTCGATCAGCAGCAACGGTTGGGAGTTCCACCTCAAGACGCCGATCGGACGTCAGCGAGAACCAAAGCGGCTCCCCGAAACTTGCCGCCAGTGGCCCCAGCGCGGTGCGACACGAAGGGTTCGCCAGGATGGGCACACCACCCAGTGAGATGAGGGATTGGCGAAGACGTTCCGGCGGAGCTTGGGAATCAAGAACCACAAAGGCACGCTTCGCCACCAGGCAGGCGAGCATGGCGAGGATGTGATCGGAGCGTTGATCGGCAACAACCGCCACAACTTCAGCTCCAGCACCGCAATAATCCGCGATCCAATCTCCCAGGCCTGTGGCCAACTCCATGAGTTGGCCATAGCCAATCCGCAGCGATCCATCCACGAGGGCCAAGCGATCGGGATCGGCAGCCGCGATCGCCCCCATCCGCACCAGCAGCGATGCAGCAGGGTCAAGGCCAGGGGTGGCAGCGCCCGGGGCCTGCTCAGGACGCTCATTGGAGGCAGCGTCATCGGCTAGAAGCTGGTGCCATCGCTTCAGCAGGGCCTGGGCGCGCTCAGGCTCAATGCGAACGGCATCGATGCCGACCTGAACACTGGTGCCATCGGCGGCAGGAAGCCCAATCGCCAGGGCGGGCGCCAGATCCTCCAGAACCCGGCCGTCGCGCAGCCCATCCGGCCCTGTTCTCCGGCAGACCACGACCCCCTGGGGAAGAGCCGCCACGAGCTCACGCCGTTCCCGCAAGGCACGCTTGCGCCCCACCAGGTCCCAGCGAAAGGGAACCTGGAGAGCGGGCAGATCCAAACGATCCGCCACCGCCTGCGCCCGATCCCGGTGATCCGAGCCGCCGTCGAGCCTGAGCGGCACCCATGGCGAGAACAGCTCGGACCACGGCCGCTCAAACTGGGCGAGGCCTTCATCCTCCAGAAGCAGGGCCATCGCGCTGATGGGCTGCCCCCAGAGATCTTCGAGGGCCTGGGCCAGCGACGCCAGGATCGCGCCATCACGCCTGGATCGATCCGGGATCTGCAGCAGCGAAGCCGGGATCGGGAGGGGGTGCCATTGGCGCGGAGCCCCGTCAAGGGGGGCTGGGAACGGGGCCAGCGCAGCCGGATCGAGCCGGCTGAACTGATCCATCCAGAAACGCTCTGCCCGGGCGGCCCGTTGGTCGAGGGATTCCAGCAGCATCTGCTGCGGCGATCGGAGGCTGGGGGCCGGTGTTGCCGCACCATCGACCAGGCCCTGCAGGTCGGCAGGGGTGAGCAGGTCACCGCGAAGACTGCGCAGCACGCCCAACCGCAGGCCCCCTCCTTCCCCCTTCAGCAGGAGATCCTTCCCCTGAACCTGCAGCGAGGGATGGTTGGACGGGGCCTCGATCCAGGCGGCCTGACCGACCCAGACCAGCGTTCCTCCCAGCAGAAGGATCGGAGGAGGGAGCACGCTCTGTTCGGTGTCGACGCTCAGGCCCCGGATGACAGCGAGGGTGGCGGTCAGGGGCTCGCACAGGGCGAGCAGACCGGCCCGTGGCGGCCGGGTGTTACGCCCGAAGTTGGTGCGCTCCACCGCCGAATCGATGGGGCGGGGTTGCAGGTTTCCGCTCTCCAGTGAAGACAGCAAGTGAGCGAAGGAGCTCACAGCGGACTCGATACAGAGGAGCTGAAGCCCAAGGGCATCACAATCGGCAGGAATGGCGAAATCAGCCTGAAGAAGCACATCGCCACGATCGATGCCTTCATTCATCAGATGCCAGGTCACACCATGGCGTTGTTCACCGTGAAGCAAGGCCCAGGTCGGCGCATTCAAACCCGCATCGCGAGGCAAGAGCGAATCGTGCAGATTGATGGCCCAACGCTTGGCTGTGGCCAGCACATCGGCAGGCAAGATGTTGTCGTTGAAGAGGCTGAATAGCACATCACAGGAACACAGCGCCAGCTCAGCAGCGAGATGCTCATGATCCAGCTGGAGGATCGGAATGCCATGGTCGATGGCCCACTGGGCCAGGCTGCGACCGGTGGGCACAATCACAACAAGATGATGGCCACGGGCGGCAAGCATCTCCGCACATTGCACGGCCAGGTTGGAATCACCGATCAGACAGACCCGCAGGCGATCACCCGAAGCGGGCGCTTCCAGCCCCGGCCAATCCGTCCCTTTCCCCACCATTCCCTGGCTGCCCCGTTGCCAAGCCTCGATCCGATCCCGTTCCTGCTGGGGCAGGAGGATAAGGCTCGCGGCAGGAGCATCGGGGCCTTGCAAGACGGACTGCAGCAGCAGGGCGAAGTGAGTGCAGAGTCGCTCGATCCGCGGCGCGTCAAAAAGGTCAGTCGCATACATGAAACGTACGCGCATGCCATCCTGGCCAAGGCGGCGGAAATTGCATTCAAGGTCGAACAAGGAAGCGGTGGTTAGCGGTAGCTTCTCAGCATCAAGTTCATGCAATTGGCGCAGATCATCCTCGGGAAATTCGGCAACCTGCATCATCACCTGGTAAAAGGGATTGCGGCTGGCATCGCGCGGTAGGTCGAGGGCCTCCACGATTTGCTCAAACGGCAACTCCTGGTGGTCGTAGGCCCCGATCGAGGACGCCCGCACCTGAGCCAGCAGCTCCCGAAAACTCTGATCAGGCGCGAAGTGCAGACGAATTGGCACCGTGTTGATGAAGAAGCCGATCAGCTTCTCGAGATCCGGATGGTTGCGGCCCCAGATCGGAATGCCGATCGCGAAGTCGTCCTGGCGGCTGTAGCGATGCAGCAGGAGGGCCACCACCGCCAGCAACCCCATCTGCAGGGTGGCGCCCTCCCGGCGGCAGAGCTGCTCGAAGGGCTCCAGCAGCGCCGGTTCGATCGTGAAGCCAACGCTTCCGCCGCGGTGCGAGGGCATCGCTGGCCGTGGTCGATCGGTGGGAAGCTCCAGCGGTTCCAGATCCCGCAGCTGCTCAACCCAGTAGTCCTGCAGCTCAACGAGCCGCTCACCGCTCAGCCGTTGTCGCTGCCAGACGGCGTAGTCCTGGTAATGAATGGAAAGCGGCTCAAGCTGCGCTGATCGGCCGGCGACCTGGGCGTTGTAGAGCTCCACCAGATCCCGAGCCAGCACCGATCGCGACCTGCCATCGGAGGCGATGTGGTGGTGGTTGATCAGCAACCCATGCTCTTGGTCATCCACCGCAAGCAACCGGACCCGCAGCAGCAGGCCCGCCGTCAGATCAAACGGGGTGCGGCTCTCCTCCTCCAGCCACCCCTGGATCACCACCTCAGGATCACGGTCGCTCGAAGCTTCGGCTGCCAGGTCTATGGGTGGCGCAGGGTGCACAACCTGAATCACTTCGCTCCCCTGCAACCGAAAGGAAGTGCGCAGGGTGGAATGGCGCTCGATCAGCCCTTCCAGAGCGTTCTGCAGGGCCTCCCCATCCAGATTACCCCTCAACCGCCACACCGCTGGCCGGTGATAAGCCGTGAGCTCAGGCTCCAGCTGGTGCAAAAACCACAGCCGCGTCTGGGCAAACGAGGCCGGATAGGCCTGGCAGCCTGGGGGCCAATCACCGGGCAGGGAAGGGGCGGGGGAAGGAGCGCTGAGGCCTTTGGCAGCCTGAAGTTGCCGCAGCCTGCCAACCCGGTCCGACAACCGCGGGGCGTTGGTCATGGGCCACCCGCCCGCTTCAAGTTGGCCTCCAGGACGGCGTTGCAGTGGGAGAGCTGCCGGCCGCTGGACAACGCCTCCTTGAGATCCGCGCTCTCATCGAGGAGGCCCTCCAGCGCTCGCTCGATCGCCTCCTGGGCAGCGAACAGACAGGGGGTGCTGTAGATCAGCCCCTGCACACCCTGACGGGCCAGATCGGCCCGGCTGCAGGCCGGCACCTTGCCGCCACCGATGACATTGCAGAACACGGGGCAGCTCACGGCTTGCCTCAGTTCGGCGAAGAGAGCCAAATCCTTGATGCCATCGGCGAGCACGGCGTCACAGCCGGCCTGTTCAAACGCCCGCACCCGGGTGAGGATTTCAGCTGGATCGGAGGCATCCGTGCGCGCCACGACGACCATCGAAGTCCGATGGTGCAGCACCGCTTCCAGCTTCACCAGATACTCCGGCAAGGGCAGGATGCTCTTGCCATCGAGGTGGCCGCAGCGGCGGGGCCTGGCCTGATCCTCGAGCACCACCCCCGACGCACCGCAGCGCTCCAGGGTCCGGGCCACATGGCTGGCAACCGTGGCATCACCGAAGCCATCGTCGATGTCCACCAGCAGATGGTGATCGGGCAGCAGGGCGCGCAAGCGACTGGTGGTGGTGGTGAGATCACCCCAGCCGATGAAGCCGACATCGGGCAGGCCAAAGGCGCTGGCGGCCAGGCCGAAACCGCTGAGAAACAAGGCCCCAAAGCGATCGGCCGCCAGGGAGGCGCTGAACAGGTCGTAGACCCCCAGGAAGGGAACGACCCGCTCCTGGGCTTGCGCCATCTTCAGGACTTCCCCCAAGTTGGACCCTGCCGTCGTCATCCCCTCACTCCGCCCCCAAGGCATTCAGGGCTTCATCGAGGCGCTGGTCCAGCTGTTCCGCCAGGCTGCGGACGGTGGGGTGGGCGAACAGGAGGACGGGGCTGAGGGCGAGCGCCAACTCCTGCTCCAACGCATTCACCACCCGCTGGCCGGAGAGGGAATCCCCGCCCAGCAGAAAGAAATTGGCGTTGCGACCCGGCGCTGGTTGCTGCAACACAGCCGCAAAGGTGTGGGCCACCAATTCCTCCATCTCACCCCGAACGGGCTCGTCGGCGGGAAAAAGAATGGCACCGAGCTTCTCCGCCAGGCCGATGCGCTGCAACTTGCCGGTGGCGCCCCTCGGCAGGGACTCCAGCAACACGATGCGGGAGGGCACCTCATGGGGGGCGAGCTGGGAAAAGGCATGGGCGCGCAGCTCCTGCTCCTCAGCCGCAGCCCCCGCCCGGAGCACCACGGCTGCCGCCAGATCCTCGCCAAGGGTGGGGTGGGGCACGGCGAAGGCCAGGGCCTGCTCCACGGCCGGATGCCCTAGGAGCGCCTCATCGACGCGGCGGGGAATCACCTTCTCCCCGCCGCGATTGATCATTTCCTTCAGGCGGCCCGTGAGGGTGAGCCGCCCCTGGCCATCCAACAGGCCCTCGTCGCCGGTGAGAAACCACGCGTCCCCGTTGGCATCGTGCACCCAGCCGCTGGAGGCCGCAGCCTCATAGCCCGCGGTCACGTTGCCCCCACGGATGGCCACCTCACCGCACTCTCCTGTCGGAAGCTGGCGCCGGTCGGGCCCCAGCACCGCCACCTCAGGCCCCGCCGCTGCACCCACGCTCCCGGGCTGGCGGCCAGAGCCTGAGTCCGGCAACCGGTTGCTGCAGATCTGGTGCGCCGCCTCCGTCATCCCATAGGCCTCGATCACAGGAACGCCAAACACCGCCTCCAGCTGCTCGAGCACAGGCGGCGGCAGGGGGGAAGAGGACGAGCGGAGAAACCGCAACAGCTGGGCGGGGGGTGGTTGGTGGGTGCGATCCAGCTCAGCCAGAAGCCCCTGGAGGAGCGTGGGAACCGCCGAAAGCCAAGTGGGCTTGATGCTTTCCATAGCCGCAAGCAAGACATGGGGAGCGTTGCTACCGCAACAGATCACGCTCCCGCCGGACACCAGAGGGGCCAGCAACGAAGCCACGATTCCATGGATATGAAACAGGGGCATCGCCGCCAGGCTGCGGTCTCCAGGCCCGAGTGCCAAGACCTCGGCCACCGAGCGGGCCGAGGCCAGAAGATTGGCGTGACTTAACGGCACCACCTTGGGGCGGGAGGTGGTGCCGGAGGTCTGGAGCAGCAGGGCGAGATCCATGGCGGCCGGGGCGGTCAACCGGGCGGCGGGCTCGGCGGAGCCGGCCAGAGGATCCAGATGCAGCAGGGGAAGCCCAAGCTCCTGGGCCGCCTCGAGCACCGCCGGGGGAGGGTTCCGATCCACGAGCACATGGGTGGCCCGCAGCCGGCGCAGATCGTCCAGCACGATGCCCAGGGGGCTCGACGGCACCAGGGGTGCCACGGCTGCCACCCCCATGCCGGCCAGCAAACAAACCGCCAGGTCCACCCCGGGGGCCATCACCACCGCCAAGCGGTCGGTCCGAACCACCCCCTCCCTGACCAGAAGAGCGGCCAACCCGGCAACCGCCGCCGCCAGCGACCGGCGCGTGATCAGCGCCCCATCGTGATTGACCAGGGCCGGGCGCTCGGGCTCGTGGACATCGGGCTCAAGCCACCACCAGCCCGGTAGCACCAAGGGCTGGGGGACGGCGTGAGAGAGATCACCAGAGCTGCAAGCGTTCAACGCCGAAGCCGACATAGCAGTATCAGGCGCAAACTTAACACGACAGAGCAGCCAAAACGAAGCAAATTACGCTAAAACAGAGTCAATTAATCTCGCATGGTCAACGCAAAATCTCGACAATACAAGGACGAATTGCAAAAGGAACAACACATTGCCTGGGGTCAAAATCAGCCAGAAGGGCAAAGCGGTGCGAAGCCTCAGGCCGGTAACTCCTGCCAGACCGGCGCAGCGCAGGACTTCTCAAGTGCTCCCTCCCGGTATTCCCGGTGATTCCTGCGCCGGTAGCCCCCGGCTCCCAGGGGCCGCCCCAATGCCATGGGTGCCGGCCAGCCGCGCCCGGCGGGCAGCCCGACAACCGGCTGGATCGCTGGGCCAGCCTGTAGGCGCATGGCTTCCGAAAACCTGGATGCGCCACCCAGCCGGCAGGCCCCGCGAGGCCCACCCCCCAGGTTGGTGGCGCAACCATTACCAACACCCAGCCCCAGCCTCCCTAAGATCCGCCCAACTGCCCTTCGCCTCGGCCCCATGACGCAGCTGGAGACGCGCACGGAGCCGATGGTGGTCAACTTCGGCCCCCACCACCCCTCGATGCACGGGGTGTTGAGGCTGGTGGTGACCCTCGACGGCGAGGACGTGGTGGACTGCGAGCCGGTGATCGGCTACCTGCACCGCGGCATGGAGAAGATCGCCGAGAACCGCACGAACGTGATGTTTGTGCCCTACGTGAGCCGCATGGACTATGCGGCCGGCATGTTCTACGAGGCGATCGTGGTGAACGCCCCCGAGCGGCTTGCGGACATCCCGGTGCCGAAGCGGGCCAGCTACATCCGCGTGATCATGCTGGAGCTCAACCGCATCGCCAACCACCTGCTCTGGCTGGGACCCTTCCTGGCCGATGTGGGCGCCCAGACCCCCTTCTTCTACATCTTCCGCGAACGGGAGATGATCTACGACCTCTGGGAAGCGGCCACCGGCCAGCGGCTGATCAACAACAACTACTTCCGCATCGGCGGCGTGGCGGTGGATCTGCCCTGGGGCTGGCTGGAGAAGTGCCTCGATTTCTGCGACTGGTTCGGCCCCAAGATCGATGAATACGAGAAACTGATCACCAACAACCCCATCTTCCGCAAACGGATCGAGGGCCTCGGCACGATCACACGCGATCAGGCGATCAACTGGAGCCTCTCGGGTCCGATGCTGCGGGCCTCCGGCGTGCCCTGGGATCTCCGCAAGGTCGACCACTACGAGTGCTATGACGACTTCGACTGGGATGTGGCCTGGGAGAAGGAGGGCGACTGCTTCGCCCGCTATCGGGTGCGGATCCAGGAGATGCGCCAGTCGCTGAAGATCCTGCGGCAGGCCTGCCAGATGATCCCCGGCGGCCCCACCGAAAACCTGGAGGCGCGTCGGATGGCGGAAGGCAAGGGTGGTGAATCGTTCGGCTTTGATTATCAATACGTGGCCAAAAAAGTGGCCCCCACCTTCAAGATCCCCAGTGGTGAGCTCTACACCCGCCTCGAGTCGGGCAAGGGCGAAATCGGCATCTTCATCCAGGGCAACGACGATGTCACCCCCTGGCGCTTCAAGATTCGCGCCGCCGACCTCAACAATCTCCAGATCCTGCCCCACATCCTCAAGGGGGCCAAGGTGGCCGACATCATGGCCATCCTCGGCTCGATCGACGTGATCATGGGCTCGGTGGATCGCTGAGCCTCAGATCACTGCATCGCTGCCGAGAGATCGGCATTGAGAGAATCCATCCGTGCGCCGTCAATCCACAAGCCTTGGATTAAATTGATTTTTCGGCCACACGAGCTGTTCGGTTCATCATCGAACCAGCTCATGAGATCCCCATGGTCCGCGGTCTGATCTGCCCTGCCCATCTGGCCTGAGACACATGCTTATTGCTGGGAGCAGTAGGAAGGCAACGGCGCGGCTGGTGGCGCAGCGCCTGCCGAACGGGCGCCCCGGCCTGGATTCGGCCTGCTGAAGGGGCTCTTCTGATCCCGATCCCCTCGATGCCGCTCCCCACTCCCTCCACCTGGCTGCAGCTCCAGCGCAGCGTGCGCTTCGGTGACACCGACGCCGCCGGCGTGATGCACTTCCACCAGCTGCTGCGCTGGTGCCACGAGGCCTATGAAGAGAGCCTGGAGCGCTTCGGGCTGCCGGCCGCCTCGGTGTTTCCCAGGCCCGAGTGGGCCGGCGATTCACCGGGCGTGGCCCTGCCGATCGTCTACTGCCAGGCGGAGTTCCGCCGTCCGCTGCTGGTGGGCGACCAGCTGCGCATCAACCTGCGGCCCGAAGCCCTGGGGCCCGAGGGCTTCGAGGTGAGCTACGGATTCGAGCGCGAGGGCCAGCCCGTGGCCCAGGGCCTGACGCGCCATCTGGCCATCGCCGCGGCCGAGCGGCAACGCTGTCCGCTGCCGGAGGGCATCCGCCGCTGGCTGGAGGCCTCAGGCCTGGGCGAAGGGGTGCGTCCGCTCTGAACGCGCACCGCAGGCATCCGGACAACCGCCCAAATCCAGCTCCCCCAAGACTTCTCGGCCGCCGACAGCGTGGGCGCTCCCCGGGCAGCGACGGCTGGTAGCTCAGCTGCCGGCCCTGATCGCCTCCTCCAGCCACTGCCGCCAGCGGGCCCGCTCCCACTTGCCTGCGGCGGTGGGCGCCAGGGAGGGGCAAGGCTCCCAGCGGCGGGGACGCTCCGCCGGCCACCAATGGGCCGTGATCGCCGCCAGGGCGCTGATCAGAACCGCCGCGTCGGCGCCGGCCCTGGGGCGCACCAGGGCCACCAGGCGCTCGCCCCACTCGGCATCCGGGATCCCCAGCAACAGCACCGCCTCCAGGGGCAGATCAACAACGGCCGCCGCGGCCAGCAGGCGAGCCTCCAGAATTTCAGGAAACACAGTTTCGCCGCCGCTGTGCAGGGCCCCGTCCAGCCGGCCCAGCACGGCGATGCCGCCGGCCTCAAACCGGGCGGCATCGCCGCTGCGCCACCAGCCCTCGCCATCGCGGGGCAAGGGGCAGAGCCGGCCGGCCTCCATCCAGCCGGGACTGAGCCGGGCGGTGCGAACCTCCAGGGCAGCCGAACCCTCCGGCTCCAGGCTCAACTCCAGGGCCGCCGCAGCGGGCGGATCCAGGTGCCGCCCTTGGGCCGCCGCCGCACCGGCCGGATCCCGGCTGTGCTCCAGAGCCGCCGGAGCGACTCGAGCGACGCGCAGCTCCACATCCGCAAGGGCGAACCCACAGCCCGCCTCCCCCGCCAGAAACCGCTCCGGCTCCAGGGCCGCCACCATGGCCGCCGTTTCGGTGGCGCCATAACAGGGGGCCAGCGGCAACCCCTCCCGCCGCGCCTGCTCGGCCAGGAGCGGCGACAGGGCGGCGCCTCCCACCCAGATCACGCGGCAGCTCCGCAACCAGTCCAGTCCCTGCGGGCTTGCCATCAAGCGGCCCAGCTGGGTAGGCACGAGCGACAGCAGCACCGGCCGCTCCGCGGGCAGGGGACAGGCCGCCGCCAGCAGGGCCGGATCCCGCAGCCACTCGGGCGGCAGAAAGCGCAGTTCCGCCCCCCAGCGGCGGCAGCGCACCAGGGGCAGCAGGCCGCTCACGTGGTGCAGGGGCAGCGGATTGAGATGCAGGCAGTTGGCTGGATCGAGCCCCTGGGCCTGCAGCCAGCTCGCGGTGGCGGCGGCGGAGGCCTGCAGATGGGCCAGGGGCTGCACACACCAGCGCCTGCCGCCGCTGCTGCCACCACTGCCCAGCACCACAGCGGCGCCCCAGGGGGCCAGGGCGGCGCCGGAGCCGATCGCCGCCGCCAGTGCATCCCCATCGGCCGGGTGGGCCAGGCCCACCGCCCTGCCGGCGCTCCAGGCCTCCTCCAGGGCCAACGCCACCGCCTGGGGCGGGGCACCATCAGCCAGCAGCAGCGGCTCCGGAAAGCTCATGCCGCGGCCTCCCACACCACCAGCGGATCGGCGGCGAACAGGGGTCCCTGGGGCGTCCAGCCTGGGGCCAATCCCGGCGCGGTGGGGGTGGGACCGTCTGCCTGCAGGGCCGCCAGATGGTGCACCCAGCGGCGTCCGATGCCGGTTTCGAGGGCGGTGCTCACCATCAGCCGCGGCCGGCCGGCCCGCAATTCCGCCAGCAGGGGCCGGGGATCCCCCTCCAGGGCCGGCCGGCGCACCTGCCAGCCCGGCCAGCTTTGGCCAAGCTTGGGATCCGCCCGCAGGGATTCATCCAGGGCCACCGGTAACTGCTGGGCCAGGGCCTCAAGCCCCAGCTGATCAGCGGGCGGCAGGGGCTGCTCCAACCACTCCAGACGGGGATCCCCGGCCAACTGCTCCGCCCAGGCGAAGGCGGTAGGGCGATCCCAGCCGCCATTGGCATCCAGCCGCAACCGGGCCGTGGCAGGCAACCGCGCCAGCAACAGCTCCAGCACCTTTCGTTCGCGCCGATCGTCTTGGGCGGCCACCTTCCACTTCACCGTGATCCCAACCCCGCCGGGCGGGACCCCGGGCCTGCCGCCCACTGCCACCGGCGCTTGGGCGGCCAGCAGACCCTCCAACACCGCCAGTGCCCCCTCCCCGGCCGGCAGCAGCCAGGCCGGCGGCGGCGCAGGACGCCACCCCCCCGCCGGCTCACCCACCAGCCCCTCAGGCTCGGCCAGGGCTGCGCCGATGGCGAACCCGAGGGGCCCGGGCAGGTGGGGAAGGGCCATCTCCAGGTCCTGGAGCGTTGGAGTCCCTCCCAGGGCCGCGATGGCATCCCAGCAGCGCTGGTGGGGATCCTGGGCCGGGTGGGGATGCGGCGCCCCAGCAGCCGTCGCAGAGCCCATGCTCCCAATCGATGGGGTCTGCACCCCTGGGGCAGCGGAAGTGGCCTGGCATTCAGGCGACCCTGGGCGCGGAAGGCCTGAAACCAAAGGGACCGGGGCCAGCGGGGCCGCCTCCCCCCAGCCCAGGCGCCCATCGGGGGCCTCCAGGCGCAGCAGCCAGCCCCGCCGCTCCCGCCACGCCCCCTGGGCCGTGACCATCGCCTGGGGCAGGGTGAAGGCAAAAGGCCTCCAGCGCAGCCGCAGGAGCGGGCTCACCGCAGGCCCAGTCCACCCAGCAGCGGCGCCAGGGCCAGCCCGGCGGCGAGGCCCAGGCCGCTGAGGGCCTGGAAGCGCAGGGCCAGGAACTTGCTGCCGCCGATCCGCTCGGGCTGGTCGTGATGATCGCGCAGCAGCTGGATCAGGGAGCGGGCCGGCGGCAACCCCACCACCCCGAGCAGGGCCGTGAGCGGCCATTGGCCGAGCAGCACCGGTGCCCACTGCAGAGCGAAGCTGGCGGCGATGAACCAGGGCACCAGGCCAGCGGCTGCGGCGGTGCCGAGCCGCACCACCGGCGAACGCTTGCCGTGGGCGGCATCCTCAGCCACCTGGTGGAAGTGGGAGCAGAACAGCACCAGGGTGGTGGCCAGGGCCGGGCCGCTGCCCAGGGCGAGGGCCTGGCTCCAGGGCACCGGGGTGCTGGTGCCGGCAGCGGCGGCGGGGGCCAGGGCGAGCAGGGCGGCGGCCGTGGCGCAGGGCCCGAAGGCCAGCCAGCAGAGCGGTTCCCCCAGGCCCCGGTAGCCCAGCCGGAAGGGCGGACCCTGGTACACGTAGCCGAGGCCGCAGCAGGCCAGCACCAGGGCCAGCACCACCGGGCTGCTGCGCAGCGCCACCAGGGCCATCAGGCCCAGCCCCACGACCAGGGCCCCATTGGCCAGGGCCGCCACCCGGTCGCGGCGGCCGGTGAGGTTCACCACCGAATGGGGCTTGCCGCCGGCATCCACACCGGTGTCGGCGTCGAAAACATCGTTGGCGAGGTTCTCCCAGGCCAGCAGCAGCACGGCCGCCAGCAGAAACAGCAGCAGCTGGTCGGCGCGCACCGGCAACCCCCGACCCCAGCGCCAGCCGGCCGCCAGCAGCACTGGCATCACCGCCACCGCGTACATCGGCCACTTGATCGCCGCCTTCCAAAGGCGCCGCCGGTCCGGGGTCGGGGAGCTGGGGGTGGGCAGCGAGGCGTAACGGCTTGCGACGACCTGGGGCTCGGACATGGGGGCGAGGGCCGGCGTGCCTTCAAAGACCCATACATTTGAGCAGCTTCCCGTGCCGGTCCTGAGGTCCTCCCTGGTGCAGGCCCCCCCGTCCTTCACTGACCTGCTGGCCGACGCCACTGCCGCCACCGAGGCAGCCCGGCAGGATCCCGCCCGTCCGGAGGACGACGGGGTGCTGAGCCTGGCCCTGCCGCTCAGCACCTCCGGCGGCCTCGATCCCCTGCAGCTGCTGCCGGAGCTGGCCACCCCCGATGGCTTTCGCTTCCTGTGGGACGGTGCACCGGGCCTGTGCCTGGCCGCCTCGGGCCGCTGCAACGCCCTGGAGCTGAGCGGCGCCCGCCGCTTCGAGCTCGCCCAGCGCTTCAGCAGCGCCAGCCTGCGCCGCCTGGCCACCCCACCGTCCCTCGGGCTGCCCCCCTTGGCGCGGCCGCGGGTGCTGCTGGCCTTCGCCTTCTTCGACAGCCCGCTGCAGCAGGGCAGCGGCCCGGCTGGGGTGCAGGCGGTGCTACCCCGCTGGCAGCTAGCCCGCCAAGGGCGCCAGGCCTGGCTGCGGTTGCAGCGCACCCTGGGGGGCGGCATCACCGCCCGCAGCGTGGCCGAGGAGCTGTGGGAGAAGGCTCGCCAGCTCGAAGGCATCGCCAGCCTTCCCAACCCGGGCAGCGGCACGGCGGCCGTGGGCATCCGCCACGGCAGCAGCTGGCACGGCGGTTACCGCGCCGCGGTCGAGCGGGCCATCGCCCTGGTGGAGCGGGGTGACCTCACCAAGCTGGTGTTGGCGGTGCGCCAGCAACTGGAGCTGGATGGCCCCCTCGATCCCCTGGCCCTGCTGGCCAACCTGCGCCGCAGCCAGCCCGGCAGCTGCCGCTTCCTCTGGCAGCAGCAGGGTGGCGATGCCCTGCTCGGGGCCTCCCCCGAGCGCCTGCTCACCCTGCGGCAGGGCCTGCTCCGCAGCGATGCCCTCGCCGGCACGGCCCCGCTGGGGGAGACGGCGACCGAGCTACTGCGCTCCGGCAAGGACCGCCACGAACACGAACTGGTGGTGGAAACGATCACGGCGGTGCTGCAGCGGGCAGGCTTAGCGCCGCTGCGCCCCCGCCACCCGCGCCTGGCCCGCCACGGATCGCTGGTGCACCTGCACACCCCGATCACGGCGCGGCTAGAGCCTGCGGCGGGACAGGCCCACCAGCCCCTGGCCCTGGCGGAGGCCCTGCATCCCACCCCGGCGGTGGCCGGCCTGCCCCGCCGGGAGGCCATGGCCTGGCTGCGCAGCCTGGAGCCCTTCGAGCGGGGCCATTACGCCGCCCCGATCGGCTGGATCGACAGCGAGGGGGATGCCGACCTGCGGGTGGCGATCCGCAGCGGCACCCTGCGGGGTCGCCGGCTGGAGCTCACCGCCGGAGCCGGCCTGGTGCGCGGCTCCCGAGCCGAGAAGGAACTCCAGGAGGTGGCCCTCAAGCTCGGGGTGCTGCAGCATCAGCTGAACCTGCCGCTGCGGGCGGGCGCCGATCCAGGCGCCCTGCGGGCCTGATCTCCATCCGCTTCCCTGACCGAACAGCGCACAGGGCACTGACGCCCCCGGCATCCCCTGAGTAGCGGGTCAGCCTGGCGCGACAGGGTGATCCAGCCGGGTGAAACCACGGCTCAGAGCGCCAACAAGCGCGCGATGGTGAGATCGGCCAGGGGAATGCCCCCGAGCCGTTCCACCTCGCGCACCCCGGTGGGACTGGTCACGTTGATCTCACTGAGGCGCCCATCGATCACATCGATGCCCACGAAGAAGAGGCCCTCGGCCCGCAGCACCGGCGCCAGTTCGGCGCAGATCTCCCGCTCGGCCTCGCTCAACCCGGCAGCCTCCGGTGCTCCGCCCACCGCCAGGTTGCTGCGGAATTCGCCGCCGGTCGGCACCCGATTCACCGCTCCGAGCGGCTCGCCATCCACCAGCAGGATGCGCTTGTCACCGGCCTTCACCCCCGGCAGGAAGGCCTGCACCATCACCGGCAGGGCCTCCATCTGGGTCACCAGTTCGAGCAGGGCCCGCAACCCCGGCGTGCCCGCCGCGGCGAACACCACCCCCTGGCCGGCCCGGCCACCGAGCGGCTTGAGCACCACCTCGCCGTGCTCGGCCGTGAAGGCCTGCAGAACATCCACCCGGCTGCTCACCAGGGTGGGGGCCATGCGGTGGCTGAAGCGGAGGGAGCCCAGCTTCTCGTTCCAGGCGCGCAGGGCCGCCGGCCGGTTGATCACCCGCACGCCGCGGCGTTCAGCCAGATCCAGCAGGTGGGTGGCATAGAGGTAGGCCTCGTCCACCGGCGGATCCTTTCGCATCCACACGGCCTGGAAATGGTCGAGCGGCAGCAGGGTGGGCTCGCCGAGGCTGTACCAGGGCTGGGGCACCTCCCAGCCGGCCGCGCTGCAGCGAATCGGGGCGAGACTCACAGGCTGGGCGCGGGCCCAGGCGCGATGGCCACCGCCAACAGCCCCTGCTTGGACGCCCGCGTCAGCCCCCTGCGGGGGCGCCGGATCGGCGACCGCCGCGAGATCGGCCGGAGAGCACACCCAGGGTTGCAGACCCGCCCGTTCCGTCGCCTGGATCAGGGCCACGCTGGAATCCTTGGCCGGGTTGAGGCGCGTGATCGGATCGATCACGAAGAGATGGCCTTGCCGGGCCACGGAGGCGGCGCTCACGCCTCGATGCCGAGGAGCTGGTTGAGCCAGCCGGTGCGATCGAGCTCCATCAGGTCGTCGCAACCGCCCATCGGGCGGTTGTTGATGAAGATCTGGGGGAGGGTTCTACGGCCTTCGGCGCGGCGGATCATGGCCTGGCGGGCCGTTTCATCGCCATCAATCATGTATTCGTTATAGATCACACCCTTGCGATCCAGCAGCCCCTTGGCGCGGATGCAATAGGGACAGAAACGCCAGGTGTAGATCTCCACCTTCAGGGGGACGTCCTCGCCCCCACCCTGTTGATTCCGACCGGCTTCAGGACCGGGACTGGGTTGTTGTGCCATCCGGCGCTGCCGATCTCCAGGCTTGAAGAGGTTGGTAAATCAGTTTAGATCGCTGCTCCTTCGCCAGCTCCATGGCCGGGGAGTGTCGCGACCCTCGTGTCCCCCCGCAGCGTGCCACCGCCGGGGCCTGGGGCGCCAGCCCGCAGCTGCCATCGGTCCCGGCTGGTACGGTCAAGCCACGTTGAACCGGCACCGGTGCTCGACCTCACCGACTTCAAACGGGATCTCTCGGAACTCACCGACCGCCTGGGCCATGCCCAGGACTGTCTTTGACGTACCGGCCCTGAAAGCCCGCCAGCGGGATCTGGAGCAGCTGGCCTCTCAGCCCGGCTTCTGGGACGACCAGAAACAGGCCCAGACAAAAATGCGCCAGCTCGATGAGGTGAAGGCTCAGCTTGAGCAGCTCAGACGCTGGCAGGCCTCCATCGACGACGGCCGCGCCACCCTGGAGCTCTATGACCTCGAACCGGACGCCGACCTGCTGGAGGAATCCAACACCGCCCTGCAGACCCTGAAGGGTGACCTCGACCGCTGGGAGCTGGAGCGCCTGCTCAGCGGCACCTACGACAAGGAAGGGGCGGTGATCTCGATCAATGCCGGCGCCGGCGGCACTGACGCCCAGGACTGGGCGCTGATGCTGATGCGGATGTACACGCGCTGGGCCGAGGACCACGGCATGAAGGTGAGCGTGGACGAGCTGAGCGAGGGCGAGGAGGCGGGAATCAAGAGCTGCACGATCGAGATCGAGGGCCGCTATGCCTACGGCTACCTGCGCAATGAGAAGGGCACCCACCGGCTGGTGCGCATTTCCCCCTTCAATGCCAACGACAAACGCCAGACCAGCTTTGCGGGGGTGGAAGTGATGCCGAAGCTGGATGAGGAGGTGAAGCTCGACATCCCCGACAAGGACCTGGAGATCACCACCTCCCGCTCCGGCGGCGCCGGCGGCCAGAACGTGAACAAGGTGGAGACGGCCGTGCGCATCCTCCACGTCCCCACCGGTCTGGCGGTGCGCTGCACCCAGGAGCGCTCCCAGCTCCAGAACAAGGAGAAGGCGATGGCCCTGCTGATGGCGAAGCTGCTGGTGATTGCACAGGAGCAGCGAGCCGCCGAGATCTCCGACATCCGCGGCGACATCGTGGAGGCGGCCTGGGGGAACCAGATCCGCAACTACGTGTTCCACCCTTACCAGATGGTGAAGGATCTGCGAACCCAGCAGGAAACCACCGATGTGCAGGGCGTGATGGATGGCGACCTCGATCCCTTCATCCAGGCCCTGCTGCGGCAGGGAGTGGAGGTGGGGGCGGAACCGGCCAGCTGAAGCCCGCCACCGGCCGCACCCTCCCGCCGCTGGTGACAGCATGGCTTCACCCCGCCGGCTGCGGCGGCCCCTCCAGCCCAACGAGCCTCGATGAGCCCTCCTGCCACCCCCCAGACCGAGGGCACCGGGTCCCTTCCGCCCGTGCCGGGCAGGGCCCCTGCCGGAGCCGGCAGCCAGGCGGAAGCCTCCAGCTTCATCAAGCTGGCGATGCGCAACATGGTGCGCAAGGGCCGCCAGAGCCTGCTGCACTTCGGCCTCACCGCCCTTGGGCTCACCGGCTTTCTGGTGCTGATCGCCTGGCTGGGTCGGCCCAACCTGCCCCAGTGACGCCTCCATCGGCGGCAGCTCCCACGCCCCCAGGTGCCGAGCTGGATCTGGCCTTCCGCCTGGAAACCACCGAGGGCACGCCCCTGGCACCGGAGCTTGCCCCCCTGCTGGCCGCTGCCGGCTCCCTGGCCAGCGGCGCCGCGGCAGAGGAGCGCTGGCAGGACCTGCTCGAGGGGTGGCTGACCCAGCTGGCGGCGGACCTTCCCGCCGAGCTTCGGGCCGGAACCTACAGCCTTGGGCTGCTGCTCACCGATGACGCGAGCATCACGGCCCTCAACAGCACCTGGCGGCACCGGAACGAACCCACCGACGTGCTCTCCTTCGCCGCCCAGGAGAGCGGCCTGGAGGATGGCCCGCCCCTGCCACTGCCCGCCGGCCTGTTCGAGGAGGCCGGCCTATTCGAGGAGGACGAGCCCTTTCTCGATCGTGAGTCCGGCCTTGCCTGGGAGCCCGGCGGCGAGCCCCTCGAACTGGGCGACATCGTGATCTCCCTGGAAAGCGCCGCCCGCCAGGCAACGGCGGCGGGCACCAGCCTGGAGGCGGAACTGCTGTTCCTCGCCAGCCATGGGCTCCTGCATCTGCTGGGCTGGGACCATCCCGATGAAGCCAGCCTCGCCGCCATGTTGAACCGTCAGGAGACCCTGATCGCCGGGCTGTGAGCCAAAGGGCCCCCGGACCATGGGCCCCACCGCCCACCGCCCGGGCCCCCGACGTGCCTGTTGCCACCGGAAGATCCGAGCGGTGGCATTAGGGTGCCCTCCTGTGGGACCGGTTACCGCGCACCCATGTTCGTTCCTGAACCATCCCAACCTCCCCTCCGGGATGGGACCCGCCCAGGCCCCCTCCCCGTTGATTCGGATGGCCATCGCAAGGGACGCCGGATGCGGGCAGGGGCCTGGAAGGTGGCCGGAGACCTGCCCACCAGCTTCCGCTACGCCGCCCAAGGACTCGCCTACGGCGTCGCCAGCCAGCGCAATTTCCGCATCCACGTGATCACCGGAGCCGTTGTGTTCCTGCTGGGTCTCTGGTTGCGCCTCAGCATGGATCGGCTGGCGGTGCTGGTGCTCACCGTGGCGGCCGTGCTGGTGCTTGAACTGCTCAATACCGCCATCGAGGCCGTGGTGGACTTGGCCATCGGGCGCCAGTTCCATCCCTTGGCCCGCATCGCCAAGGACTGTGCCGCCGCCGCCGTGCTGGTGGCGGCCCTCTCCTCCATGATGGTTGCCCTGCTGCTGCTGGTGCCTCCCCTCCTCAGCCGGCTGGGCTTGTGAATTCACCGAGCAAACAGCCCTTCCACGCACGCCATTCCACCTGCCTTGGTCCTCCAAGCTGAGGAGGGGCCACCCACGACCCACTTCCAGGCCTTGCCGCGCAGAGGATCCACCCGGCACGCCCGCCGATCGCCGCTTCGCCAGAATCCAAGCCCCGGGCCGGCCTTCGGCATCAGCCCGCCGGCTCCTTCTCCCGCCCCATGTTCCTGGTTCTCGACAACTACGACAGCTTCACCTTCAACCTGGTGCAGTACCTGGGTGAGCTGGCCTCAGGCCATCCCCTCGCCGCCGACCTGCGGGTGGAACGCAATGACGCCCTGAATGTGGACCAGATCCGGGCTCTGAATCCGGCGGCGATCCTGATCTCACCGGGTCCCGGCGATCCGGACCAAGCGGGTGTGTGCCTGGAGGTGCTGCGGCAGCTGGGGCCCACGGTGCCGATCCTGGGGGTCTGCCTCGGGCACCAGTGCCTCGCCCAGGTGTTCGGAGGCCGGGTGGTGCGGGCCCGCGAACTGATGCACGGCAAAACCTCACCGGTTCATCACAGCGGCCGGGGGGTGTTCCGGGGGCTGCCCGATCCCCTCACCGCCACCCGCTACCACAGTCTGATCGCCGAACGCGAAAGCCTCCCCGACTGCCTAGAGGTAACGGCCTGGCTGGAGGACGGCACGATCATGGGCCTAGCCCACCGGGACCATCCCCACCTGCAGGGGGTGCAATTCCACCCCGAGAGCGTGCTCACCCAGCACGGCCACCAGCTCCTGGCCAACTTTCTCGAGCTCGCGGCCGACCGGCAGCCCTGAGGGCTCCCCAGCGGGGCCAGGGGCGTCATCTTTCCTGACAGTCCCCGGCGCGGCGGTGAACCCTTGCAGCGCTGCTAGTTTCGCGCCACTGCCGGGGCCCTTGGGGGCCCATGCCCGCCCATGGCTTTCGCCGCCCCCTCCCGTGACTTAGTCCGTGCCGCCGCTGCAGGTGCCCGCTCTGCAGGTGCCCGCTCTGCAGGGGCCCGCTCTGCCGGGGCCCTGGTCCGTGCCTTCGTCCGCAGGGGGCCCGTACCGCCGGCCCAGGGGCGCCCCGGGAGATGGACGTCCGCGCTGGCCGCGGCGGCCGTGCCCCTCAGCCTGCTCCTGCCGCTGGCGGCACCGGCCCGGGCGGCGGGCGGTGGCGTCACCATCACCAGCTACGGCCACAGCGCCCTGATGATCAGCGGGGGCGGCGCCCGGGTGCTGCTCAATCCCTTCCAGGCGGTGGGATGCGCCGCCGGCCTGGCCGAACCGAGGGTGAGCGCCGATGTGATCCTGGCCAGCAGTCAGCTCAAGGATGAGGGGGCCCCGGTGGCCTCGGGCCGGTTCCTGGTGAAGCCTGGCTCCTACCGGGTGGCGGGCCTGGCCATCGAGGGCATTGGTGCCCCCCACGACCGGGTGGGCGGCAAACGCTTCGGTCCCTCCACCCTGTGGCGCTGGCGCCAGGGGGGCCTGGAGTTCGCCCACCTAGGGGGCACCGCCGCCACGATTGCGCCGGACGACGCCGTGCTGCTGGGACGCCCCGATGTGCTCATCATCGGCGTTGGCGGCGGCGCCAAGGTGTACAACGGCAAGGAAGCGGCGGCGGTGGTGCGCCAACTCCAGGCCCGCCGGGTGATCCCGGTGCAATACCGCAGCGGCGGGCCCACCCCCAGCTGCGATCTCAGCTCCGCCCAGCCGTTTCTGGAGGCGATGACCGGCGCCACCGTGCGGCGCTCCGGCGGCAGCCTCACGGTGGTGCCACCGGTTGGCGATGGCACCGTGATCGAACTGTTGCGCTGAGCCCCGGCCGAGGACGCAGCATCACCTCAGGCCCTGAGAACTCGCTCAGGCCCTGAGAAAGGGCGGGAGGACAACCTGTATGCCCCGATCGTGATGGTCACCGCCGTGCTGGCGACGGCCCTGGCCTGGTCGATGAGCTGAAACTGGCCATCGCTCAAACAGGCCTGGCGTCGCAGGTGGCGAAAGCCTCCCAGAAGCGCCGCATCTGCTCCAGGGTGCCCAGGCTCACCCGCAGGGAGCCATCGATCAGGGGCTTGCCGGCCATCGAGCGCACCAGAATCCCTGCCTCCCGCAGGGCCTGATCCACCTCGGCGGCGGGCCGCTTCGGCCAGATCAACAGGTAGTTGCCCCCGTCCACGTGGTGGCGCACCCCCGCCGCCACCAGCCGCTCCACCAGCCATTGGCGGGCCGCCAGCACCTCGGCCACATAGGCATCCACATAGGCCTGATCCGCCAGGGCCGCGAATGCCGCGGTCACCGCAAAGCTGTTGATGTCATAGGGACCGCTCACCCGGCTGACCCGATCCACCACGGCCGCTGCCCCGATCGCAAAGCCGATCCGCAGGCCGGCGATGCCGGCGGTCTTGGAGAGGGAGCGCAGCACCAGCAGGTTGGGACAGGCGGCGAAGGGGTCGGCGGCGGCAGCAGTTGAGCGGGCGGCCGTTTCTGAGGCGGCAGCTGGGACCGCAACTGGGGCGGCAACTGCGCCGGCGGCCGTTGCCACGGCATCGGCGGCGATCTGCCCCTCGGGCTCCTGCCCCCTGGAGCCCAGCAGCAAGGGCAGCACGCTGTCCCCCGTGAAGGCCTCATAGAGCTCATCCACCACCACGAGGGTGTGGGGCGCCGCGGCGGCCAGGGCCAGCACCGCCTCAGGCGCTAGGCGGGTACCGGTGGGGTTGTTGGGGTTGCAGAGCAGCAGCAGACGGGGCGGGAGCCAGCCCCCGTCCGCCCCGGCGGGCGGCGTGGTGAGGGCCGCGAGAATCTCCTCGAATGGGAAGGCGAAACCGGGCATGCGGTAAGGGATCGCCTCGATCGCCATGCCCTGCATGCGGGCGCAAGGGGTGTAGTAACCGAAGGTGGGACTGGTGGTGAGCAGGCGATCGCCGGGCGCCCCGTAGGCCTGGAACACCGCATGGATCGCCGCATCCACCCCGTTGAACAGGCCCACTTGCTCGATGCGGAGGGAAGGCCGCAAACCTGGCGGCTGAGGCAGCGACACCGCTCCCGGCATGTCCGCCAGCGAGGCCAGCACGGCTTCCCGCAGGCCGTCGTATTCGGGATAGATGGCGTACTGGTCCGCCGGGATGGCGCGGATCGCTTCCACCACCTTCGGACTGGGGCCCACCGTGTTCTCGTTGAAGTCCAGCCGCAGTAGGCCCCGCCGACCCTCAAGGGGAGCGCTATAGGCCTGAAGGCTCTCCACCTCGGGGCGGGCCTGGGGCGGAGCGGGCATGGGGGTCGGCCCCTCCGATGGCCCCCCCCGCGGGGCTGGGGCCGATGCGGTTTCTAGAGCCCGTGGGGCCGGCGAGGCCGCCTGGGGTGCAGCGGATCGATCCATCTCCCGACGCTACGGTGCGGGGCTCAGGGGTGCCGCTGGGGTCCGGGCATCGGCCGAAGCGATCTGGCCCTGCTGCGCGATGCCCGAAAACGTCTCCGCCTAGCCGAGGCTCCCGGACGGTCAAACACCCAGAACGGCCCGGATTCACCACCCCAGGCTGGGATTCCTTGCCAAGCCGCACCCTGGGGCGGCCCTACATCCGCTCCAGGGTCGGAATCCCTAGCAGGCCGAGACCCAGCTTCAGGGTTTCAGCCGTCAGGCGGCAGAGCGCCAGGCGGGAAGCCCGCGCCTCCGGAGGGGCCTTCAGCACCGGCACCTGGTCATAGAAGCGGTTGAACACCTGGCTGAGCTCAAAGAGATAGGTGCAGAGCCGGTTGGGCAGCAGTTCCTCCTCCACCTCGGCGATCACCGCATCGAAGCC
>JBBASH010000006.1:55699-70553 GCA_040399305.1 Cyanobium sp.
AGAGCCGGTTGGGCAGCAGTTCCTCCTCCACCTCGGCGATCACCGCATCGAAGCCGAGCAGGTGGCGCACCAGGGCCCACTCCTGGGGTTCGCTGAACACCACGGCAGCGTCAGCGGGCTGGGGATCCAGCGGCTCAGCCTCACCTTCCGCACCCTTGCGGGCGATGCCGGCGATGCGCACCACCGCATAGAGCAGATACGGCGCCGTGTTGCCCTGCAGGGCCAGCATCCGATCAAAGCTGAACTGGTAGTTGGTGGTGCGGTTCTGGCTGAGGTCGGCGTATTTCACAGCGGCCAGGCCCACGGTTGTGGCCACGTGGCGAATGAAGGCCTCGCTTTCGCTGCGACCCTCCTCCTCCAGCCGACGGCGCAGGTCGGCTTCAGATCGCTCCACCGCCTCATCGAGCAGATCCTTGAGGCGCACGGTGTCGCCGGAGCGGGTCTTGAGCTTTTTGCCGTCCTCTCCCTGCACCAGGCCGAAGGGCACGTGCTCCAGCCGGCGGCCCTCGGGAATCCAGCCGGCCCGGCGGGCCACCTGGAACACGCCGGCGAAGTGGCTGGCCTGGCCGGCGTCGGTCACATAGATCACCCGGCGGGCGCCATCGCCGGCGGGCGCCGCGGCAAAGCGGTAGCGGATAGCGGCCAGGTCGGTGGTGGCGTAGTTGAAGCCGCCATCGCTCTTCTGCACGATCACGGGCAGCGGCTTGCCCTCCTTGCCGCTCACCCCCTCGAGGAACACGCAGCGGGCGCCCTCGTCGGTCACCAGCAGGCCGGCGGTCTCCAGGTCGGCCACCACGGCCGGCAGAAAGGGGTTGTAGAAGGATTCACCGCGCTCCTGGAGATCGATGCCCAGGCGGTCGTAGATCAGCTGGAATTCACGCCGCGACTGGTCGCAGAGCAGCTGCCAGGCCCGGCGGCTCACCGGATCCCCCGCCTGCAGCTTCACCACCTCCTCGCGGGCGGTGGTCTGAAACGCCTCGTCCTCATCGAAGCGCTGCTTGGCCTGGCGGTAGAAGGCCACGAGATCGCCCAGGTCCACCGCATCGGCGGTGGTGAGGGCCTCGGGCGCCACCTGCTTGAGATGGGTAATCAGCATGCCGAACTGGGTGCCCCAGTCGCCCACATGGTTGAGCCGCAGCACCGCATGGCCGCGGAAGGCCAGCACCCGCGCCAGGCAGTCGCCAATGATCGTGGAGCGCAGGTGCCCCACGTGCATCTCCTTGGCGATGTTGGGGCTGGAGAAATCCACGATCACCGGCTCCGCTGGCGGCGATGGCGCCACGATGCCGGCCGCGCCCCCCGCATCCGGAGCTGCACCAGAGCCGCCCACTGCCCCGGCCGCCCCCGCCAGGGGCACCCCCAGCCGGGAATCCACCAGCCGTGACGCCACCTCGGCCACCAGGGCCTCCGGCCGCAGGGTGAGATTGATGAAGCCCGGTCCCGCGATCTGGGGGGAAAGACAGAGGGCCGTGAAGGCCGGATCGGCGGCCAGCTGCTCCACGATCGCCGTGGCCACCGCCCGCGGCGGCTGCTGCAGGGGCCGGGCCAGGGCTAGGGCCCCATTGGCCTGAAAGTCGCCGAATTCCGGCTTGCTGGCCGGGGCCAGCTGGGGATCCAGGGAGGCGCCGCTGGCCCGGGCCGCAGCCGCCGCCTCCGGGAAGGCCCGCTCCAGGGCTTCCTCCAGCTGACGGGTGAGGGCTTGGAGAACGCACAACATGAAAGGTCCACCAGGCCGCAGGGCGGCCAACACCGACCACGATCATCCTTCCCCGCCCAGCGCCACACCGGAGACCAACGCGCAGGCCGACCGGGGAAGGCAGGAAAGAAGGCATAAGAAATCAACCCGATTCCTGGCGCCAAACGCCGGCATGGCATGAGCCCTGCCAACCGCAAACCCACGCCGATCAGGAGGCATCGGAAAACACAAAAGCAGCCACGAACAACGCCTACAGAACATGTTGACTACATCAACATAAAGGGCAAAGCCTAGCCTGTAGCAGCGGTGTTGGAGCGGAAATCACTCACTTCATCAGAGGCGCAAAGGGATCTCATGCGCTTTTCTCAGGAAATTCTTAGCTGGCAGATCTGATGCAGATTTACGGTTATTTCATTCGAGTTCAGCAAGATCTCCATGGGCGCTTCCACCTCCTACCTCGACCTCCTCCTCCAGGCCGGCGGCAACGGTCGACGCGCTGGCGAAGCGACCGCCCTGGAGGCAGCCGCCCCCGAGACTCCCCGGACCGGAGCGGAACCGGGCGGCAGCAACGGCGGCACCATCGAGGGCGATTTCGCCCGGGAACAGGCCGGCACCCCCTTCAGCCCGGCCACGGCGGGCTTACGCAGCTTCGCCAACCCCAGCGCCCCGGCTGTTGCCGCCACTGCCACGGGCGCCCTGGCCGTGGACATCGGCGCCCCGACCATGGGCTCCAGCGTGCCGACCGTGGGCCCGAGCGCCGATGGGACCCCATTGCCCGATGCGATCGCCCCCGGGGTCCTCGCCGGCGCCGATCCGCTCAGCCTGGCCGCTGCGGGCTGGAACACCCCGACGCCGGCCGAGGGCTCGAAGGCCATCTGTGATTGCCGGATCTGCCGCCAGGGCCTCCTGCCGGGGAACCAGGCCAGGACGCTCGAGGGCAAAACCACCACCGGCGCCGCCGCTGCGGTGACCAGCACCAGCGCCGGCCCGCTGGGCAGCAGCGTGGATCTGGGCCGCACCTTCTTCCTGCACAGCAACCCCACGGCCACGAAAACGATCTACCTGGATTTCAACGGCCACACCACCACCGGCACGGCCTGGAACAGCAACTTCGGCCTGGCCACAATCAACACCAGCGCCTACGACTTCGACGGCAATGTGAACGTGTTCAGCAATGCCGAGCTGGAGCGGATTCAATTCATCTGGCAGCGGGTTGCCGAAGACTTCGCCCCCTTCGGCATCAATGTCACCACCCAGGACCCCGGCACCGATGCCCTGGCCAACACCGGTGGCAGCGATAGCCGCTGGGGCGCACGGGTCGCGATCGGGGGAGGCTATGCCGATTGGTATACCTGCGCGGCCGGTGGCGTTTCCTTCATCAATATCTTCGGCAATACCGCCTATGGCCCCTCCTTCGTGTTCTCCAATGATCTCGGCCTGGGGGATGAAAAGTACACCGCCGAAGCGATCAGCCATGAGGTGGGCCATGCCCTCGGCCTCCTGCACGATGGCAGCAGCACAGCCACCTACTACAACGGCCAGGGTACGGGTGCCACCGGCTGGGCATCGATCATGGGATCAGGCTATTACCAGCCCGTGACCCAGTGGAGCCAAGGCGAATACACGACTGCCAACAACAAAGAGGATGATCTGGCCACGATCAGCGGCAGCACCAACGGCGCCGGTTACCGGGTTGATGATTTCGGCAACAGCGCCGCCACTGCGAAGCTTCTCAGCGGCACCAGCCTGAACCAGTTCGGCATCATCGAAACTCGGAGCGACTCCGACTGGTTCAGCTTCAGCACCGGCACCGGCAACGTGAGCCTCTCGATCAGCAATGCCTGCCAGGCTTGGATCAATGATGGCTTCGGCAACACCAGCGCCACCCTGCTGGCGGGCCGCAGCCCCAACCTCGACATCGCTGCCAGCCTCTACAACGCCAGTGGCACCCTGATCGCCAGCAGCAACGCCCTCGACAGCCTCAGCGCCAGCTTCAACCTGAGCCTGAACGCCGGCACTTACTTCCTCCAGGTGGACGGGGTGGGCTTCGGCAATCCCCTCAGCACCGGCTATAGCGATTACGGCAGCCTCGGCCAGTACCTGCTGACCGGCAGCCTCACCAGCCCCGCCAACCTGGTGATCTCCGCCCCCACCACCCTGCTCACCAGCGAGGCCGGCGGCAGCGCCAGCTTCAGCGTGCGTCTCAGCCAGGCACCCACGGCCAATGTGGTGGTTTCCCTCGCCTCCAGCAAAGCCCAGGAGGGTGCCCTCAACATCACGCAGCTCAGCTTCAACGCCAATAACTGGAACACGAACCAGAGTGTGACCGTGCAAGGCGTCGACGACACCGTGCTGGATGGAAACCAGATCTACCAGATCAGCCTGGTCACCACCAGCAGCGATGCACTCTTCAACGGCATCACAACCAATAGCCTCACAGCGATGAACGCTGATAACGAGGTGGGCAACCTGGTGCAAGGTGATGCCAACAACAACACCCTGTCGGCCACCAGTGCCAAAGACATCCTCACCGGTGGCGCTGGCTCAGACACCTTCGTGTTTGCTTCCCTCTCCAGATCAACCCTGGCCAACTTCGATCGCATCACCGATTTCGCCATCGGAAGCGATCGCCTCGATGGCCCCACCAGCGTTCAGGCCAGCAGGATCAGCCGTCTCGGTGCTGTCAGCACCTTCGACGCCCAGGGTATCGGCAAGCTGTTGACAACCACCTCCTTTGCGGCCTCCAGGGCTGCCACCTTTACCTTTGCCGATCCAGGCGGCACGCGCAGCTTCATCGCACTCAACGATGGCACCGCCGGCTTCAACGCCAGCAACGATGCCATCGTGGAGATCACCGGTTACACCGGCACGCTCAGCAACCTGGCTGTGATCTGAGTTCAGGCTGCGGGCAACCCGAGCATCGATTCCAGGCCAGCGAGCACCACCTCGCTGGTCAGCTTGATGCGGTAGCGGCAGGCCTGGGTTTCGCTGCAGTCGAAGCTGCCGTGCTCCCAGTACTTGTTGCTGCCGGCCCCGCCGCCGCACACGCCGAAGTACTCGCATTCGGCCCGGCAGCGCTCGATACCGGAGCGCAGATCCGCCTGGATCCGCTGAAACTTCTCGGTGGCCACGATTGAGGCGAGGCTGTCGCGCTGCACATGGCCGAGCACAAAATCGCCGTATTCCTCGGTGTGCACCGAGAGCAGTTCGGGATCGAAGGTGGAGAAATTGCCGCGCGCATCCACATTCACGATCGCAAAGGGATTGTTCATGTCGGTGCGCTCGATGCGGCTATCGCTGCCGGCCAAATAACAGAGCCCCTCGAATTCCCGCACCCGCAAGTCCTCGGGCCGCTCCTGCCAGAGCTGCCAGAACCGCTGCAGGAATTGGCTGTACAGCGCTTCGGTGTTTGGACGGCTGAGGGTGGATTGCAGGTTCTCCCCCTCGGTTTCCTCCATGTTGAAGGCCACATCGCGAATGCCGTGGTCCACATAGAAGTGGAACATCGCCTCGGGATGGTGCAGCGCCTCCTCGGTGAGCACGCTGATCACCTGGAAATGGATGCCGTGGCGCTGCAGGGCGGCGATGCCCCGCATCGTGGCCGCATGGCTGCCGAGACCCGTGCGGGTGCGGCGATGGCGATCGTGCAAGAAGGCCGGTCCATCGAGGCTCACGCCCACGTGGATGCGGTTGCGCGCGAAGCAGTCGCACCAGGCGTCGTTGATCACCATGGCGTTGGTCTGCACCGACTGGCGGATCTCCAGCGGCGGCCCCGCCCAGCGCTCCTGGGCCCGGCGGATGTGTTCACCGGCCTCGTCGTAAAAGGCGATCGGCAGGGTGAGGGGTTCGCCCGCATGCCAGAGCAGGGTGAAGTCACCCCCTAGGTACGGACTTTCCAGCACCCGCTCCAGGGCCGCATCAAGGATCTCCATCGAGAGGCGATGGCGGTCATTGCGGCTGGGCAGGTAGCAGTAGTCGCAGTCGAGGTTGCAGTAGGGGGTGGGCTGGATCACCAGCAGCTCCAGGGGCCCGTAGCCCTCGGGATTGCCCGGCGGTGGCTCCTCAGGCCAGGCCTCCCCCGACGAAAAGCATCCGGGCGCTGGCCCGCCGTCCTCGCCGCAACCGACTGCCTCGCCGCAGCCGTCGCCGCGAACACCACGGTCGCCGCGAACGCTGCCTGCTGCCTGCTTCAAGGGCGTGTCATCCGAGCCAGGGGCCACGCTGGAGACCGCTGGGCCGCTGGCTGATGGAGGTTCGGGCGAACGCTGGCGGTTGATCACCGGATCACCAGCGATTCAGGAAGCCCCCATTGCGGAAGCCTCCGCCATTGCCCCAACCGCCATTGCGGAAGCCACCGTTGCCCCAGCCACCGTTGCGGAAACCGCCGTTGCCCCAGCCGCCAGCGTTGCGGAAGCCCACCCGTGGCCCATTAGCGAACACCAAGGCGAGTTTGCCATCGGTGGAATCGGCAGCCCGGGGAGCGGCTGGATCGATCGAATCGCGGGCGCGCAGGGCAGCGCTGATGCGACGCAGGCGCCCCTCGATGCTCTCGGCGGCTACCGGCTCAACCGGGCCGCTGCTGATGGCAGGAGAATCGGGAAGGGCCTGAGCGGCACTGCTGGCCGCCATGCCCGCCGAAGGAGCGAGGGCAGCCAGCAGCAGCAGGAAACCGAACAGACCAGAGCGGGGGATGTAGGCCATCGGATGCGGGGGGGGGTGCCGAAGGGGGAGCGAGAGAGCGGGGGGTGGCGGCCGATCAGGGCGCCGGCTTGGCTGCGGGAACAGGGATCAGGAGCAGGGCTTCGCGGCTCAGGAGACTGCTCTGGAAAAAGCCGCGGATCCGCTCGACGGGGATGCCGAGAACGCCGTTGGGACCGACCCAAGGATCGATGCTCGCCACGGCATCGGGCTGCCCCTCGAGGTAAGCCGCCTGTTGCTTGGCGATGGCGAGATTCACCACATTGATCAAGTCGGAGCTGTTCTGCGGCACGATGCAGCCCACGCCATAGGTGGCGAAGGGCTCATCGGGCACGAGGCGTGTGGTGGTGAGGTTGCGGACCTTGCGCAAGCCGGCCAGCACATTGGAATCGCCCAGCACGCCGTCCACCTTGCCCTGCTTCAGGGCGGTGACGGCAGCATCCAGGGAATCGAACGACACCGGCTTGGCCGCGGGCTGCAAGGTGCCGATGGCGGTCGCCCCCAGGGAGCCGCTCACCGTGGCCACCCGGCGACCCGCCAAGGAGGCAGGGCTGCCATCGATGGCGGCCGATCCCGCGAGCAGCCGCAGGCCGGAGAGGCCGATCGGCAGGGAATAATCCACCACCATCTCCCGCTCCCAGCTGAAGGGAACACCACAGGCCAGGGCCGCGCCGCCTGTGGCGACGGCCTGCACCATGGCGGCGGTATTGGGAACCGGCTCGAAGCGGATCCGCACCTTGCCGCCGAGCTGGGCGTTGAGCTCCTTATCGATGCGACGCCCCACCTCAATGGCGTAGCCCACCGGTTCCCCTTTGGCATCCAGGGTCAGCAGGGGGGGGGAATCGGTGGTGCCCACCATCACCAGCTCGCCGGTGCGCAGGGCCTTCTCCAGCACCGTCTCGGCCGAGGCGGCGAGGGGAGAGAGGGCCAGGGCGAGGCCGGTGGCCATCGGAAGCCAGCGGAGACGGCGCTGGCGAGGACTGCGCTGGGCCCGGAGGCCGGACTTGATCACGGAGGGCACGGCCACAGGCGACTCGGATCACACCTCGACAAGGTATGGAAAATCCCACGGCTGGTCAACGTAAAATGAAGCTGTGTATGCCCTGCTTTCTTCCTCTCTTCTTGATCGAGGCCACCTTCTTGATCGAAGCGGGGTGCCCCGGCCCGCCCGATCAGGCCAGCACCGGCTCGAAGCGCATGCTCAGATCCAGCCAGGCGGAGCGGGTGATCGGGGCACTGGTGGAGATCAGGTCGATGCCAGTGGCTCCGTAGGCCCGCAGCTGCTCGGGCCGCACACCGGAGGCCTCCAGCACCAGCGATCCGGATCCGCCGGCGGCCATCCGCTCGGCCGCCAGGGCCCGCAGCGCAGGCACCAGGGCCTCCAGCGCCTCCGGGCTGAACTCATCGAGCAGCACTGCGTCAGCCCCGGCCCGCACCGCCGCTTTGGCCTCGCCCTCCGTCTCTGCCTCCACGATCACCCGAGCCGGCCAGGGGGCCGAGGCGCGCACCGCCGCGATCGCCGGGCCGATGCCTCCGCTCCAGGCCAAGTGGTTCTCCTTCAGCATGGCCGCATCATCAAGGCCGAGCCGATGATTCACGCCGCCCCCGCAACGCACGGCGTATTTCTCCAGCAGGCGTAGGCCCGGGGTGGTCTTGCGGGTGTCCGCCAACCGCACGCCCGTGCCGGCCAGCTCCGCCACCAGCGCGGCGGTGGCGGTGGCGATCCCGGAGAGCCGCATCGCCAAGTTGAGGGCGGTGCGCTCCCCTGCCACCAGGGCGGCGGCCTGGCCCTCGAGGTGGAGCAGTCGCTGGCCGGCGCGAACCGGCTCCCCATCGGCCACCAGCAGGCGCACCGCCAACGCCGGATCCAGCAGCCGGAACAGAGGCTCCACCAGCACGCCGCCGCAGAACACCCCGTCGCCCTTGGCAAACCAGGCCCCCCGACCACGCCGGCCCGCCAGGGCGGGGGCGGTGAGGTCACCACGGCCCAGATCCTCCGCCAACCAGGCCCGCAGCAGGGGCTCGACCAGGGCGGCGGGCAGGGTCAAGCAGGCGGCTGTCGGTGCCGGAGCCCCCGAGGCAACGGCCGAGCTTCCTGGAACCGGGCCCAGCTCAGGATCGGCGGATGAGGCGATCCGCTCGCCCCCTGGAGTGAACCCGCCCGGGCTTGCCGCAGCCCCGAACGTGGTGGAAGCGGAGCCATGACCGCCGGCGGAACCCACGGAACCAACCGGATCAGGATCGGAGTGCGCAACCATGAACGGCAGGACCGGAAGCGGCCAAGCGAATCCCACCAGAACGGAAGGGAGCGGAGCCAACAATGGCACCGTCCCTGAGCGGCGCCAGCCCGGACCGCGATCCGGCGGCGACGCCAAGCGCTCAGGAGGGCCGCCGGCTCACTTGCCGATGCAGAAGCGGCTAAAAACCCGATCGAGCACCGCCTCACTCACCTCCTCGCCGGTGATGGCGCCCAGGCTTCGCGCCGCATCCCGCAAATCGATGGTCCAGAAGTCCCAGGGGAGGCCCGCATCCGCCGCCGCCAGGCTGCGCTCCAGGCCCTGGGCGGCCGTTGCCGCAAGCTCCCGCTGCCGTTGATTGAGGGCCACCGCGATCCCCTGGAGATCCTGCAGCCCGCAGCGCCGCAGCAGCAACGGACCGAGGGCCTCGGCGCCGGCGCCGGTGTGGGCGCTGATGGCCAGATCGGCGGCGCCTGCTGGCATCCCGGGAGTTGCCGTGGCTGTGGCCGCATCGAGCAGATCCGCCTTGTTGCCCACCCGCAGCAGCGGCACCCCCGCCGGCACCAGGGCCTGCAGGGCCTCGTCCTCAGCGGTCCAACCGGCGCTCAAATCAAAGAGCAGCAGCACCGCATCGGCCGCTGCCAGGGCCCCCCGGCTGCGTTCAATGCCAAGCCGCTCCACTGGATCGGTGGTGGCACGGATACCGGCGGTGTCGAGCAGGGTGAGGGGAACGCCCTCCAGCACCAGCTCACTTTCGAGCAGATCGCGGGTGGTGCCGGGGAGCTCGGTCACGATGGCCCGCTCGCGCCGGCTGAGGCGATTGAGCAGGCTGCTCTTACCCACGTTGGGACGACCCACGATGGCCACCCTCAGCCCCTCCCGCAGGATCTCGCCCTGCCGCGCCTCGACCACCAGACCCTCGAGCTCGCGACGCACCGCCTCCAGTTCGGCCCTCACGGCCAGCGGATCCAGGGGAGGCAGATCCTCCTCGAAGTCCACCCGGGCCTCCAGTTCCGCCAGCTGATCGAGCAGGCGCTCCCGCAGGGCCCCGATCCGCCGCTGCAGCCCGCCATCCAGGCCCGCCATGGCCAGCTGGCCGGCGCGGCGGCTGCGGGCCGCCACCAGCTCCATCAGGGCCTCGGCCCGGGTGAGATCGAGGCGCCCATTGAGAAAGGCCCGCTGGCTGAACTCACCGGCAGCGGCCAGGCGCGCCCCGGCCGCCAGCACGAGCTCAAGCACGCGCCGCACCGCCACCAAGCCCCCATGGCAGTGGAACTCCACCACGTCCTCGCGGGTGAAGCTGCGGGGGGCACGCATCAGCAGCAGCAGGGCCTCATCCACCCGCTCACCGCTGGCCGGATCCACCACATGTCCGTAGAGCACCCGGTGGCTTTCCCACACCTGCTGGCCCGGCGCCGTGAACAGCCGCCGGCCGATCGCTTCGGCCGAGGCACCCGAGAGGCGCACAATCGCCACGCTGCCCGCACCGGGCGCCACCGCGGTGGCGATGGCGGCGATGGTGTCACCGGGATCGATGGTGTCCCCGAGATCGCCGGAATATCTCTTCCCGCCCCTAGGGTCTGGACCCCATTCGGGTGCCGCACCAGCCACCGGATCCATGCCGCGTCGTGATCGCCAGTCTCCGCCCCGGCCAGGATCGCCCAACCCTGGGTCGCGGGCCCGGCCAGGAGGTCGGCGGACGTTGATGGGGAGCCTGGGGGATCGGTGCGGTGCCCTGGGGCCCTGGCTGATCCACAGGCTTCGCTGGCTGTGGCAGCAGGACGGCAGCCCCGCCCACCGGGCCCGGGGGCTGGCGGCTGGGGTGTTCACCGGCTGCCTGCCGTTCTTCGGACTCCAGATCGTGCTCGGGGTGGCCCTGGCCGCAACGATCCGCGGCAACCGGATTCTGGCGGCGGCGGGCACCTGGATCAGCAATCCCCTCACCACCCTGCCGATCTGTTGGCTGAATTACCAGCTGGGTGTCCTGCTGATCGGGCCTGGTCCTGCCTGGCCGGGACAGGCTGAGCTGAATCTGGAACGGCTAGGTGATCTGGGCTGGGCCTTCACCAGCCGACTGCTGCTGGGCTCGGTGGTGATGGGAATCCTGGCCGCTGCCGTGGTGGGGGTGGGGTGCTGGCGCTGGTTTCACCACCGCGAACGCCGGAACCGGTTGGAGCGGGGATGAATCCTTGATCGCCAGCCCCGATGATGTGATTCGATCACGCCTACAACGGCGCCAAGACCCTCATCAGCGATAGGAATCGATCACGAGCCAAGGAGCCAACGATCACAGCAACTGGCACAACAACAGGCATCACCGCAGAACATCAATCAGCGCAATACTATCCACTTAACAGAGAATCACCCTGGCGTCAGGCAACGATGCAACACCAGGGCGTACAGCGATCCCGTTCGCTCAAGAATTGCTGAGCCCTGGAAACACCATCAGATCGATGTGGCCGCCGGAAGGCTGGCGCCATTCGCGGAATTCGGCCGCTAAGGCCTTGTGCTCTTGGGGAAGAGCCTGCGCCTCAAGATCCTGGAGGCGCTGATGCACCAGATCTAGGGTGTTGTCGATCAGCTGGGCGGCCTGTTCGGAAGTCATGGCACCTCGGAAGAAGGGCGGGGCGTTGACATGGCACCGTTGTAAGCGGGCCGATCGAGGCGGGTTGTAACACCGGACACGGGGCTCGGGACCTGTGGGCGGACCCTCACCCTGGGCCGGCCACTGAGCGCTGCAACCTGTCCCCCTAGGGAGGGCCAGTCGTCGTGCTGGTCGACCGCCTCTGCTCCAGCTGCTCGATCACCGGGTGGCGCACAGCACCCCCTTGGATGACGAGCCCATTCGTCGTGGTTTGTTACAGCGATCAGCCCATAAGATCCGCCGTTTATTGTCGCAACGCTCCTGAGGCTAACGACCAGCTGTGTACTCTTCCCCTGGGATCAGTGGGTCACGGGGATGGCGTCGACCGGCTGGACGAAAGCGATGAACAACACGCAGGGCTGCTTGCTCAAGCACGTCGCCACATGGGGCACACCGGCCGGACCGTAGGCATAGGTGCCGGGGCGAAGACGGGCGGATTGCTGCCCGTCGTAGCGAACGTCCAATTCGCCAGAGATCAGAACGATGCGTTCAGCCGAGGTGTGCTTGTGATGGGCCAGCACGCTGCCACCCGGAACCTTCAAAAATATATCGGCGTTCTCCTTGGCCGGGTCGCCGTGCAGCACGGCCAAGCCGCAACCCTTGGGAAGAAAAGCCGGACAGGGCCCCCACACCACCGCTGGATCATCGGGAGTGCGTGTGATGGCCTTCTCGGTGTTACCAGCCTGAACACTGACCGTTCCCAAGGCCAGAGCAGTGAGCGCAGTGGTGGCGAGAAGCATCCGGCGCAGCCAAGGTTGGGCCTGGCTGGCGCTGATTTGTGGACCAGAGGAGAAGGGCATCATCCCGTGTAATCCATAAAGCGGCAGTTTAAGCGGTGTTCTCTACAAACGCCACCGATCAGCAACGGTGTGGGGAGAGCACCATCACGAGGTCCAGTCTCCAGCGACTCGGGTTCAACCAATCCCCGTCCGGGCTAGATCGAGCACATCGGCCATTGAGCGGATCTGATCCATGGTGTCGCTCAGCTGGCGGGCGCTCACGAGCTCCACCCGCAGGTCGATGCGGGCCGGCTTGCCGGGATTGGTGCGCACGCGGGCATCGCTCACATTGATGCGATGGTCGGAGAGGCGGGTGAGGATGTCCTTGAGCACGCCCACCCGATCGAGCACCTCGATGCGCAGCTGCACGGGATAGCGGCGGCGTTGGTCGTCGGCTAGGGGGTTCCAGCGCACCGGCAACCGGCGCTCCACCGGCACCTGGGCGAGGTTGCCGCAGTCCTGGCGATGGATCGTGATGCCATGGTTGCCGAGGGCCACGCTGCCCACGATCGACTCGCCGGGCAGGGGGGAACAACAGCCGCCGAGGCGATACTCCAGGCCCTCGAGACCGATGATCGGACTGGCGCTGCCGGCTTCGGTGCGGTGCACCGGAGGCGCCGGGGCCGCCTGGTCGGCCTGGGCCGTCACGGAGCGGGCCAGGTCTTCGTTGCTGAGCACCGGCGTGGCGGCGGCGCTGGCCAGCCGCAGCTCCTCCCGGAGGCGGTTGAGCACCTGCTGCAGCGTTACGCCGCCAAAGCCGATCGAGGCGAGTAGGTCCTCGCTGCTGATCAGGTTGCAGCGGCGCGCCACCCGTGCCATGGCCTCGCCGTTGAGCAGGGCATCAAATCCTTCACGGCCCAGCTCCCGCTCCAGCATGGCGGTGCCCCGCAGGATGTTCTCCTCGCGGTGACTGCGCTTATACCAATGGCGGATGCGATTGCGCGCCGTGGGGGTGGCCACGAAATTGAGCCAATCGAGGCTGGGATGGGCTGCCTTCGAGGTGATGATCTGCACGAAGTCGCCGTTCTGGAGCGGTGTGGGTAGGGGGCAGAGGCGATCATTGATGCGCACGCCCTGGCAGTGATTGCCCACCTCGGAGTGGATGCGATAGGCGAAATCCACCGCCGTCGATCCCTTGCGCAGGCCCACCACATCACCGGAGGGAGTGAACACGAACACCTCCTCATCGAAGAGGTCCTCCTTGATCGAGCGCAGGAAATCGCTGCTGTCCTCGCCGGCGTCCTCCTTCTGCCAGTCCACCAGCTGCCGCAGCCAGTTGAAGCGCTCGGTGTCGGCGGCGGCGGGCGAACCACCCTCCTTGTATTTCCAGTGGGCGGCGATGCCGTATTCCGCCACCTGATGCATGTCGGCGGTACGGATCTGAACCTCGACCGGGCGGTGACGGCCGATCACCGCCGTGTGCAGCGACTGGTATCCGTTCGGCTTGGGCAGGCCGATGTAGTCCTTGAAGCGCCCCGGGATCGGCCGGAAGGTGTCGTGCACCACCGCCAGGGCCCGGTAGCAGCTCTCCAGGTTGGGGCAGAGGATGCGCAGGGCGGCCACGTCGTAGATCTCGTGGAAGGCCTTCTGCTGGCGCTGCATCTTGCTCCAGATGCCAAACAGGTGCTTGGGCCGACCACTCACCTCACAGCTGGTCAGCCCCACGGCGGCCAGGCGATCCCGCAGCAGCTGCACCGTGACCGCGAGCCGTTCCTCCCGTTCACTGCGCTTGGTGGACACCTGCTGCTGCACCTCCCGGAACGCCTCGGGCTCCAGGATCTTGAAAGCCAGATCCTCCAGCTCCCACTTGAAGCGGCCGATGCCGAGGCGGTTGGCCAGGGGGGCGTAGATCTCGCGAGTTTCGCGGGCGATGCGCTGCTGCTTCTCGGGCTTCAGGGCGCCGAGGGTGCGCATGTTGTGGAGACGGTCGGCCAGTTTCACCAACACCACGCGGATGTCGCTGGCCATGGCCAGGAACATGCGGCGCAGGTTTTCGGCCTGGGCTTCGGTCTTGTTGGTGAAGTGGATGCCGCCGAGCTTGGTCACCCCCTCCACCAGGGCCCGCACCTCGGCGCCGAAGTGGGACTCGATGTCCTCGGGGGTGACCTGGGTGTCCTCCACCACGTCGTGCAGGAAGCCGGCGGCGATCACCGCCGCACTGGCGCCGATATCCCGCAGGAGATCGGCCACCGCGATCGGGTGAATGATGTAGGGCTCGCCGCTGGCCCGGAACTGCCCCGCGTGAAGCTGGAAAGCGAAGTCGAAGGCGGCTGCGAGCAGGGCCTCGGTGTCGGTCGGGCAGGTGTCACCCTCGCCAGGAGGCACGTGACGCACGCACTGGGCGAGCCATTCGGGCAGAGGGATCCCGTAATCCTCGGGACCCACGATCGAGCGGCGCCGGGCGGATGGCTGGGAGAAAGCTTCCGATGCTGCCGCAGGAACACGAGGAAGGACCTCCCCGGTGGGCGCCGCCTCGGGAACCAATTGGCCAACCTCACCCACCACCGCATCAGCAAAGCCACCGGAGCCATTGCGGGAGCCGGCCTCAACGGAACGGGGGCCGTGGGATTCGGCCCGGGTCGCGGAGGGGGGATCGGGAACGGCCCTGCGCATGCATCCCCACGATTGATCTCCATCGTAGGCAGGGAGCGGCAGGCTGCCGCGGAAGCCGTGCGGAGATGGCCATGGGGGGGGGGGATCGATACATGGCTTCCAGCCTCCTGGCCAACCTGAGCCCCGAAGAAACACAAGGGCAAGCCGAAAGCGGTAAGGCAGGGATCAGAAAAATCGGTAAAGAAAA
>JBBASH010000007.1:0-70541 GCA_040399305.1 Cyanobium sp.
CCTAGACCTCAACAGTTAGAACTGCTCTAAGAAGCGCAAATCACTGGTGAACAGCCGGCGAATGTCGTCGATGCCGTGGCGCACCATGCAGAAGCGTTCAACGCCTAGGCCGGCGGCAAAGCCACTCCAGCGCTCCGGATCAAGCCCAAGGCCCTCAAGCACGGCCGGATCCACCATGCCGCAGCCCATCACCTCCAGCCAGCGGCCCCGCCACTGCACATCCACCTCGGCGGAGGGTTCGGTGAAGGGGAAGTAGCTGGCACGGAAGCGCACCGGCAGGTCCCCGAAGAAGCGCTGCAGGAAGGTGGTCACGGTGCCGCGCAGGTGGCTGAAGTCGAGTCCCTCATCAAGGGCGAGGACCTCCACCTGATGGAACACCGGCGAGTGGGTGGCATCCACGGCGTCGCGCCGGTACACCCGCCCGGGGGCCACGATTCGCACCGGCGGCGGATTGGCCTCCAGATGGCGGATCTGCACCGGCGAGGTGTGGGTGCGCAGCAGGCGCTCACCACCATCGGCCCCGGGGGCCAGATAGAAGGTGTCCTGCATGTCCCGGGCCGGATGGTGGGGCGGGATGTTCAGGGCGGTGAAGTTGTAGTAATCGCTCTCCACCTCAGGCCCCTCGGACACCCGGTAGCCCAGGCCCGCGAAGATGTCGAGGATCTCCTCCACCGTGGATTGGAGCGGATGGCGATGCCCTGGCGGCACAAAGCGGCAGGGTGCGGTCACATCGAGCGTCTCGCGGGCGATGCGATCCGCCATTGCCGAGGACTGGAGATGGTGGAGGCGCTCCCCCAGCAGGCTCTGCACCTGCTCCTTGAGCACATTCGCCCGCTGCCCCACCTGGGGCCGCTCCTCGCCGGGAAGGCGCCCCATCGCTCCGAGAACCCCGGAGAGGCGCCCCTTTTTGCCGAGCAAGTCCACCCGGAGCTGCTCCAGCTCGGCCGGGTCGGCAGCGGCACCGATCGCGGCGGCCGCCTCCGCTTCAAGGGCCTGAAGCTGGTCGGTGAGCTGCTGGAGGGTGATCGTGGCGCTCACGGCGGCGGCGTTGGGACGGGGTGAAGCGCGACTGTAGGCAGTGCCGGGTTGGTGGTCGCCGCCGGGCCCCGGGCGCCTTCTTCACTGGGCTCGCAGGCGTGGGAACCGCCGCGGCTGGAGCCACCGGGGGTGGAAGTCCGGGCAGCGACCCCCGGAGGGTGCGGCCTCCGCTGCGCAAGAGGCTGGGAACGGGTCAGCAACGAGGCCTGGGACGGGCCGAGAACCAGGCGGCGATCGGGGTGCAGGCCCTGGATGCGCTTCGCCCTGGGGGAGCCGGTCGGCTGCAGCCCACGGCACCCCGGTGACCGAAGGCTCCGTGGCAGCCTGATCGCCAGAGCCCCATCCGCCATGGCCCCCCTCCGGATCCTGATCAGCAACGACGACGGGGTCTTCGCCGCCGGCATCCAGGCCCTGGCGGCCGAGGCCGCCGCTCGGGGTCATCTGGTCACCGTGGTGTGCCCCGACCAGGAACGCTCCGCCACAGGCCATGGCCTTACGCTCCAGACCCCCCTGAGGGCCGAGCGGGCCGACCAGCTCTTCGCCCCGGGCGTGACGGCTTGGGCCTGCAGCGGCACCCCCTCCGACTGTGTGAAGCTCGGCCTGTTCCGCCTGCTGGAGGAGCCCCCCCAGCTGGTGCTCTCGGGCATCAACCACGGCCCGAATCTCGGCACGGACGTGCTGTATTCCGGCACCGTGAGTGCCGCCATGGAGGGCACGATCGAGGGCTATCCTGCCCTGGCGGTGAGCTGCGCCGACTTCAAGTGGCGGCAGTTCGGCGCCGCTGCCGGCCTCGCCCTGGACGTGGCCGAAGGGATGGTGGCGGCCGGCTGGGGCGAGGGCATGCTGCTCAACCTGAATGTGCCGCCCTTGCCGGCTGAGGCGATCGGTCCCCTGCGCTGGTGCCGCACCGCCGTGCGCCGCTACACCGATCAGTTCGACCGGCGCGAGGATCCGCGCGGCCGAACCTATTACTGGCTGGCCGGCGAGGTGGTGGACGACCTGGATGCCGCCGTGGCTGGCCCCGCCGATTGGCCGACCGATGTGGCTTGGATCGCTGCGGGGGGAGCTTCGCTCACGCCGTTGCAGCCCGAACTGTTCTGGCGCGGTGCCACGGACAACCTGCCCGATCCGGCTGCCCTCACCCCTGGCCCGGGGCCCGCGTGATCGTCCCAGTGCTGCGATTCGGCCTCGACCGAGCACCCGTTCGGATCGCGACGCGGATGCCCTTTCCCGGCCCATCTCTGGCCCTCAACCCCTGCGGTAGACCCGCTGGAGCATCCACAGGGTGAACATCAGGCCGATCAGATGGGCGAAGAGCACCTGAGTGTTGCTCAGCACCGAGAGCATCTCGATCGAGGTGATCGGGAAGGTGCTGATCGGCCCCTGACTTCCCTGATAGGCCATTGGGCCGAACAGCCCCGGCGCCTGCATCGATGCCTGCAGGAAGAGGCTCCCGGCCAAGGCCTGGTATCCCACGGCGGCGATCGTGAGGCCGGCCAGATCCACCAGCAGCCCGCGCTTGATCAGGCGGGTGGTCTCGCCGCGGCTGGGGCGCACCGGACTGGCCAGGGCTCGGCCGCAGCGGATCACCTGCCAGCACTGCCAGAGGCTCCAAGCGAGCAGCAGGAAGGAGAGCGTGGTGAAGGAGAGTCCGGGGCCCAGGCCTACGGCCCGCTGGGCATTGGAGGCCACCCGGGCGCCGATGCTGTTGAACAGCAGCACCCCCACCACCACCACCGCCAGAGCCAGCTGGGTCCAGAAGCGCGCCCAGCCCACATTGCGGAGGGCGCCGGAGATGCGCTGCAGATCCACTGGATCGGCCATGGGTCGTGCTGCCTGCAGAGGTTCCAAACTTGCCATGGGAGGATCCCCTCGGCGAGCGCCCGGTCCTGAATCCCCTGTCCATCCCGCTGCACATCCCGGATCAGGCCCTGCGCCCCACCGCCATCGCCCTGGGCAGTTTTGATGGTCTGCATCGGGGCCATCGCCGGGTGATTGAGGCGATCACCGCTATCACCCCGGACGTCCCGGAAACCGGCATCGGCCTTGGGGAGCACTGCGACGGTTCGAGCGGCACCGGGGTCCCCACCGTCGTCAGTTTCTGGCCCCATCCGCGCGAGGTGCTCCATGGAGAGACCCGCCTGCGGCTCGACCTGCCGGAGGAGAAGCTGGAGCTGCTGGAGCCCCTGGGCATCCGCCAACTGGTGATGGTGCCCTTCACCCGTTCCCTGGCGGCCCTCTCGCCGGAGGCCTTCGTCGCGGAGGTGCTGGTGGGGCAGCTCCAGGCGCGCCGGGTGGCTGTGGGTGAGAACTTCCGCTTCGGCGCCGGCCGCTGCGGCGACGCGGCCGATCTGGCGCGGATTGGAGCAGCCTGCGGCATTGCGGTGTCGGTGTTGCCGATGCTCTTCGAAGGGGGCGAGCGGGTAAGCAGCAGCCGGATTCGGCGGGCCCTGGCCGCCGCTGATCTTGCGGAGGCCGAACGGCTGCTCGAGAGGCCTTACCGCTTCCGTGGCCTGGTGGTGCCCGGCCGAGGGCTCGGCCGGGGCCTCGGTTGGCCCACGGCCAATCTCCAGGTGGATGGCCGCAAATGTCTCCCCCGGGAGGGCGTTTACGCGGTACTGGCCTGGTCCGGCGAGGTTGGTGGGGCAGGCATGCCCGCCGTGATGAATCTGGGCCCCCAGCCCACCGTGGACCCGCTGGCACCCTCTGCCGTGGAGGTGCATCTGCTCGATCGGGAGATCGACCTGGCCGGTGCGCAGCTCATCGTTCAGCCCGTCCGCTATCTGCGCAGCCAGCAGCGGTTCGCCGGCCTCGAGGAGCTGGCAACGCGCATCGCCGAGGACGCCAGGGAGGCCGCGGCGATCCTTGATGCCCGTTGAGGCTGGGGCCGTTCCCGGTGAGAATGAATTGGGCTGATCCTCATCAGGGTGAGGCTGATCAGGGTTAGCCGCGTTTGATCGAGCAGGCTCCCAGATCCAGTCCCTTGTCGGCTGGGCCGCAGCGCGGGCACCTCTCCCCGATCGTCACTGCCGGTTCAGCCCGGCATCAAGCGATGGCGTAGGCGTGGCGGAGGCCCCAGCTGATGAACAGCGCGATCAGGCCCATGAGCAGAATGCCGGAGACCAGCACCTGCAGGGGATTGTCTTCACTGCCGCTGCCCGGATCGTTGACCATGGGGCCCTCTGGGGTTGTTTCAGACTAGGTAACGATCCACCCCCCTTCACCGCATCTCGAGTGTCGATTTCCCCGCCGACCACCGTTTCCTCCCCGGTTCCCTGCGGTGATGGGGCCATGCCCGCCCTGCAGCCCGACGGGGCCGTGCGGGCAGGCCCAAGCAGGCCTCCCGACCTGCAGCCGATCGAGCGCCTGCTGGATGCCAATCTCGATCGGGCTCGGGAGGGCCTGCGGGTTCTCGAGGACTGGGCCCGCTTCGGGCTGGATCGCCCCGATCTGGTGGCCCGCAGCAAGGACCTGCGCCAACGGCTGGGGCTGCTCCACCGCGACGCCTACAAACGCGCCCGGCACAGCGCCACCGATGCGGCCGCCGGCCTCACCCATCCGGCCCAGTCCGCACGCACCTCGCCGGATCAGATCGTGGCCGCCAATGCTGCCCGGGTTCAGGAGGCCCTGCGGGTGCTGGAGGAATTCGGCCGGGGCATCGATCCGCCCCTGGCGGAGGAGGCGGCCCGCTGCCGTTATCGCCTCTACGACCTGGAGGTGGATCTGCTCCGAGCCCACCGAGATGGCAACGGACGCCGTGCCTTGTTGGGGCGTTGTTCCTTGTATCTGATCGTGGGCGCCGGATCCCGGGATGTCGTGGCGGGGGCCCTGGAGGCCGGGGTGCGGATCGTGCAATACCGCTCCAAGGCGGCCGATCCCCTCGACGATCGCCAGCGGCTCCTCGAAGCCCAGGAGCTGAGGCGGCTCTGCCACAGCCATGGAGCCCTGTTCCTGGTGAATGACCGGGTCGACCTGGCCTTGGCCGTGGAGGCCGATGGGGTGCATCTGGGGCAGGGCGATCTGCCCCTGCCGGTGGCGCGGCGGCTGCTGGGGCCGGATCGGCTGATCGGCATCAGCACCCACGCACCGGAGCAGCTCCACCACGCCGTGGCCGAAGGCTGCGACTACGTGGGGGTGGGGCCGGTCAACGCCACCCCCACCAAACCGGGCCGGGAGCCGGTCGGCCTGGCCTACGTGGCGGCGGCGGCGGCCGCGTGCCCGGTTCCCTTCTTTGCGATCGGCGGCATTGACCTGGCCAATCTGGGCGCCGTGGTTGCGGCCGGCGCCCGCCGGGTGGCGGTGGTGCGGGCGATCACGGCAGCTCCTGACCCGCAGGCGGCCAGCGCCGCCCTGTTGGAGGCCCTGGCGAGGGTTGATGGCTGAGCCGATCACGTTGCGGGTCAACGGGGAGGAACGGCTGGCCCCGGCTGGCCTGACCCTCGATCGGGTGCTGGAGGCCCTCGGCTATCAGCCCCGGCTGGTGGTGGTGGAGTTCAACGGATCCATCCTTTCCCGCCAGCACTGGCCTTCCCAGCCGGTGGTGGAATCCGATGTGCTGGAAGTGGTCACCATTGTGGGGGGTGGTTCCTAGATTCCCCTCATCCCTCGGTGCCATCCATGGCCCCTCGACCGTTGCCACTGTTCCTGCGTCCCGCGCTGCGGCGCCTGACCGGTTTCGTGCTTGTGCCAGTGCTGATGGCCGCCTTGCTCGCCGCCGCCCCGACCCCCGCCCAGGCCGCCAGTGGCGGCCGCATCGGCGGCGGCAGTTTCCGTTCGGCTCCTTCCGCGCCCCGTAATTACGGCGGCGGCGGCTCCTATCGCGGTGGTAATCGCGGTGGCTACTACGGCGGTGGTGGTGGTTATTACGGCGGCGGCGGTTATTACGGCGGTGGTGGCTACTACGGCGGCGGTGGTTTTGGTGTGCCGTTCGTGGTGCCGATCTTCGGATTCGGCGGCGGTCTGCTCGGCCTGCTGGTGCTGATGGCCGTGGTGGGCGCCCTGCTCAACGGCCTGCGCAACGCTGGGGGCAGCCTTTCGGGTTCCGATTCCGCCGGCAGCCTCGGCGGTTCGGTCGATGGCCCGGTGGCGATCGCCGAGGTTCAGGTGGGTCTGCTCGCCTCCGCCCGTGAACTCCAGGCCGATCTGCGTCGCATGGCCGCCACGGCCGACACTTCCACCACGGCCGGTCTGCAGCGGGTCCTGCAGGAAACCAGCCTCTCCCTGCTGCGCAACCCCGAGCTCTGGGTTTACGCCAACGGCGAGGTGGGACAGGTGCCTTTCGCCAGTGCCGAGTCCACCTTCAACCGCCTTGCCGTGCGCGAGCGCAGCAAGCTTGAGCGGGAAATCACCACCAATGTGGCCGGGGCGCGGAGCTCCGGGTCCTCCGTGGTGGCTGCCGGCAGCAGCGATGCGGCGAGTGATTACATCGCGGTCACCCTGCTGATCGCCAGCCGTCGCAGTCTCGCCCTCAAGGGCACGGACACGGCCGAGGCGCTTCGCGAAACCCTCCAGCGTCTCGCCTCGGTGGGTGTCGAAGATCTCCTCGCCCTCGAGGTGATCTGGCAGCCCGAAGGGGTGGGCGAGGTGCTCACCGCCGATCAGTTGCTGGGGGCCTATCCCGAACTCCAGCATCTCTGAACCGGGCCGTACCCTTCCGCCCGCACCCTCCATCCCCAGGCACCCTTCAGCTGCCTGGGGTTAGCCACCCGAGCCTGCGACCACCCCCGTCCTGTAGGCACACTGGCGCCCTGCAGGGCTGGGGACTGCATGGTTCCGACCCCCACATCTCCGCACTTGGTGAACACACCGGTGCTGGTTCCGCGGTCGAACGCTTCAAGCAAGGTCTCCTGCCCCGCTCCATGCGCCTTTGGGTTTGCAGCGTTCTGGAGCTCGATCAGGAGCCTGGATCAGCCCCGCTCAGGCCCCATGGCTGAGGCCCCGAGGATGCGCAGGGCCGCCATCGCCGCTCCGTAGCCATTGTCGATGTTCACCACGGTGAGTCCCGGAGCGCAGCTGGCGAGCATGCCCTGGAGGGCGGCCTGTCCACCAGCGCTCACTCCATAGCCCACCGACACCGGCACTCCGATCACCGGCTGGGGCAGCAGGCCGGCCAGCACCGTGGGCAGGGCGCCCTCCATCCCGGCACAGGCGATCAGCAGCGGAGCCCGCCTGAGGCGATCCAGCTGGCCGAGCAGGCGATGCAGCCCCGCCACGCCCACATCCAGCACCAGATCGCTGGCGATGCCGTGGCAGGCCAGGGCGAGGCTGGCTTCGCTCGCCACGCCCAGGTCGCTGCTGCCCCCGGCCACGATCGCCACCGCTTCCTGTTCGGGATCCGCCTGGGGCAGGGGGGCCGAGCAAATGCATTGGCCGTCCAGGTGATAACGCCAGGTTGTGGGGTCATGGCCCCTCTCCGCCAGGCCCGTGAGCACCGCCTCGGCCTTGGAGGGAACCACGCGGGTCACCAGGCCGACCTGGCCGGCCCGATGCAGACCCTCCAGGGCGGCCGCGATCTGCCCGGCACTCTTGTGTTCGCCCCAGATCGCCTCCACCATCCCCAGCCGGCTGCGGCGCTCCAGATCGAGGCGGAGGTCGAGGCGTGGCTCAGTGGGTTCTTCGGGCGGGGTCATGGCCGTTGCAACAGGGCTACCGCATGGCAGGCGATGCCCTCTTCCCGCCCGGTGGCATCGAGACGTTCATTGGTGGTGGCCTTCACCCCCACCCGATCGGGCTCTACCCCCAGCCGGCCTGCGATGGCTGCCTGCATCGCCGCGATGTGGGGCCGAAGTTTTGGCTGCTCCGCCACCACCACCGCATCCACATTCACCACATCCCAGCCCCGCTCCCGGATCAGGCCCATCACCCGCTCCAGCAACTCCAGGCTGTCGGCCCCCTTCCAGCGGGGATCGTCCGGGGGGAAATATTGGCCGATATCCCCCAGCCCCAATGCTCCAAGCAGGGCATCCATCAGGGCGTGCACCAGCACATCGGCATCGCTGTGGCCATCGAGGCCCAGCCCGGCCGGATGCTCCAGCCGCTGCCCCCCCAGGATCAGGGGCCGTCCGCTCACCAGGCGGTGAATGTCATAGCCGTTGCCGATCCGCAGCTGCATGCTGTCTTCGCGTTGGGTGTCCGATGCTGGGTCAGTCTTCCAGCCTGGGCGCTCCTCCGCCTTCGTTTGGCTGCTAACGGCGCCAGCGGATCCTTGCTCCTGGAGCCAGCGGGCATAGAGATCGGGCCGCCGCTGGAGGGTGCGCTCCTGCTGCTGCTCGAATCGCCAGCGGGCGATGGCTCCGTGGTCGCCGCTGCGCAGGATGGCGGGCACCGCCATGCCGCGGAACTCGGCCGGGCGCGTGTAGTGGGGGTGCTCCAGCAGCAGGCTGCTGTGGCTCTCCTCCTCCAGGGAGGCGGCGGTGCCCACCGTGCCCGGTAGGAGCCGCACCACCCCGTTGATGATCGTGGCGGCGGGAAGTTCGCCGCCGGTGAGCACGAAGTCGCCGACCGACACCTCCTCATCGGCCAGGCTGCGGATCCGCTCGTCAAAGCCCTCGTAGTGGCCGCAGAGCAGCACCAACTGGTCGTAGGCCGTGGCCCAGCGCTGCAGATCCGACTGGTGCAGTGGCTGGCCCTGGGGGCTCATCAGCAGCACGCGGCGTTGGCCCTGGCGGGGAATGGCCTCGAAGGCGGCGAACACCGGCTCCGGTTTGAGCACCATGCCCGCCCCGCCGCCGTAGGGCTCATCGTCCACCTTGCGGTAGCGGTCCGTGGCGTGGTCGCGGGGATTGTGGAGGTGCAGCCCGGCGATGCCGGCCGTGAAAGCCCGGCCGATCACCCCGAGGCTGAGCAGGGGGGCGAAGGCCTCGGGGGCCAGGCTCACCACATCCAGACGCATCACGGCGCGGGGCGGCTGACGCGGCGGATCTCGGAACTGAAGCTGGCCCGGGCGGGGCTGCCGTCGCGGCGGCGTTCCACGCTGCTCCGGAGGCGCAGGTTGGGCTTGGTGAACCAGATCCGCTCTCGGACCACGGCGTCCGTCCCGGCCTGGGTGAGCTCCAGGCTTCCATCGCTCCAGAGTTCCCAGCTGCCCTGACTCTGAGCGTTTCCGGCCTGATCCTGGCGCTCAAAACCTCCGCCCGCCTGGAAGTGCAAGCGCTGCGGTGTGCCCGGGCGGCTATCGAGAGCTGGCGGCGTCACCAGCAATGCCCCCGGTTCGTCGGGCTCCACCGGCTCCAGGTAGGCCACCAGCAGGGCGCCGCGGGCGCTGTCGTGCCACTGGTCCTGGGGCACGGCCGCCGTCGGGCTCGGATCGTCGCCGCCAAAGGGACCCTGGATCGCTGATTCCGCCGATGTTTCCAGCTCGGCCCCGGCAGGTGGATTTGGCTGGGCATTGTCATCCCCGCCATCCTGAAGCTGGAAGCGGCTGCGCACCGTGAGCCACTCGCCATCACAGAGGCGCAGGAAACTGGCCAGGTCGGAGGGGGGAAACTCGCTCAAGCTGATCGCCATGCACCGGCCCATCCTCTCAGCCGCCCTCCTCCAATGCATCGCTCAGCCAGCTCGCCTCGGCCCCGCTGTCTGACTCAGCGAAACCATCGCCGGGTTCGTCAGTCGCCTGTGTAGCCCAGTTCGGCCAGGCGGGAGGCACTGCGCCGCCAGTGCGGTACCACTTTCACGAAGAGTTCCAGGTAGACGGGGCCGTCGAACACCTTCTGCATCTGCAGCCGGGCGCCTTTGCCGATCTCCCGCAGCATGCTGCCGCCCTTGCCGATCAGGATCCCCTTCTGGCTGCTGCGTTCCACGACCACCGTCGCCAGCACCGCCGTGCGGGGTCCATCCTCCACAATCCGCTCCACCCGCACCGCCACCGAATGGGGCACCTCCTCCCGGGTGTGGTGCAGCACCTGCTCCCGGATCAGTTCAGCCAGGAGCAATTGCTCCGGCTGGTCGCTCACGGCGTCGGCCGGATAGAGGTGGGGGCCGGGGGGCAGGTCGGCCGCCAGGCTCCCCACCAGCTCGGCGGTACCTTCCCCGGTGAGGGCACTCACCGGATGGAGGCGCCAGGGGAGGCTGGATTCCCCTTCGCCGCCGGCCAGCAGCTCCCGGTAGGAGTCCGCCAATTCCATAGCCCGGCCAGGTTCCACCAGATCGTGCTTGTTGAGGGCCAGATGCACCGGCAGGTTGCCCTGGCGGAGTAGCTCCACGATGTAGGCGTCACCCCGTCCCGCCGGCTGGCTGCCATCCACCAGCAACAGCACCACATCCACCTCGCCGATCGCCCCGCGGGCGCTCTGCACTAGGCGCTCGCCCAGCAGGTGGTGGGGCTTGTGGATGCCAGGCGTGTCCAGCAGCACCAACTGGGCCGTGGGCGTGGTGAGAATCGCCCGCAGCCGGTTGCGGGTGGTCTGGGCCACGGGGGAGGTGATGGCCACTTTTTCCCCCACCAGCTGGTTGAGCAGGGTGGACTTGCCCACATTGGGGCGACCGATCAGGGCGACGAAGCCGGATCGGAACCCATCGGGACTGGCCGGCAGGGCCTGGGGAATCTCCATGCAGCAAGCCTGGCAGCTAGCGCTCCCCCGCGGGACCATCGCCTGGCGGCCGCTGCCGCCGCTACATAGGCTGGAGAGCCACCCGCTGGGATCCAGCCGCATGACTGCCGAGTCCGGAGCCGCCGCTCCCACGTTCCCCCAGGCGATGGAGCGAGCCGCCCAGGGCCTTGCCCTCTGGGAGGCCGGTGAGCTCAGCGATGAGGTGTTGGCCGATCAGGTGGCCCACCTGGTGAATAGCCGTGATGGTGCGCGAGGTTTCTTCGTGGTGAGCCTCAGCAGCGACAGTGCCCTGATGGATCGCCTTCCCGAGCCCCTGGTGCTGAACTTGCGGGAGGCGGGCGAGGGGGTGGTGGATCTCACGGTCCGCAATCTGGCGATGTCCACGGCCATGGCGCTGCACCATCAGCGCAGCGGCGATGCCGCCCAGCAGGCCCGATCGGAACGGGTGAGGGACCGGAGCACCGAGCTGTTGCGCCAACTTGATCCGAATCTGGTCAAGCAGCGTCTGGAGGTTCTGCTGCAGGCTGCCGGCCAGGCCAGCGGCCCCGATCTCGACTTTCTCGATCGCTGGGGGTACGACCCCGAACAGCGTCGGGCTATCAGCGAGGCGGTGCTGGCCGTGGCTGAATAGCCGGTTGTGCCGGCGTCAGCTCCCCCGCCAGAGCGGGGGATTGTTGATCACCGGCGGGTTCGGGGGGGACCAGCCTGGCGCTGGGCCGGACCCGGTCGGGAGCCACTCCCAGCCTGGGTTCGCTGCGGGGCCCAGAGGCACGACAGACCAGGTGGGAACGGTGGGCACGGGTGGATGTCCTGCCATGGAACCCTCCGCCACCGGAGAGACAGCCGACCAACCTGCCCAGTTTGTCGCTCCAGGCACCATGGACTGGCCCGACCAGACCGGCAGGGCCGTGCTGCAGAGCAGACCAAGAGCGAACGAGCAGCCTCGCCGGACCGGGGTGTTCACTGGAAATGGCGCCATGCTGTTCAGGGGATGATGGCTCCGGTCCCTGACCCTGGAGGGACAGCGCTGCTGGGGGATGGAGCCGCTGCCGGCGCTGCCGGTGGCAGTGGTGCCGCCACCTCGGGGGCCGGGGCGGCGGCTACGGGGACTGGGCTTGGGGCGACCGAGGGTTCAGCGGAGGCGGGGCGGCTGCTCATCGCCACGGGAGCTGGAGCTGGAGCCGGAGCTGCGGTGGTGGTTCGGGAGACGGGAAGCTGCGGCTCTCGGGGAGCCTCGGGCAGGGGCTCGAGATGGACCACGGCAGCGGTGACGCCAGCCTTTCCCGAGCTGGGCTGCCGTGACGACCATTGACGGATTTCATCCACCACGGCCGGGTTGTCGGGTTTGGTGAGGATGTCGACGCTGCCATCCGCCTGCACCGCCAAGGGCACTGGGGTTGACTGACGCACCCGGAGCGAGGGCACATGGACCACCCGGGCTGCCGTAACACTGGTGGATACACCCTTACTGGCCGCCAGGCCGTGGAGGGCCTTTCGCATCGGTTCCCTCCAGGCTCCGGGCAGAGGGGCGAGGGGATCACCGCTCTTTTGCCAGCGGGCCCGTTCGGCCATAGCCAGGGGCGGCATCGCGGCCGTGTTGAGATCGCTGATATCAAGGCTGCCCCCGAGCAGTTCAGCCTTGTTGAAGGTCAGAAGAAGGGGAGTATGAGAGTTCGCTGTGGTGGAGAGGAGCAGGGCGGAGCCCCCTCTAGGCCGTTCAGGCTCACTAGGCCTGGAAGCTGAGGTTGAAGCAACCGTGGGATCGGCTGTTGACCCGGAGTTGGTGGTACGGGATGAGCCGCTAGGCGCGAAGCCGGCCAGCCCCGATTCGCTCACCATGCCGGTTCGGTCGGCGGGATTCAGGGGTGACTGACCGACGCTTCCGAGCAGCAGGCCAGTGTCCTTCAGTTTGCTGTTGGCGGTTGTCTGGACATCAGGGCGCTGGCTCTGCGGGATCTCTCCCCGGGGTGAGCGGCGAACCGCGGCTTCGGCGATGTCCCGTTGCTCCCGAATCTGGGCCTGCCAGCGATCGTGGACATCGAGGGCAAGCAGGGGTAGCCAGATGGACTGGCTCAGCAGAGCCCAGGCTAGGGCGTGGTTTGGGGCGGAAAGGCGGGAATGGCGATTCATCTTGCTGGGAAGAAGGAGGAAAGGAATTCAGTTTCGATTCGAAGAGCTTATGTCAATTGTTGTCTCTGTTCCAGTTGTTGTAAAAATACCAAGTATTAACCAGATTAGCTGCGCTGCTTGCGGCACCGATTGGTACAGCCAGATCAGAGAAAAATTCCAAAACTTTTCCATAAGCACTGGTTTTCACGATAACAGTATCGCCATTGCGAAGGGCCGGATTTTTGGCGGAAAGATTGGTGGTGTCGTTATAGCTGAAAGTCTGACGCGATACCTTGCCATCGCGGTTGAAACGGATCAGATCAACCTTATTTTTGTTCGCCCGCCAGCGCACCGGTCCGCCGGCGCGGAAAATTGCTTCCACCAGAGGCGTGTTGGCGGGAAGACTCAGAGCGCCAGGTGATTTCACTTCGCCCAGCACCGTCACGTTGATGGCCGTGGGCGCCAGGTTCGAAGCTCCGATTTCTCGGATTTCGGCAGGCAACTCCCTGGTGAAGCCGATGATCAGGGTGTCACCATCGAACAGCACAGGGTTTTGGAGTTGGTTTCCATTGAGCAACACCTGACTAATGTCTAGGGTGGCCTGTTTCTGGATTCCATCCATACCGGCCTGACGCCGGAGGATCACCTTGCGGATATCGGAGTTCACAGTGACCCCGCCGGCCTGCTGAATGGCTGAAACGGGGGTGGAGAAGGGGGCCAAGGGATAAAGGCCGGGCTTTTCCACTTCACCAATGATCGAAACCTTCACCGGACGGGGGGTGATCAGGGTGAGAAAGAGCTGTGGACGATTCAACTGCTTGCCATAAAGGCTGGTCAACCAGCGGCTGGCCTGTCCGATCGTGAGCCCGGTGAGCTGAACCGAACCCAGTAAGGGAAGGCTGCTGGTGCCATCCGGCAGGATGCCGAAGGGACCACCGATTTCTTTCGCTGCTGGATCGAGAAAGGTGAGTTGCAGGCCATCGCCGGGACCGAGCACGTAGAGATCGGCATACACCTGACTGATGCTGAGACGGGCCGGTCCCGTGGGAGGCAGATTGGAGGATCCTCTGGCTAAGCCAGGGTGGAATGGGGCGAGATCTCTGCTTAGGGAAGGATCAGGGTTGGAGCCAGCCCGGGCCAGTTCAGCCGAAGGGCCGCAGATCATCAGTGCCACGGCGAGGGCGCCCTTCAGCCTGGTGTACTGACGGCTCCGCGGCCAGGTGCCCAACAACCTTGGCCAAGCCAGGCTATGCCCGGATTGGAGGCCTCGCCTAGAGTCGGGTACGGGCACGCGCAAATGGATACCGGTGTCACACTTTACCGGTTACCCGAGGAGGGAGCTGCCCGGGGTGCCACTACATGAACGGCTCCCCGTGCATGGGGTCAGCGGTAAGGGGCCTAGAATAAAAAACCTCTATGCCCCACCCGACGTGACGATTACGGGCGCCTCTCGTCAACCCGTCTCTGGCGGAAACCAATCCAGCGCAGAGGTTTTGATGGCTGGAGCTCAGCCCGGTGTCCGGTATCAAGGATTTGATGTCGGGCTTTCACCGTCTCCCCTGGCCTCCGCGGAGGGAGATGGTGGTGGGGGCATCAAGGGTCTGATCAGGACGATCAAACGACGGCAAGGCGTTTTCCTTCTCACCTTTTCCCTGGTCACCGGGGCGCTTGCCCTGGAAACGTTGCGTCAGAGAATTTTTTCGCCAGTTTATGAGGGTGGATTTCAGATCCAGATCAGCAACCCCTTTGAAAGTGCGGTTTCTGGAGTCGGTGAAAACAAGCTTGAGAACATTGCTCGGCAAGCTCCCAAAAATGACGTTCCTAGCCTGATTGTGCTGATGCGATCCCCCCTGCTGATTAAGCCGGTGGCTGATCGGATGGGGGTTTCGATGAACGATTTGATATCCAGTCTTTCGATCGCTCCTACTGGCGACGTCGATCAAGTCCTCAGTGTGAATCTCCGCTGGCGAGACCCAGGAAAAGGTCGACTGATTCTTAATGAATTGTCGAAGGACTACACCAAGTTTTCTCAGTCGCAGCGGCAGGCCGCCCTCAATTCCGGGGTGGATTTTCTCGAGCAACAGGCGCCTGGCTTGCGTAACAATGTATCTAAATTAGAGTCACAGCTTAAAGATTTTCGGCAAAAATATAATGTTCTTGATCCCAGTGGTCTCGCAGAGAAAATTATGCAGAATCGGGATAATCTGGTCACTAGGTCGATGGCTCTGCAGGTTGAGCATACCGAGCTGGAAAGTAAATTGGCTTCCGTCCAGTCCGGTCGCTTGAATTGGGCACCCAGCGGAGCCCCGACGCCGGTCCAGCAATTGGGTCGCCAAGGCACGGTGATTCCAGGCCCGAATGATGCTAACCCAAACAAGGCAATTGGGGCAGGACAAGCAACTCCTAACGAGACTCTTGATGATTTTGAGCAGAAGCTTGCTAACGCAAGAGCCGTCTTCAAGGACGATTCCCCAATCGTGCAATCGATACTCGCCCAGCGTGATGCCATTCTCCCAGTTGTCCGCAAACAAGCAACCGATGCGATCAAGGCTCAATTGTTCGCCAATGAATCACAGCAAGATGAACTGAATCGTCAAATCTTGCTGTTGAATGAGAACTTCAGGAACAGCCCTTCCCTGATGAAAAAATATGAAGAGTTGTCGGCAAATCTTAAGTCCGCACGTGAAAATTATTCAAATTATCTGATTGCGCGTGACAATTATCGTCTCCAACGGGCCCGCTCAATCACCCCTTGGCAGGTGATTGCCCCGGCAGAGTTTGCCGATATCCCGGTAGAGCCGAATCTGCAAAGCAACCTGCTGCGCGCTTTGATGCTCGGACTTGTTTCTGGTATCGGTGCAGCGATTCTTCGCGAGCGAACCGACAACGTGTTCCACACCCCGATGGAAACGGAACGGGAACTTCAACTGCCGGTTCTTGGTTTGATTCCATACTTGCCTCTTGAGCCTGGGGTGGAGATCTCCACCAGCATTGCCAAGATGAGTGCCAGTGAACGCTTTGCTATCAAGGAATCCTTGCGTAGCTTGTTCACCACCTTCAGGCTGCTTCGTGCAGATCGCGACATCCGTCTTGTCGGCGTGACATCATCGACCCAAGGTGAAGGTAAGTCGACAGCTGTCACGATCTTTGCACGCACCCTAGCCGACCTTGGCCTCAAAGTTCTCGTGGTGGATGCTGATATGCGTCTGCCGATGCAGACTCGCTACCTTGGCTTGGCTAACGGTGAAGGTTTCTCATCCCTTCTCACCGATTCATCGGTGCAATTGAAGTCATTGATTCAACCGATTCAGGATAATCTCGACATCTTGCCCGCTGGACCGAAGCCGCCGGACCCCGCGAAGTTGTTGAACTCAAGCCGTGCCCAAGAAGTTGTCAACGAAATTCGCGATCTCACCGAATACGACATAGTGTTGTTTGATGCTCCACCCTGTCTGATGCTTGCTGACCCTATTCTTTTGGGCGAGAAACTGGATGGGATTCTGTTCCTTGTTGGTCTTGGCAAGGTCAGTCGTGAATTGGCTCCTCAGGCGTGTCGCCGTATTAAGGCCACGGGCGTTGATGTGTTGGGTTTGATCTGTAATCAGGTGAACTTCCCAAGCCGTTTGAATGATTATGGTTATGAATACGGCTATTACTATCACTATGCCTATGCCAATGCCAGCGGTTACTCATCTACCTATGGTAAATATGGCAAAGGTCTTGGACGCTACGCTCGCGGTGTCGGCAACTATGTGCGCCGCTACCGAGATTCCTATCTGACCGATCGCTATATCCGCGATGGAAGCGGTGCTGCCGTTCAGCGTTATCATGAGGAAGGTGTCTCCCGCGAGTTGCGCCAGTCGAAGCTGAATCCAGGTAACGGTGCTAGTCCACTCAATGGCGTGGAGCCATCGGATCAGGGTAAGCAGTCGAAAAGATCGGATCGGCCAGACGACGGGTCTGGCAATCCACCCTCCAGTGGTGGAGGTGGTTGGTTGAAGAAGCTTCCATTCCGCCGTTGACCTGTGGTTCAAACACTATTGAGCCCACCCATCAGGGCTCACATTGTTTTCAAAAGGCGTTCAAGTAAATCAAGATCGCTGAAGATCGGCGATGCAGCAGGATGGCATAGTCGTACACGGTCTAGGGCTGTGAGCACGTCAACCCCCTGACTTCGGGACACCAGCCCCACGGCGATCAAGGGTGAACGCTCCCGTCCGGCAAAACAATGCAGATAGGTGGCTGGCTGCGACTCAATCACTGCCTCCGCCTGAAGCAGGGCCATCGCGAGTTGCTCCAGTTTCATTGATTCTTGGCGCCGATGGTCTGGTAGGGAAACCCGATCACATAGCCATGAACTTGGAGCAGCCGCAAAGATCTCTTCTTCGGGATAACAACAGCTGAATCGACTTCTGAATCCGACTTGCTCCAACTGCAGCCATTGCTCCGCTGTTTTGGGCATTGGACCGATTGCAAACTTACCACTCTGGATCCAGCTATACAACAGCGGCCGGCTCTCTTGGGCAGCTGTTTGCCGGGCAGGTGGAGTGGATTGTCTCAATATACGATCAAATAGACCCATGACACCATCGTTGGAGAATTATGGTTATTGATTCAAGTCTGATGATAGGTCGCAGACTTGCTCGATTCTGATTGCAGAGCAGATCGCAGTAAGCCGAGTATACGCAGCCAGGTTGACCGTTCGATCGATGTGGCCAAACCCTTTGTATTTGTTGCCTGGATTAGTATACATTCATAATTTCGATTCGGCTTTAGTCCAGCCATTGATTTTAAGCTGCTCCATCTTGATTTGCTTGCACCGTCGACCAACGGCGTGAGTTGCTCTCCTGTGGCACCAAAAGCCTCGGCCGCTTGATCTCCCTGCACAAGGCAGGTTTGGAGTGCTGGTTGGCTTTGAATCACACCGAAGACGTAGGGAGGAGGGCCGGCTGATAGGTTTCTCTGTTTGAGCTGTAGCTCGGGATGCAATGTGGTAAAGAATGCGGTTTGAAAGTTAAACCGTTTGCGCGCCACGCCCCTCATCAGTCTGAGTTCCATGCCGTCCTTGATAGAGTAGCCAATTGCTGCTGATGTGGCGAGCTCAGAATTGCGTTTGGCTGCAAATGGTTTGAGTGGAGTTACATGAAGACCGCTATCATTCAAGGCCTTCGTCATCGCTTGCTGATCCAGTGGTCGGGCCACGGGCCATCGGGGCCAGATCAACGCTTTGGTGGCTGCAATGGAAGCGATCACTGCCAAGATGGAATAGAGCGCACTTAACTGCTTCGTGCTGATGATCCGATCATTCATGATGGGATGTCTGCTCATGGATGACTGCAGGCAGGGGTGGGAGCTCTCGCTCCAACAAACGCATGTAGAGAATGCCGAACACAAAAACGGCGATGCCAGAAAATATTAAGGACCCAATGTCGTCGTGAAAGAATGTAAACAACCTGCTGCCTTTCCCGTTGCCATTAGCAACGCATAAGGCCAGGATGGCAATCCGAATTGTGTTACTCGCAAGGCCGATCAGCGGAGCAAGCGAGAAGACTAGGAAACGGCTGATGAGCGATCGTAGTGGAAAGGCCAGCTGGAAGATCACAGCGATGCATACAACCTGTGCAATCATGTCAATACCATTGCATGCCGGCAAGACTTCAACTCCTCCAGTCGGCATAAGAACGCTCTTGTTGCGTACGATATTGTCGAACCCCAGGATGCCAAGCCAGAAGCCACTCAGGTGTGCGGTCAAAACACTCATAGGACCTTCCGGAATCAGCTTCATAATCACGTTGAAGGCTGGCAGCATTAGCAAACACAAAAGTGAGTCGCGAAATCTTCCAATACCCTTAATTTGTTCACATAGAAGGGCTAAGGCGATGCATCCAAGCAGAGGCAGGATGAAAATCATTCCATCCCAATGCAGGATGATCGCCGTGCGTGCGATTACCCAGCTCAGCAGGGCCGCTCCAGCTACCACTCCGGGCCATTGAGGATTCGGTTCCAGAGTTTCCAACTGGTCTTCCAGGCAGATCAGAGCCCCTCCCCAGATCAGGGCTGCAAACACCGTGATGTGTTCATCCTGGCTGCTCTGGAAGGCAGCGAGATTCTGAGTCGCCACCGCCGCTGCCAGCAAAAGCCATAAATTACGAGGAGTAGCTGGTGGTATGGCCGGGATCTTTGCCCTCAGGCTGGGCGGAATATGGCTCAACAATTCAGTCATGGAGAAGTGGATAGATTGGAGGAAGCGGGATGGGCGGCATTTGGTGCTAGTCCGTTGCCATTGGCTGCTTGGTTTGTTGGTTGCAACTTCTTGTCTATATTGTACTCAGGAACCAGCCTCGAGAGGGCCAGTACTGTAGCTTGCTCATCCCATCGATCCAGGGCCTTTTCGAGGGCCTCTACCATGGGCTTTAGTTCGGAACTGCTGTGGTTAGGTTCCTTGGCTTTTCGAATCAGTGGGTGTTGTGTGGCTTCATCGCGAGCGCTGATCAGCAGTTCTTCGTAGAGTTTCTCGCCAGGCCGCAAACCTGTAAATTCAATAGCGATGTCGCCGTTGGGATTCTGTTCATCCCTTACACGAAGGCCTGAAAGTTCAATCATCTGGCGTGCCAATTCAGCGATTCTCACCGGTTCTCCCATATCCAGAAGGAACAGTTCGCCGCCCTTCGCCATTCCGGTTGCTTGGAGCACCAATTGCACGGCTTCAGGGATCGTCATGAAGTAGCGCGTGATCGCTTGGTGGGTCACCGTGATGGGCCCTCCTTTGGAAATTTGCTCGTGAAAGAGGGGGATCACCGATCCTGATGATCCGAGCACGTTTCCGAACCGAACCATCGCCATGACCGGTTGTCGTCCAGCCTGATCTGCGGCCGCAGCCTGAATCAGCAGCTCACATACCCTTTTACTGGCTCCCATGGCATTCGTTGGCCTGACGGCCTTATCCGTTGAAATCAACGTAAGCCGCTCAATGCCAGCCTGCTTGGCAGCATGGATTACCGATTGGGTGGCGCGGAGGTTGTTTGAAATTCCGGCGCAGAGATTGGCTTCAACCAGTGGTACATGTTTGTATGCAGCTGCGTGGTAGATGGTTTGGACGCCATGCTCGAGACAGATCAATGTTAACCTTTTTGAATCAGATGCGTCGCCAAGGATCGGTCTGATTTCGCTTTCTGCTTTTAGGGAATTGAGCTCTTTATCAATGCTGTACAGCGCGTATTCATTCAAATCCAGCAGGAGTAACTTTTTGGCTCCGAGTGCGAGGACCTGCCGGCACAATTCACTGCCGATCGATCCGCCGGCCCCGGTCACGAGAACGCACTTCTCTTTCACGCTTTCCTGCAAGAGATGGGAGTCGGGTTTGCTTGGTTCCCGACCCAGGAGATCTTCAATCAGCACCGGTTGGATATCGCTCACGATGCGTTGACCGTTAGCCAATTGTGCCAGGGAAGGGATGGATAGAACTTCCAATCCGAGATGGCTGAGTTGGTCGACCAGCAGTCTTTTCCTCTCCCTGGATAAGGAGGGCATGGCGAGCAGAACTTTGTTCAGACCATAATCTTTGATCAGAGCATGTAAGCGGGTTGGACTGTGGATCTTGAGATTCTGCAATGTTCTTCCATGGAGTTGGGTGTCGTCATCGAGGAAGCCGATAATGCGAAAGCGGCGATCACTGCGAATGGCATTAAATAGATTCATGCCTGAATAGCCTGCCCCATAGATCAAAGTTGCATCCGTTTTATCGGTTGCAATTTGATTGCTGCTTTTACGGTCTAACTGGCTGACCAGCACATCGCGCAGCACGATGCGGCTGCCGATCGCGGCCCCCGAGAACAACAAGAGATAAAGCACCCAGAAAGAACGTGGCGGTTGGGTGCCGCCTAAAAGTGTATTTGTCATCAGCAGGACAAGCACCATCACCACGGCACGGGGGATCAAGCCGTAGAGCGAGTGGCTTCCGGCGTAGCGGGTGAGCCCCCGGTACCAACCGGAGAACAGCAGGACGGGTAGCCCGCTGATCAGCGCCAGCCACGGGAGCCAGCGCAGGGAGGACATGGTGGTGGCCAGGGTTTCCTTCTCGTGCAGTCGGAGCGCAAAGGCCCCATAAAACGCTGCCAGGATTAGGAGACCGTCAAAGGTCACCAAATACGTGCGCCGGATCATCACGGATTCGGCAAGCCTTGACCAGAGCCACCGACGCCGACGGGGTGTCTTGCCGTGGGGTGTTTCCGAAGAACGGCCAGCGTGCCTCGGTGTGGAATGGTTGGGTGAGGTCAGCTTTGATTCCATTTTGCTGTTCTCGGTTTTCGGGCGATCGGGGCAAAATGCGTTGGCACTCACTCAGTCTTCAGATCCTTGAAAATCAATTTGCCAAAACATCATTGCTTCAATTCTAATTGCTTTCTGATGTAGCCTTGATGACATGCCGTGTCGTCTTGACGTGCATCGATTCCATTAACTGTCTTCTTACCGCACTTTACCCCATTTTCGCTTCATCTTTGAAGGATACGGCCTGATTGCGCTCCATCCACAGCGCCATGAGCATCTCCGCGCCGATCAGAGGCGTCAGAGCCGCAACACCGCCGAATGGTCTTGCCAGCGCCAGCACCACGGTGGCGCTTCCGTAGACAAGACTCACCTTGGCATGGGGCCAGCCTCCCCTCTGCAACCTTTGGAACAGATGCAGACGGTGGGCTTGGAAAACAGGCTGGCCAGCCCGCATCCGGCGGAGCACGCAGATCAGGGCATCTCCCAGCAGCGGGAAGCCAACCAACAGCAGGGACATGGCCTCCCACGGACCGGTCTGTTGCAGCACCATGCCAGCAAAAACCGCACCGATCCAGGTGCTTCCTACATCACCCATGAACACCTTGGCCGGACTCCAGTTCCAGGCGAGGAAGCCCAGCAGGGCACCGGCCACAGGCCAAAGTCCTGCCGAGGCCATCAGCACAACTCCGCACAGGGCTACCAGACCGTCGAGTCCATCCATGAAGTTGGTGAAGTTGATCACCGCCGTGACGGCCACTAGCACCAACGGCAGCGCCCAGATCGGCAGCGGCACGGCCGCCATCGCTACCAGCACGCTCGCCGTGGCGAGCTGGGCCGCGTAGCGCCATGCGGCAGGCAGGTCGTAGCGATCATCCAGCAGGCCGACCAGGGCTAGGGGACAGCAGATCAGGGGAATCCAGGCGCTTGTGCCCGCTCCCAGGGCGAGGTTAAGCAGGCTGCCGACCAGCACGAACACGACACCGCCCCCGCGGGGGGTGGCAATTCGGTGGGAGCTGCGGGCGTTGGGCTGATCTAGCAGCCGCCTCCGCAGCCATGGGATCAGCCCCCATAGAAGCAGCCACGTCAGCAGCGCGGAGCCCACTGTCGTGATCAGCACGATGGGGGGGATCGGCTGCCGCAGCAGATTGGCCGGGATCGTCATGGCTGGCCCGGGGCGCGGGTGGGGGGATCCCAGGCCAGTGGGCGCACGGGAAAGGGTTCTGGCTCGGTGCCCAAGAGGGAGTGGACGGGGGTGAAGCCAGCCAGGTTGGCCTCCATTCTCAGCACGGCCTCAAACCCCTTGGGCGAGATCGGCAGCAGGGGGGCGGCCAGCAGGTGGAAGAGGCCCGTGGGCAGGGGCAGCAGTCGGCAACGCCCGGCTCGATCCTGCGGATCGCGCTGCCTGGCCGCCTGTTGCAGGCGTTGCAGCAGGGTGGTGTAAGAGAGGGTTTCATCCCCGCCGAGGGCGATGCGACGGCTGGCCGTTTCCGCGGGGTCTCTGGCCATCCCATCCGCCAGATGGAGGGTCGCCGCAGCCAGCTGGCGCCCATGGATCGGTTGACGCTGCCCGGTCTCAGCCGGCAGCGGCAGGAGCGGCAGCCGCCGCATCATCTGCAGCAGGCGGCTGAGATTCTGATCAGCCAGGTTGCCTGCCTGCCCGTAGATCAGGGTCGGTCGCAGGATGCGGCAGGGGATGGAGGCCTTTGCGCAGGTGGCCTCGACCCTGTCTTCAGCGCCCAGCAGCCTCGCCACCAGGCGGCGGTCTTTCTGGTTCGCGGCAAAGCGCTTGGTGATCACCGAGGAGGAGGAGCAGGCCACCACTGCGGCCATCGGCAAACGCCGCCCCAAGCCGGCCAGGGAATCGTGGAGGGCAGCCAGGAAGGGGGCCAGCAACCAGATCGGCGCGAAGCTCACCAGCAGCGCGTTCTCCGGGAGTTCTTCCGGGCTGGGTAAGGAGGCCCCGTTGAGATCAATGCTGAGAAAGCGATCCTCGGGCCAGCCCGGGGGGAGCCTCCTTCCGGCCACTATCACGGACCGGCCGGCTGCCAGCTCCAGGCAGGCGGTTCCCGTGGGGGTGGTGGCCCCGAACAGCAGGATGGGATGAGTGGTTGCCGTCATGGCTGGCTCGACGCGGGTTCAAAGCGGCTGATGATCCGCTGCCCGTAGCGCAGCAGAAAAGGCACGGGCCAGAAGATCCCGAACGCCCTCCGGTAAGCCAGGCGCACCTCAGTCAGGCGGCGGCGGGTCTGCTGACCACTCACGCCACCATCGCCCATGTGCACCAGTTCGAGGTCGCTGCGGCACACCTCCAGCTCCGGATGGGTGGAAAGCTGCAGGAAGTAGTCGAGGTCTGCGGAAAGCCGGAAGCCTTCCGCGTAGTGATTCAGTTTGGCCCTGGCACCCGGGCCGAACAGGGTGGCCTGGTGGGGTGGCGTGGACCCCAGCAGCAGGGAGCGGCGGTAGGAGCGGCGCCAATGGAAGCTGGTGGCCCGGGCTGGTCTCGGTGGGACGTTGGGCTCCAGGCGGAAGTAGCGCCCGTGGCAGACCAGGAGGTCGGGGATCCGGCCCCGCCGACTGCATTCCACCAGGCTGGTTGCGGCCAGATCAAGCACCTGGGGACCGGCCGCCCAGTCGTCGCTGCCCCAGAACAGGAGCCAGTCGCTGGGTCCCGCCAGCGCGAATCCCTGGTTCATGGCGCCGAAGATGCCGGGGGTCTGGGCGTTCTGCTCAAACCAACGGAAGCGCCGGTCGCGCAGGCAGAGGGTATCGAGCCAGGCCCGGTGCTCCGCACCGCTGCCCCCGTCGATGAACGTCACCTGCCAGCTGCCCTCGGTCTGGACCTGGAGTGAGTCCACCAGCCGCGGCAGCAGCCTGTAGGAATTGCGGGTGGGCACGATCAGATGGATGGGGAAGCCACCGGCTGGCGCTCCGGATACCCCGCTCGAAACGCTGGTCGAGGCCGCGCCCATCAGCAGCGCCTGCGGATCAGCACCGGGCCGAGCACCAGCACATCCATGCGGGTGCGCAGGAAGCAGTCAAGCGCCTGGCCCGGGGTGCAGACGATCGGTTCGTTCTCGTTGAACGAGGTGTTGAGCACCATCGGCACGCCGGTGCGCGCCGCGAAGGCGCGGATCAGACGGTAGTAACGGCCATTGCCGGCCTCGCTGACGGTCTGGAGCCGGCCGGTGCCATCGACATGGGTCACCGCTGGAATCAGGGTCCGTTTCTCTTCCCGGATCGGGTACACCTGCATCATGAACGGCACGTCGCCGTCGCGCTCAAACCATTCCGGCACGGCTTCGCGCAGCACCGATGGCGCGAAGGGGCGGAACGATTCGCGACGCTTGATCTTGAGATTGAGGATGTCCTTCATATCCGCCCGGCGCGGATCGCCGAGGATCGAGCGGTGGCCAAGGGCCCGTGGGCCCCATTCCATCCGACCATCGAACCAGCCGATCACCAGCCCATCGGCGATGGCGGCGGCCACCTGATCACAAAGCTGCTCTTCGGCGGGCCTTTCGATCGTGCAGCCCGCGGCCTCCAACGCTGCGGAGCGGGCCGGGTCGCTCAGCAGCGCTTCGATGGCCGGCTCGCTGGCTTCGCTGCCCAGGTAGGCGTTGAGCATCGGCTGGCTGCGGGGGTTCCCCAGGCCGTGCCAGACCTCGAGGGCGGCTCCAAGGGCGCCTCCCGCATCGCCGGCGGCCGCCTGCACATACACCTGACGGAACGGGGTGGCCACCGTGACCTTGCCGTTGGCCACGGAGTTGGCGCCGCAGCCCCCGGCGATGCAGAGGTTGTCGGTGGGATGGCTGCGATGCAGGGCGTTCAGCAGGTGGAAGAAGGTCTCCTCGTACATCACCTGGGCCGAACGGGCGATGTCCTTGTGGTGCTGCGCCAGGGGCTCATCCGGTCGGCGGGCCGGGCCCAGCAGGGTCTCCAGGGCCGGACTCCAGTGCTGGCCCACGGTGGGAATGCCGTTGCTCCACTGGTGGGGCAGGTTCTGGCCGGCATGCTGGAACCAGCGCAGGTCGAGGCGGTAGGTGCCGTCCTCCTGGAGGAGCACGATGCGCCGCATGGCCTCCATCTGGGTCGGCCTGCCGTAGGGGGCAAGGCCCATCACCTTGTATTCATCCCCGTAATGGGGGAATCCCAGATACTGGGTGATGGCGGTGTAGAAGGCGCCGAGGGAGTGAGGGAACCAGATCTGTCCATCGATCACTAGCTCCGTGCCGCTGCCGTAGCCCCAGGCGCCGCTGGAGAAATCGCCGAAGCCATCCACCGATACCACGGCGGCTTCCTGGTAGGGGGAGGCGTAGAAGGCGGACGCCAGGTGGGCGCGATGGTGCTCCACGAAATGGAGCTGGGCCTTGATCGTCTGACCGGGGAAGGCAGTGGCGAGCTGGTCGGCCAGGCCGGCTCGTTCCCGCTTGTTGCGCCAACGGGCCAGCAGGAAGCGTGGATCGGGGCGTGAGACCGCCGTGTAGAGGAGTTTGCGCAGTCGGTGGGCGCCGGGCAGGGAGTTGATGGCGATGTGATCGACATCGCCGATCGACAAGCCCGCATCGGCGAGACACCAGGCGATCGCCTCGGAGGGGAATCCGGCCCAGTGCTTGATGCGGCGGAAACGTTCCTCCTCCGCCGCGGCGATGATCTCCCCATCGCGCACCAGAGCTGCGGCGGCGTCGGCGTGAAAGGCGTTGATCCCGAGAATGAGTGTCATGGATGGGGAAGGTCGATCGCCAGGTGGTGGCGGAGCCAGCTCTCCAGAACCATGAGGTTCCAGCGGCGGTACCAGGGCTGCAGATCAAGGCCCGCCGGGGTGGAGGGTACCCGCAGAGTCAGTGGAGATTGTGGGTCGTCCAGCCAGAGCTGGAAGGGGAACCGGAATCCCTGTTTGGGGCGGTTCGTGAACCAAGCTGGTAGTTCGGGAACGCTGGCCTGCAACAGCGCCTTGCCTGGGGCCAGGCGCAGGGATGGCACGATCGGGGCAATCTGGCCTTGAAGCGTTGCGTCCACGTAGGGGAGCCGCAGCTCCAGGGCCGTTGCCATCGCCATCGCGTCACTGTCTGGCAGCAGTTGATTGCGCAGATAGCGGCTGCCCTCCAGCCAGGCCACGGCCTCGGCCGGATCCAACCCATCCGGGGGAGCTTCGCCGCCAGCCTGGATGGAGAGCCCCTGGGAGGAAGGCAGGCCCCAGTGCTGCATCAGCGCCGCGACCTCCGGGCTGGTGAACTGCCCCCGCAGGCAGCGGTGGGCCGCCTGCAGGGAGGGGGCGCCGCGGAGGAGTTCCGCTAGCCGTTGTCGCTTCTGCTCCCTCCCTCCCGGACTCCTGTTCAGGGCGGTCGCCGCGAGGGGGCCGAGCGGTCCCAGGCGGCGGCGCCAACGATGGAGCCGGGGAACCGTGCGGAAACTCGGATAGCCCCCAAACAATTCATCTCCCCCCAGACCTGAGAGGGCCACCTTCAATCCCCGTTCGCTGGCCAGACGGGAGACGCACCAGGTGTTGAAGCCATCAATGGAGGGCTGGTCCTGGCTGGAGAGGAAGTCGGGGAGCCAGGTGCGGGCCTGGTCGGCGCGCAGGGTCAGGGGAGTGTGCTCAGCCCCGAACAGGGCGGCGATTCTCGCCGCCGGCTCGGACTCATCGAACCCCTCGCTACCGGGGTCGTCGAAGCCGATCGTGAAGGTGTGAAGACCGGGGGGCGCTAGGGCCAGCAGCGCCGCCGAATCCAGCCCGGCACTGAGAAACAGGCCCACCGGCACATCACTCACCATGTGGGCCGCTACCGACTCCCGCAGGGCGGAGCGGGTCAGCTGAAGGGCGGCCTCCCGATCCTTGATGGGAGCCGGGCGGATGGTGCCCTCCCGGTGCCGACCCAGGAGCAGGCTCTCCGGCAAGGGCCACCAGGACTCGATCCGGCTGGCGCCATCCCTCCAGTGGAGCCAGTGGCCGGCTTCCAGCCGCTTCACCCCGGCCACCAGGGTGGCGGGTTCGGGCACCGAGCCGCTGGCGAGGTAGGCGGCGATGGCCTCAGGGTCGGGTCGCCGGGGGATCCGGTTGCTGGCCAGTAGGGCCCGTAGCTCCGAAGCAAAGGCCAGTTCTCCGGAGGGGCCCTGCCAGATGTAGAGCGGCTTGATGCCATGGGGATCGCGGGCCAGCAGGGCGCTGCCGTCCCGGGTGTCCACCAGGCAGAAGGCGTACATGCCGCGCAGATCGGCCAGGCCGGAGCGACCACGGAGGGCCATCCAGCGCAGCAGCACCTCGGTGTCGCCGCTGCCTCGGAACCTTTCGCCCTCCGCCTCCAGCCGCTGGCGCAGGCTGGCGTGGTTGTAGATCTCGCCGTTGAACACCAGTTGCCAGCGGCCGCAGGGGGAGGCCATCGGCTGGTGGCCGCTGGGGGAGAGATCGAGGATGGCCAGACGGGTCTGGACCAGGCAGGTGGTGGTGTTCTGCCAGGTGCCCGCGTCGTCCGGTCCCCGGTGGGCGATGGCCGGGCGGACCCGGTCGGCGAAGGAGCCCGGCTCGGCGCCGAGCAGGCCCGCGATGCCACACATCAGCTTGCCTCCACTTCGGGAATGGCCAGATGGGGCCAGGTGGCCTTGAGCTGGCGGCGGAAGGTGGCTCGAGCGGCAGCGGTGCTGGCGTGGTCGGCCACCCACTGCAGTGCCCCTTGGGCCAGTCGCTCCCGATGGGGGCGGTTCGCCGCGATGGCGGCGATGGCGCCGGCCATGGCCTGGGGATCAGCATCCACGAGCTGGCCGGTACGGCCCTCCAGAACGAACTGCTCTGGTCCGCCGCAGCGAGTGCTAACCACCGGCACCCCGGAGGCCATGGCCTCCAGGGCCGCGATGCAGAGCCCCTCCTGGTGCGAAGGGATCACGAAGACATCGAGGCTGCGCAGCATCTGCGCCAGTTGTCTGGATTCAAGGGGGGGATGGCAGCGAACCAGGGTCTCGATCCCACGCTGCCGCAGTCGCGGTTGCAGGAGGGTTGTGTCCTTTTCGCCGGCGAGATGGAGTTCCACCGGGGCGCCCTGCCTGTGCAGGAGTGCGACGGTGTCCAACAGCAAGTTGATGTTCTTGCGCGGATCGCCGTAGCGGCCGGCGAACCCGATCCGCCAGGGCACCACAGCCGCAGGGTCTGGGGAGAAGGTGGTGCTGTCGACCGGCATGAGCAGTACATCCGCCATGGGACGACCGGCCACCCGGCCCAGGGCGTCGGCGGTGTACTGGCTCAGGGCCAGGATCCGGCCCTCGGGAGCACGGAGCACCTGCCGTTCAAGCCGGCGCAGCACCGGTCCGTTCAGACCCCGGTCGAGCAGGCGGCGGGGCAGGCTGAAGCCCCGCACCCGGTTGGCGCGATCCGCTTCCCAGGGGGTGGCTACCCAGGCCAAGAAGGGCAGGCCCAGTCGGGCATAGGGCAGGGCGCACAGGGGGTTGCCTGTCACCGAGAGGTGCACCTGGCAGCTGGCGATTCGATCGCGCCAAGCCCGGCGGGGCAGGTAGTGGGTGAACTCCAGCTCCGGCAACCAGCTTCCTAGCGCGTGGGCCTCGTGGTTGCCGTAGGCCCGTTGATCGAGGGCGCCAGGACGTCTGCCGCTGGGAAGGGCAAACAGCGGCACGGAGAGGGCCGGATGCTGGCTCCAGGGCGCGTACCAGGCATAAACGGGCTCGATGTCGAGTTCCTCAAGCAGGTGCGCGATGCAACGGGTCATGGTGGGGACTCCACCATCGACTGGTTCGATCGTGCTGATTAGGGCCCTCAGCCTTGTGCCGCTCATCCCTTGAGGAAGTCGAAGAGCTCGCGGTTCTCTCTCACCCAGCGGATCAGGTCGCGCACGCCATCGTTCACGCCGATCTGGGGTGCCCAGCCCATCAGTTCGCCCGCCTTGCGGATGTCGCAGACGAACACGGGTTGGTCCCCGGGCCGGGTCGTCCCCGAGAGGGGGGTGAGGCTGATTCCCAGCTCCTCCTGAAGGAAGCCGAGCAGATCCCGCAGGCAGAGGGTGTTGTCCGGACCTCCACCGATGTTGAAGGCTTGGCCACTCACGGTGCTGCGGTGGTTCCAGGCGGCCTCATAGCCCCGGGCCAGATCCTGCACATTGAGCACATCGCGGGTCTGCCAGCCGTCGCCGTAGAGGGTGATCGGTTTGCCCAGAAGGGCGGCGATGCTGAACCAGGCCACCCAGCCCTGGTCCTCAATGCCGAACTGGCGGATGCCGTAGATGCAGGACTGGCGGAAGCTGCAGGTCTGCAGGTCGTAGATGCGGGCGTAATCGATCGTGTACTGGTCGGCCACCCCCTTGGAGCAGCCGTAGGGCGAGTGGAAGTCCAGTGGTTGGTGCTCGGGGACCCCAAGGGGCAGATCCGCAAAGCGATAGCCGTGTTCCCCACGCACCACAGGCACGGTTTCCATGCCGCCGTACACCTTGTTGGTGGAGGCGTAGAGCACGAAGGCCTCCGGCGCCCGCAGCCGCACGGCTTCCATCACGTTGAAGCTGCCCAGGGCATTGATCTCGAAATCCTCCCGGGGATTGGTGTAAGAGGTGGTCACGGCCACCTGGGCGGCCAGGTGAAGCACCATGTCGGGCTTGCGCTCGCTGAACACCGCGGCAAGGGATTCGAAATCGCGGATGTCCACCTGGTGAAAGCCGATCTCGGGGCGCTGCTCCAGCAGCCAGGCCAGGTTCTTTTCCGTTCCACGACGGGAAAGGTTGTCCACGATGCTCACCGTCCAGCCCTTGGAGGCGAAGTGGAGGGCGGCATTGGTACCGATGAAACCGGCGCCGCCGGTGATCAGGATCGAAGGCATCAACCGGGACGGAGGGATTGAGGAACAAACCAGGCGAGCGTAAGCCGCTTTGTCGGCGATCTCGCGTTCGTGTGCGGGAATCGGATGGTCAAGTGGGCTCTCCGGAAGCGTTTGCGGCCCCGGCGATGTTGACCTGCCGTTTCCGTTCCTCGTCGAGCATGAGCACCAGTAGCAGTTCGGCATAGGTGCGCTGCAGGGCGTAGATCAGCCCCGATCGCCCGTCGAGCAGCCCACCGCGCAACAGCAGGCAGAAGGTGATGGCTGCTAGGGGCGACAGGGGTGTGTGTTTGCGGAGCCGGTCGACCCAGGACAACCGGTGGCTGGGGGTGCGGAGCAGATTGGCGGCCTCGATCCGCAGGTACTTCTGCTGGGAGGCGAGCCAGCGCACCAGCGGCTTGCGGTCGTCATGGAGGATGGGGAGAGGCAGCGGAGCCACTTCGCCCTGGATCACCACCCGGTGCCCATGGCCCTCATCGCGGTAGCGCCCGCTCAGGGTGCGATACAAACAGGTCCGCGGGGGTAGCAGCGATCCCCGCAGCGGCTGGCCGTCGATGCAGTAGCGAAAGGGGAGGCTGAAGCCCGCGAGATTGTCCCGATCGGCCTGCTCCAGCAGGGAGGGCATCCAGCGGGCTAGCTCCGGGGGAACGCCGTAGTCGGCATCAAGGCTGAGGACCCACTCTGAGCTGATGCGATCGAGCCCGAAGTTGCATTGTTCGGCGAAGCTGTCGAAGGCTCGGTACAGGATCCGCACGTTGGAGTAGGCCGCGAGCACCTCCAGGGTGCCGTCGGTGCTGCCGCTGTCGATCACGAGAATGTCGCTCAGCCAATGGAGAGCCGAGAGCGTACGGCCGATGTTGGCAATTTCGTTCCAGGTGAGCAGCAGGGCCGTGAGGGGGAGCGATGCTGCCGGGCCTGCGGAGGAGTAGCCCGACGCGGCTTGGGGCAAAGGATTGAGGGTCATTTCATCGGGCCGCAGGGAAGGAGTTGCCGGTGTTCGGGGGCAGAGATTGCAGGTAAGCGAGTTGGGCCTGCTGGCGAGCGATCAGGGTGGGCACGGCAAGAAAGGATCCGAAGCAGATGCCCAGCAGGATCAGAATGAAGGGATCGGAATAAACCTGTGCGGCCGAAAAGAAGAACACCACGTTGGCGAGACCGAAGGCCACCAGCCCCAGCAGTAGAAAGGCGAGTCTGGGATCCAGCAGGCTGAGTAACCGGAAGTTACGTCGCAAGGTAAGCAGAATTAGGACCGCGAGTACGATCCCTACCACAAGTCCAGGCAGGCCCAATTCGGCCACGATTCTTCCGCCTCCCCCTTCCGATACATAACCCAAGCTCTGAATGCTCTGCCGGGCTGCCTGGGCAGCGGCGCTAAGCTTGAAATTGCCAAGATTGGCTCCAGCCCCTACCCCCAGCCCAAACCCTTGGGAGACATCGAGGGCTCTCATCAGAGCTCCGATACCCTGCGTCTGGAAACGGGATATCAGATCATCTCTGGCGCTTAAGGATCGATTCAGATAGAGGTCGAAAGAATCTCCCTTGGCTGTGATCAGGAAGAGCGCATAGGCCCCGTAGGCCATCGCGGATCCCCCGAGCACGCTACTGATGACCTTCTCCCGTGAGGCTGGGGAAGCCCTGCGGCTGAACAGCAGCAGGTAGAAGGCAGTGAAGACCAGCACAAGCACCAAGGCCTTGCGGCGTCCTGTGGGGATCGTGAGATAGGAGAAGGCTGCAGCCATCATGAACATGAGAACCTGGTTCTCCCGCCTTTGGGAACTCACCGCGAGGGTGAGGGAGAGGCAGGCTCCTGCGGCGAGGTGCCAGGCGGCCAGTTCACTGCTGCGCCAGAGGCCCGAGACCCCTGCGGCGGAAAAGCCCTCAAAGGTGATCTTAATCCCCGATCCCACCTCCTTGAAGAGAATGCTGTCGAGGCCTCGGAAGTCGAGGTAGGCTGATATCGCAAACAAGCTGCACAAAACCAGGTAAGTGATGATCACCTTTTGCAAGGTTTTGGGAGCACATCCCACTTCGTAGCCTGCCCAGAGGGCCACCGCAGGGGCTACGTAGAAGGAGACGCCTAGAGCCATGAGTGGGAGGTCTCCGAAGCGGAGAAAGGAATTCATCGCCTGGGCACCGATGACGGCGAAGTAGATGGGAATCCATTCAAGGATTTCCGGCACGGTCCAAAACATGCTGCGCAGATCGATCCTGCCTTTTTTTTGCTCGTAGATCACCAGGAGGGTCAGCACAAAGGCAAGCAGCACCAGGCCCGCGAATGTGCTGGGTTGGTTCGGTGTGATCTTCCGGATTGGATCCTGCAGAAAACCGATCACCACGGTGACAAGCAATCCTGCTCGCCAGTTGCCATCCAGCAGGACCAAGGCGAGGCTGCCGAACATCAGAACCAGGAACAGAGATGTCATCGACGGGCTACGGGGGGGATGGCGCGGAGGGCGCGGCGTTGCGGCGATTCGCTTTCACGATGTCGGCATATTGGGCCTCCAGGGCAGAGGCGATGGCTGGCCAGGCCAGCTGTTGTTCCGCAAGGCTACGGGCCGCCAGACGGGTGGCAGGGCTGGGGCCCCCGAGGGCTAGCTCCAGGGTGCGGGCTAACTCCCGCGGGGTGCTGGCACAGACCAGGCCGGCTCCGGCCGTTGCCACCAGATCGGACACCGCCACCTCGGGCGAGAGGATCGCCGGGGTGCCGGCCGCCAGGGCTTCGGCCACGGCGATGCCGAAATTTTCAGCCGCCGAGGGCAGCACGAGCCAGTCGGCATCCGCCAGCTCCTTGTCCTTGACTTCACCCTCCACCTGCCCCAGCCACCGGCAGCGCTCGCCCAGGCCGAGCGATTCGGCCTGCCCATGGAGCTGGCGCTCGTAGCCGGGTTCACCCCGGCCGGCGATCCGCAGTTCCCAGGAGGCATCGGGCCGTTGTTGGTTCAGCAGGGCGAGCGCTTCCAGCAGGCGATCGAGTTGCTTCTTGGGATGCAGCCGGGAGAGGAACAGAAATCGGGTGGTGCGATCGGTGCCGTCACTCCCTACTAGGGCCCTGCGGCTGGTTTGGTTGTTCAGCCGCACCCCGAGGGGGAGCACCAGAGCCGGGGGAAGCAGGCCGAGCGCTGCCACCTCATCCCGTTCAGCCCCGGCGGTGAAATGCAGGGCGGCAGCCCCATTGAGGTTGCGCTCCTCGATGAGCCGCAGCATCCAGATCTTGCGGGAGCGGCTCTGGGCGAGGCTCCAGGGACTGAGTTGGCCGATCGTTCGCACCAGGTAGGGAACGCCGGCATGGCGGGCCTGACGCATGGCCCAAGTGGAGGGAAACGAGAAGATCGCATGCACGTGGAGCAGGTCATAGTCGTGAACATGGCCCTTCAACCACCGCACCAGGCCGGGGCTGAAGGCGAACTCCCGAAGGGCGTGAACGGGGGGACTCCAGCGCGGAAAGGCAATCAAGGGAATGCCCTGGCGGTTGATCCACTTCCCGGTGGGCAGGGAGGGATCCACCCCTGGACCATGGTCATTGGTGGTGAGGATCGAGGCGTCGACGCCCCGCTGGCGGAGGGCCGCCACCATGTCCAGCACCGCCTTGCTCGGTCCACCCCGCAGCTGGCTGATCGAGGGGATCACGTGGAGAACTCGAAGGGGCGGATTCATCGGTCAGGCGGGGCCGGCGATCGTCCGATCACTCGCATCACCCCGGCCCGGATGCCGGCTACGGCAGCTTCCACTGTGAAGGATCTCTCCACCAGCTGTTGGCCTGCCTCCCCCATCCGGCGGCTGGCTTCCGGATCCCCTGCCATGCGGACCAGGCAGGCCGCCAGCGCCCCGGGATCGCCACAGGGGTAGCTCAGGCCCGTTTTTCCTTCGATGATCAGGTCTTCTCGGCAGCCCACCAGGTCGCTCACCACGGCCGGGAGGCCGCAGGCCATGGCCTCATTCACCACCAGCCCCCAGGTCTCGCCGTGGTCGGAGGGGAGCACCAGGCAGTCGCTGGCCGCGTAGGCCGCAGCGATCTCCGATTGGTTGAGGAAGCCCGCGAAGGTCACGGGCAGGTCATCGGCGGCCACCTGAGCGCGGCAGGATTCCTCCAGGTGGCCGCTGCCCACGATCAGCAGGTGAATGGCGCCTGCCCTCGTTGTGGATGACTCCTGAAGGATCTGGATCGCCTTCAGCAGATCCTGGGGCCGTTTCTTGTCCTGAAGCTTGCCGGCGAAGAGGAAGCAGAAAGCTCCCTCCGGGATCCCCCAGCGCTGGCGCAGGGCCTGGCGCTGGTTGCGCTGGCCGGCGGCCTGGACGGCGAAGCTGGCGTTATCGATGAAGTGGGGGGAAGGGATCAGCCGATCGGCCGCCACCCCATTGCTGCGGTACCAGCGGGCATTTGCCTGCCCCACCGGCAGCCCCACCGCCACGCCCCGGAACAGGACGCCGTAGATCAGATTCAGCAGCCAGGAGCGGGGCCTGGCGCCATTGGAATCCATCCGCAGGATCACAGGGATCCGCAGTAATCGCGCCACCAAATGCAACTGCACCAGGCCGAGGAAATGCCAGCCCGTCAGGAAGATCGCGTCCGGACGCAGCCGGGAGGGGCCCCAGCCCAGTTCCACCAGCGGGTTGGCCAACCACACCCCGGCGTAGCCGCTGGTGATGCCCCGGCCGCGGCCGCTGCGGGCCTGGTGCCAGCGGTAGCCCTCAAGCAGGGGCACATCCCAGGTGAAGGCCACGCCGAAGCCCAGCCCCTGGGTGCGCGCATCCGGCAGCGAGAGATAGAGCACGTCGCTGGCCAGGGCCGGATCGGCCTCCAGGGTGCGGAACATTGGTGTGTGGTATTGCACCGGGTGGCTGCCCACCACCAGCAGCCTGGGGGTGCGGGTGGGCAGCAGGGCCGGTCCCCCGGCGTTGAGCCGCAGTGCCCACAGCAGGCCCCGCAACTCGGCCAGCAGGGTGGCCGGGATCCACCAGGGATGGCTCAGGTGGTGGCGGGTCCGCACCGACTGGAGCAGGGCGCCAACCGAGCCGAACAGGGCCTGAGCCGGAGGCCGGCTACGCAGCAGGAAGTAGTAACGCCCCACCGCGTGATCGGGTTGCAGGGTGGTGAGGTGTTTGCCGTAGCTGCGGGTGCCGCCCCGTTCGGCCCGCAGATGGTGGATCAAGGCGGTGGGCTCGTAGTTGATGCGCCCGCCGCTGTCGCACCAGCGGTGGGCGAACTCGGCCTCAAAGTGATAGGCCACCTTCACGAAGTTGGTGTCGAAGCCCCCCAGGCTGCGGGCGCGCCGCAGGGGGATGGCCACATTGCCCCCCATGAATGCCTTCAAGCTGCGGGGTTCGAGGCTGTTGAACAGGAAGGGGGCACCGGAGGGATCCTCCCGCTCGCTGTGCCATGGCTGCAAGACCCTGCCGGCCACCATCGCCTCGGGATCCCTTTCGCCGGCTCGTTGGTGGGCCCGCAGCAGGTCGGGGTCGGGGCGGATGTCGTCGTCGAGGAAAAGGATCCGATCGCCGTGAGCCTCGAGCAGGGCCCGGTTCATGGCACCGGTGATCGAGGGGCGCTCTAGGCGCAACCAGCGGATATGGCCGTCTTTGTGCCAGCGGGCCAGCCGGGCCTCCGTGTCGGCATCGTGGCGCGGGGTCTGGTCCACGATCAGGAGCTCCCAGGGGGGCGGATCGAGGGCCAGAAGGTCGGCGATGCTGGCGGTGAGCACCCCGTCGCGGCCGTAGGTGGGGATGGCAACGGTGAGCTTCATCGTGCCCTCAGCTGCCGTAGCCGCGCCTTGAGGTGCCAGGGGTTCAGCTCCAGGGTGCGATCCAGGTACCGGCGGGACAGATCAGGGTGCTCGGCCGCCAGGCAGGCTGCGATGAAGTAAGCGCCATCGGCTTCGCGGCGGGGATTGCGGCGGGCAGTGCGGCAGCGATCGCTCAGCTGTTCGGCCTGCTCCAGCCAGGGATCCTCGGATTCCCCGGCCCGCCGGGCCCGGGTGGCTCCCACGATCAGGGCGTGGAAGGCCTCCTGCTCCTGGCGCCGGGAACCGCTAATCGATCCAGGTGAAAGGGTGGCCTCGTAGAGCACCTCGGGCACTACCCGATGCCGCCCGGATTCCACCATCCGGCTCCAGAGATCGAGATCCTGGGCGTAATAGAAGGCTGCCCGATAGCCGCCGGCCCGTTCGTAGGCTTCGCGGCGCATGAGCACCGATCCGTGGATCGCCGGACCGGTGAGTCCATCGGCCAGGCTTTCCTCGGCCAGCCGGTTCACGGTGGCGGTGGCCCCCTCCTCCACCACCAGCCGCACGTGGCAGGAGCAGAGATTGGCCCCTGGATCGGCGTCGAGGCAGGCCACCTGCTGCTCGAGTCGTCCTGGCAGGGAGCGGTCGCCGGCATCCTGGCGGGCGATGAAGGTGCCCCGGGCTTCCAGGCAGCCCTCCATCAGGGCCTTGGTGAGCCCCCGACCCTCACGGTTCAGCACCCGGATGCGGCGATCTGCGGCGGCCAGGCGTTCCAGCAGCGCACCGGTCTGATCGGTCGAGCCGTCATTGATCACCAGCACTTCCAGGTCGAGTTCCTGGCCCTGGGTGAGGGAGGTCAGGGTGGCTTCCAGGGTCCCGGCCCCGTTGCGCACCCCCATCACAACGGAAACCAGTGGAGTCGTCGGGGTCATGGGGCGTTGCGGCGGGGCATCAGGCGGCGCAGCCCCAGGCTCACCCGGGCGGCACCCCGCCAGCCAACCAGGGCGGCCAACAGGCCGTAGAGCAGGAATTCCGGAGATTGCTGCAGCCGTCGTCGTCCGGAGGCAGCCCTGGCCAGCTGGAACAGGGACTTGGAGGCATCGTCCACTCCGGCGAGGCCGCACTGGCGGCTCAGCAGGAAGGAGGCCCTCACGAACTGCCGCATCTCCGGCGTGTCATGGGCCACGCCCGCCCGCCGGGCGCAGTGGAAGAGGGAGGCTTGGGCCAGGGCACGATGGGAGAGCTTCCGAGGATCTTCGCAGCCCTCATCGCTGAGGTGGCTATCGGCCAGACGGATCCGCCGCACAGACACCTCCTGTGGTACCCAGGCGAGCCTGGCCCCCGTGGCCCCCGCCCGGGCGTCGTACTCCCAGTCCTCCTCATTGATCCAACTGCGCCAGGGACCGATCCGATCCAGCAGCTCACGGCGGTAGAGGGGGCAACTGGTGGTCCACCAGCGTTCTATCAGCAGATGGGGGAACAAGGTGGTCCGCACCTGGCCGGTGCCGCGCATCGGGCCACGGCGTTGCACCGGCTGAATCGAGTGATTTTCTTCCAGGCTCGGCCCGTAGCTGATCTGGCAGTCGGGTTGTTGCCGCAGGGCCCCCACCTGGGCTGCGAATTTGCCTGGCAGCAGCAGGTCGTCGGAATCCAGGAACTGAATGAAGCTTCCCCGTGCCCGGTCCAGCCCCCGTTGCCGGGCTGCACCAGGACCGGCGTTGGGCTGGTGGATCACCAGGATCGAGTCCGGGTTTGAGCGGGCTAGGTCGTCCGCCACGGCGGCGGTGTCATCGGTGGAGCCGTCGTCCACGATCACGATCTCGATCGGCCGATAGCTCTGGTCCAGGACGCTTGCTACGGCTTCCCTAAGCAGATCGGAACGGTTGTGCACCGGAATGATGGTGCTCACCAGATCGGGATCGCGTTCTGTGGTCGGGGCCATGGCCTCAGCTCCCTCCATCGGCGTGCTGGCGCCGCCGCCGCAGCTCCTCGATCCGCTCCCGGGCCGGACGAAGCATCAGGGTGCGGGCCCGCTTGAGATTCGGATTGTCGCCCTCACCCTTGAGGGGTTGGCTCCGGTGCCAGAGGTGCACGATTGGCTCATACCCCCAGATCCAGGTGGGCAGGGTGAGGCAGCGATCCCAGAATTCGTTGTCTTCACCTCCCCAACCCCGGAACTCCTCATCCATGCCACCCAGCCGGTTGTAGGCATCGGCCGTGATCGCCATGCTGCCGCCGGCTTCCAGGTTCTGCACGATGTAATCGGCGGGCACTTCGTCGTAGGGGGCCCCGTGGGTCAGCACCGCCTGGCTGTGCTGCTCGTGGAGATAAAAGATAAAGCGTTTGGGGTTCACCACCGCATAGCCGTTGCCCATGCGCTGCAGGATCCGCCGGGCGTAGCCGCGGGGCACGAGCATGTCGTTGTCATGGAGGAGCAACACCGGCGAGCGGGCTTCCCGGGCCCCCACATTGAAGGTGTGCGAGCGATTGTAGGGGGCCTCCGGCTCGGCCAGCGGCGCGTGGATGTGGCGTACCCAGGCCGGCAGGGCGGCCCCGATCCGCGGCGTGGTGTCTTGTTCGATGACGAGGCATTCCAGTGTCACCCCTTCCTGATCCGCTAGGGATTCCAGGGTGGCCAGGAGCAGGGGGAGGCGCTCGGTGCCTCGGTGGCCGATCAGCACGCTGATCTGGGGGGTACCGCTGAAGGGGGTCGGCGCCGGACGTCGTCCGATCGGCGCATCCCCCAGGCAGCGCCCCAGCAGGCGCTGGGCCAGCCGCGGCTGGACCTTGGAGGCATGGAGACGGGAGGTGTAGGTCCAGCAGCAGGCGAAACCCTCGCCATCGGGAGCCGGCTCGAGGGTTTCGCTGCGGTTGGCCAGGCCGAGGTAGCGGCGGGAAGGCGAGCGCAGGGCCCGCTCCCAGCGCCAGCGGTCCTTCAACCACACGCCGAGTTGCTCCCGCAGCGGTGGGGATTCCCTCTCAGCCATGGGTCCCCGTGCCGCGGTCGATCATCCCGGCCAGCTCCAGGAGAGAGGCGTCATCGCCGCTGGAGTGGCCGCTATGGGGCCACTCGCTGCCGGCCTCCCGATGGCGGAAGCGTCTGCGGAGCAGCCGGCGAAACCGTTCCGCCGTCTCCGGCCCGAGTCGACGGTCCAGGCCACCGGCGGGGGCGATCGGAACGGCCCGGTTCGGCGCGGGAAGGGGATCGAGGTCCGCCACAGCCTCGAAGGCGGCCATCCAGGCGGCCAGGGAGGCTTCCCGCGAATAGCGCCGTTTCACCAGATCGAAGCCCGCTGCGCCCAACTCTCGCAGCCTTGCAGGATTTCGGAGGCACGCCAACTGGGCGGCCGCCTCCCGGGCGTCTCCCACCGGGAAGAGCAGGGCGGTGCTCCCCTGCACCAGGGCCCTTTCCAGCCCTGACCCCACGTAGCGGCTGCTCACCACCGCCATACCGGCGGCCATCGCCTCCCAGGCCACGATCGGTCCGGTTTCCCATTCCGAGGTGATCAGGAGCACCTGATGGGTGCGGTAAACCCGCCAGGTGAGCTCAGGCCGTGGGATCGCGCCGGCGACGATCACCTGGCCGGCAGCGATTCGGCCGGCCAGGGAGGTCTCCACCAGGGGGCGTTCCGGGCCATCGCCGGCGATGGTGAGCTGGAAGGCTATGCCTTCCGCGTCGAGGGCCTCGAGGATGGGAGCCAGGTCCTGGACCCGTTTCTGGGCCTGGTCCAGCCGGCCCACCCAGGCGATCCGAAGCGGTTGCGTGCCTGCCGCTTCGGTGGCAGGAGCCGGCTCGGCCAAGCCGGACCCCAGCTGAACCCCGTAGGGCGCATAGAACACCCGCTTGGCCTCCATGCCGCCGAGGGTGCGGGCCAGTTCGCCGCTGAGGCGGTTGGTCACCACCAGGGCATCGAGAATGTCGTTCTGATCGCGCAGATCGGCGAAGTAGTCCGCTTCGATCGCGTGCAGCGTCATCACCAGCCGGCCCCGAAAGGCTCCCTGGCGCCGCAGTCGCCGGATCGCGGGGTACAGGGCCGCGATGTTCACCCCTGCCACCAGATGGTCGGGATGGGCCCGCAATAGTTTTTCCAGCGCCTGGATGCGCCCGGCCTCGCTGCCGGTGGGGTTGCGGAAGGGGATCGGCGCCAGGTTGGGGTACCGCTCGGCGTAGGGGGCCCTCCGATGGATGGCGTCATCGGGGACGGCCACGGTCACCTTGATCCCCCGCTGGCGCTGGGCGGCCACCAGATCCGCCAGCCAGTCCTGCACGCCCCCCAGCAGGTAGGCGGATGGGGCCACGAAGAGCAGGTTCACGCCGTCCGATCGGGATACAGCACCGAACCCTCCCAGGCCCCGGCCGGGATGGGTGGCAGCGCCAGGGGGGTCACGGGGCGGCGGGGTCGCACATGGCCGTGGAGCTGCTTGATGAACACCCCCTCGCCCGGGGGGCAGGTCTCCCACTGGTCGGCGAAGTGGGCCTGGTTGGCCGAGGTGTACTTCCCCCAGACCCGTCCTGAGATGTCGTCAAACGAGGTGGCCTCGGGTTTGTGGTCCTGGTGGCGGATGTAGCCGCACAGATGGTTGGCGATGCCCACACCGGCCAGACCGGCCCGGGCGGTGTAGTCCATGTCCTCGAAACCGATGCCCGGGAAGCCGGGGTCGAAGGCCCCGACCCGGGCCACGGTGGCCGGAGCGATCACGAAGTGCGACCAGGAGCTGTTGAGCAAGCTGAGGTCCACGCTGGACCAGCTGAAGCCCTCCGCCCAACGGCGCAGGAATCCATCAACGGCCAGGTCGTCGTTGAGGATCAGCAGGGGGCGATCGGCTGGCGAGGCGGCCAGCATCGCGTTCCAGAGGGTGGTGAGGCCGTGGGCCCGGTCGTAGAGCACGAACCGCTGGTGGGGTGGCGCTCCCTGACAGATCTCCTGCTCGAGGCGATGGAGATAGGCGGCCTGAGCTGCCGGAGTGCCATGGCCATTCACGGCCACGGTGATGCTGACTTCGGGAAAAATACGGCTGAGTTTCCGGTGCAGCGGCTTGAAATAGCGCTCATACCGTTCGCTGTAGGTGGTCACTCCAATGCTGAAGGCTCCAGCTAAATCGCTGCGCGGTGGTAGGAATCGTGTCGGAATGCGGCGGCGTAGTGCCCAGCCGGCCTCGCGGCCAGCGCAGTAGAGACGGTATCGGAGGTTGCCGGCGGGTGCCAAGGAAGGTCGAAGGTCAGGGAGTGGGGGGGGAGCCGGTGGGTTCAGCCGCCGGAGAGGGATGCGATCGCCTCACGCAAGCGTGGGTAGCGGTCCGGCGGCATGATGTACTCGTGGAAGCAGCGGTGGCAGTTCTCCCGCATGGCGGGAAGATGGGCGCTGATGTGGCGAATGGCGGCGAGAAATTGAGCATAATTCTCCACCAGAACACCGCAGTTGTAGTCTTCGATGAAGCGAAAGCTCGGCTGTCGGGTGGCGATCACCGGTACTCCCATGGCCAGAAACATACAGAGTCGGTTTGAACTGGTCCCCATGTGCTGGAACTGGGGGGCTGGATTCGTGTAGATCGCCAGTCCGATGTCGAGGCCTACGGCCGACCGCCAGGCCTCCTGCCAGCCCAGCCGTTCCTCCTGCAGGTAGAGGCGCCCGTCCAATCCGAGGCGTCTCAGTAGGAAGAGAGACAGGGGGCTGACCGCCAGCGGTTGAATCACCGCCTGGAGGCTCGGCTCCTCCTGGAGTGCCTGCACCAGCCAGTCGGCCCCAACCGTGAGACCGAAGGCTCCCGAGGAGGCGATCACCAGGGCATCTTGCTCTAGGCCCCAGCGCCGACGCAGGCTGCGGCGCAGCTCCTGTTCGGGCTGGGGGGGCTGATGGAAGCAGCCGGGATAGACTAGGATCCTGGCGTTGGCTGCCAGTCCGGCGTACTCCCGCAGCAGGCTCACACGGGAGTCGTCGTTGACGATCGTGAAGCGCGAGCGGCGCATGGCCCAACGGCAGAGTTTCTTCCAGCGCTCCGGGCTGTTGCCCCGGTAGCCGCCGGATTTGATTTCATCCACCAAGGAAAAACAGGGACGGCCCGTCAGGGCGGAGAGCAGTCCCACCACGGCCAGGGGATCCTCGCTGGTGCCGGAGAAGCAGTCAAACTTCCACCAACGCCGGCTGAGCAGATGGCGGCGGAGCCAGTTCATCGAATACACGGCACTGTGGGTGTACACATCAGACCCGTAGTCCGAAGGGTCATGTGATGTGCCCGGCGAGAACACATGCACCTCGTAGCCGCAGCTCAGCAGCGCCTCAATGATGGCCCGATTTGGAGGAGAATAGAGAAGTTCAGGCACCAGCAGGAAATGGGCCGCCCGGCGCTGATGAGAGGAGGGGGAGAGCGACATGGCGTTACAGGGCCACCGGCACCACGTGGGTACTCAGATACCAAGGTAGGTGCACTTGGTCGGCATGGTACTCCGCGAAAGAGCACTGGGAATAGGCATTGATGAAGGCGGGGGGAAACTCCCGTCCGGGGCGTTGGGGAGGCAGGGCACCGGCCGGCCCTGTTTTGGTGGTCATCACGCAGACATACCAGTTGTAGTAACGGGTGATCTGGTCATCCACCCCGTAGAAGTTGCCAAAGGCCGTAGCGCAGATCGCTAGCAGCTCATTCTAGAGCGTGGCGTCCGTACCTAGGGTGAAGAAGGCTTCCGGTTCGTCATTGGAGACATAGACATTCATCGGATGCCAGTCGAAACCGAGCTCGGCCAGGTGGGTGGGAATGCTGTGGGTCATGTGGCCGCCCGAGAAATCGAATTCGCGCCTGGGTCCGGGAATGCGAAGGCGCAGCTTCCAGATGAGCCTTCGGGAGCGGCGCAAGCCCTCGGTGGTGAAGAGCAGAAGGAACTCTCTGGCATGCCCGCTTTGAAGGGGCGGGTGAGGGGGCCGCAGCCGATGTCCTAGGGAGAGATCAGCACCGTGTTTCCCGAGAGCTAGGCGGTGCAGCGCTGCAGCCACTCGGAGGCCAGCAGGATCACATCGGCATGGAGCAGCAGGGTGTAAGCCCCCCGAGAACGTCTCACAAGTTCCCGCAGAGCTTCCGGCTGGGTGCAACGACGAACAAGTAGCTCGATCCCATGGTCTCAGGCGATCGCGGCGGAGGCATCACTGGAGTCGTTATCCAGAACGCAGATGTGCACATGGGCGGAATCCGGTGGTGCGGCGCAGCGATTGAAGACAGTGGGGCAGGAAGAGCGAGCTGTTCCAACTGGTGATAACAACGAAGAAAACGGGGTCGTTCATGGCCCTGGCTTGGCGGGGTTCGGAAAAAGGGAGAGCCGCTTCAGCAACCGCACAGGCAGGCTGTTGTGGATGCGATCCAAGTATTCGTCTTTTTCGCCGTATTGAAAAACGAGGTCGGCAACCTGCTCTCGGAGCGATGCTAAAGCACCGTTTTTGGCATAAACATAGGCGAGCTCTTCGCTTGTTTTTTTGCGTTGCTTCACGGTTTTAGTTTCTGGATAGTAGCGCATCACCGCCAGCTTCTCTTTGATCATGGTTGCCTTTGTCCTGCGGGAGAAGCGAAACCAGAGGTCGTAGTCCATGAGCAGGTGCAACTGTTCATCAACGCCGCCCACGCTCTGCCACAGATTCTTTGTCCAGAAACAGCACTGCTGCATGACCCACTGGTCATTCTTCCAATTCAGCATTGTGGACTCGTCCATCGGCAGGGGCGGAATGTGGCGAAGAAAGTGATGATCAAGGCTGATCACATCTCCGGCTCCCACCGCGAATTCCAGTGCGGGATCAGCCTGAAAACAGGCAGCTACCCGCCAGAGGGTATCGGGCAGGAGGTAATCATCGGAATTCAGCCAAAAAAAGATGTCGCCACTGGCTTGAGCAAATCCTTTGTTGATCGCATTCGATTGGCCTGTATCTGGTCCCGGGAGCACGGCGCTCAACTCCTCCCGGTAGCGGTTGAGGATTGCTGCTGTTCCATCACTGCTGCCGCCGTCGGCCACGATGATCTCGAGATCTGGATAATTCTGATGGATCAGAGAGAGCAGCGTGTCTTCGATCGTTTCAACCTGGTTCAGGGTTGGGATCACCACCGAGAATCGAGGGGGCACGGGTGCTGATTCCGGCGAGTTGTTGAAGCTTCCCGGATGGGCATTGTCCGAAATCTCCCAGCCGTAAAGGTGGGCGCAGGGATGGGGAGAGATGGTTTGATTCATGCTTTCGGACGGTCCGCCAGCACCTGTTTCCAGTGGGCCATCGTGAGGAGGAAAGCGAGGCTGCGGGTGCGGTCCGAACCAGCTCTATGCTGTTTGATAATCTCGCTCACCGTCGCCGGATCGACTAGGTCGCCCAGTAAATTAAGCCTCGAAGTCAGACTTTCCTGGAGAGCACTTTCCCGGTACCAGCCGCTACTTCGGTCGTAGGAGATGTAGGGGGTTCGACGCATCAGGGGAGTCCAGTACAGGGGAGGTGCCTTGCGAAGCATCCTGTGGGGCTGGAAACCGTTCTCTTCAGAGAAATCCAGCAATTCAGGTTTATTCTTTTCAATCGCAAAACGGTGCCAGTTGGAGCCCAGTTTCCAGCCTGCTGGAAGATTCCAGATGGCCTGCAACCATTCTCGGTTGTGGAAGGGAGAGCGCCACTGGCTGGATGCCTGGTACATGGCAATCCCGTTGGCATAGAAATTGGGAACCCGCTGTTCAAAGTAGTAACGGGTTAAGCCAGGCAGGAAAGAATTATGGCAAAACTGGCGCAGTCTTGAGACGCGGGACGCTATACCGGGCTCCTCTAGCTGGGCGGCGAACTGGGGTGAAAGACCCGCAAATTCATGCGGTAAAAAGGTGGGGTGGCGGTGCAGCTTCAATCCCCAGAAGCGACTGAGAGCGACTCCAGGGAAACGATCGCCTAGGCGCCCTAGTTGACCTCGATCGAAATAATAGGAGCGGGCAAATTCTCCAAGGGTTCCAACGAAGAAGGAGCTTGTGCTGGGAATCTTTGCCTTGAGGGGATATAGATAGGTATGCCAGTGCCAGGCTGTCTTGGTGCCGTTGGTGAGGCTTGAGATTTCAGGTGCGTGGGTGAGGAAATCATCAAGCTCGATTCGCACCAGGTCATGCTGCAGTCCAAATCGTCTGGCGATGGCGCGCGCCACGTTGACATCGGAGCATTCGTCGGTGCCCATCGTGATCAGATGGGGTTTGATCCCTTGCTTGAGCATGGAGCTCAGGATCACCCTCGAATCGAACCCGCCTGAGAGGGAGAGATAGGGTTGCGGACCTGCCAGTCGCGCCACTTCGGCATTGAGCGCTCGGATCGCTCCTTCTGGATTGGGAGATTCAGTACCCAGGCTTTCGACTGCCGAGCGGGTGTCACGCTTGAGTTCGCCATTGGCGACCTGCAGCACTGTGCCAGGAGGGACTCGATGGATATCCGGATGCAGGGTGGAATTGTCGGTTAGATTTTCGAGTTGGCAGAGATCGCCAAGGGCCTGCCAGTTCCACGTCCAATCCAGTCCAGCTCTGGTGAGAATGTCAACAATGCGGCGTCCATGCACAAAACCCGATCGTCCATTACCGGCCTGGGTATAGAAGTAGTGCATCGCCCCGACCGGCGAAGTGATGATTGTGCAGAGCCTCTGATCCTCAAGGACCAGTGTGTATTCACCGCGCAGATTGCGAAGCTTCTCGAAATTACCTTGATGGGCAAGATTAAGGAGGGTTGTTTCGTCAAGTTCGCAGTATCCATGCACTGTGATCTGTGTTGCCTCAGATCCAGTGGCTGGCTGGGATTGGTGATGCCCGGAGAAGACCATAAGCTGAGTGAGGATCTCGTTAAATCAAAAATTCCCGTTGCCCCTGCGGCATGGGTCCAGAAGCGGGGTGGTGCGGCATGCCGCGGATCAGGGGATTGTCGGGGATTGTCCTTGCATCAGCCTGGCAGGTCAAAGTCGGCGCTTTCCTCCGTACCCTTTTTACGACGGATCCCCGCCGATCCTGCCGCTTGTGGCCAAACTTGGAAGTTGCCAGCTCTCAAGCCTCAGACCCCCCCATGGCTGGTAAGACGACTTCACCAGGCCGCTGCTGGACACGGTTCGGGAGTCTGCTCTGCTGTGGCCTGCTGTTGCTACTGGCCCGGCAGAATCCTCCTGACCCGTCGCGGGCCGATGCTGGGCGGTCCGGTCCCCTGGATGCTCGCTCCGTTGCCGTGGTGATCAACAGCGAGGACCCCCTCAGCGAAGCCATCGGCACCCATTACCAACGCGTTCGCCGCATCCCGCAGGATCAGGTGCTGCGGGTGCGTTTCCCCCCCCATCGGGCCAGCCTGGATCCAGGTCGTTTTCTGGCGATCCGGCGCCAGTTGCTGCGCGACACCCCATCCCGGGTGCAGCTGTATGCGCTGGCCTGGGCCGCGCCCTATCGCGTCGGGTGCCAGTCGATCACCAGTGCCTTCAGCCTGGGTCTCCACCCCGCTTGGTGCGCCGATGGTTGCCATGTCACCAGGATCAGCCCTTATTACGCCAGGGGGGAAGTGACCCGGCCCTGGGATTCCCTGCGCATCCGACCCTCCATGTTGTTGGCCGCCAGCAATGAAGCAGCAGGCCGCGCTCTGATTGATCGAGGCGCCCTCGCCGATGGATCGGCGCCGCAGGGAAACTTCTATCTGTTGAGCACCAGTGATTACAAGCGCAATACCCGGCTGCCGGAATACGAGCGGGCCGTCCAGCTCGGCCGACCGGACCTCCGGGTCCACTTGCTGCAGCAGGATGCGCTGGAAGGGGCATCCAATGTGCTGGGCTACTTCACGGGTCTGGCCTCCGTGCCGGCGATCAACACCAACCGCTTCCTGCCGGGTGCTGTCGCCGACCATCTCACCTCGCTCGGAGGGCAGCTCACCGACAGCCCCCAGATGAGTGCGTTGCGGTGGCTGGAGGCGGGGGCCACCGCGAGCTATGGCACCGTGGTGGAGCCCTGCAATTTTCCGGCCAAGTTCCCCGATCCTGGCCTGCTGCTGAGCTATTACCGGCGTGGCGACACCCTGATCGAGGCCTACTGGCGCAGTGTCGCCATGCCGGGCCAGGGTGTGTTCATCGGCGAACCTCTGGCCCGGCCTTGGCCGAATCGTCGGGGCCCGCTGCTTAGGGGAAATGGCGCCGCTGGTGCCAGCTCCAGGCGTGCTCGATGATCGTGTTCAGATCGGGATAGCGGGGACGCCACCCCAGTTCCTCGCGGGCCCGGGTGGCACTGGCCACGAGTTGGGCAGGATCACCCTCCCGGCGTCGGGCTACGTGGGCCAGCAAACCCCTGCCGGTCACGGCCTTGGCGGCTTCAATCACCTCTTGTACGGAATAGCCCGTGCCGTTGCCGAGGTTGTAGATCAGCGGTTCCCGCTGGGCTTCCTGCCGTTCCCTTAGCCGCAGGAGCCGCTCAAGTCCGAGAACGTGGGCATCGGCCAGATCGCTGACATGGATGTAGTCACGAATGCAGGTTCCATCGGGCGTCGGGTAATCATCGCCGAAGATCTGCAGGTAGGGTTCGCGGCCGCTCATCACGTCCAGCACCCTGGGAATCAGGTGGGTCTCGGGGTCGTGGTCCTCGCCGAGGTCACCGTCGGGATCAGCACCGGCCGCATTGAAGTAGCGGAAGATCACGCAGGGTAATCCGTAGGCTCGGCTGAAATCGCGCAGCAGATGCTCCACCATCCACTTGCTGCGGCCGTAGGGATTGATCGGGGCTTGGGGGTGCTCCTCCGTCATCGGGATCGCCTGAGGCGGTCCGTAGGTGGCGCAGGTGGAGGAAAAGACGATCGGGATGGGCTGTTCCCCTGCCACCAGCGCTTCCAGCAGGGTGAGGGTGTCTCCCAGATTGTTGCGGTAGTACTTGGCGGGATCACTCACCGATTCACCCACGTAGGCGTAGGCCGCAAAGTGAAGAACCGCTTCGATCGGCTTTCCTTCGAAGGGGGTGCCGACCAACTCGGGATGCTGGCCCCGCAGCAGCGGTTCGATCATCTGGCGGTCACCCACTTGGCCATTGATCAGGGGAACCCCCAGGGCCTGCTGCACGATGTCGGCGTGGCCGTACACCAGGTTGTCGAGCACCAGCGGTTGGTGGCCGGAGCGGCTGAGGGCGCGGACCGCATGGCTGCCGATGTAGCCCGCCCCACCGGTGACAAGAACTCTCACAGCCGCATCTCCTGACCACTGAACTGAAGCTGAACGTAGTCGTTGACCGTGGCCCGCAAACCTTCCTCCAGGGAAATCGTGGCGGACCAGCCCAAAGCCTTGAGCCGGCCCACATCCAGGAGTTTACGCGGAGTTCCATCGGGCTTCGAGGCATCCCACTCCAGGCTGCCCCGGAAGCCCACAGCATCGGCCACCAAGCCGGCTAGGTCTCGGATGGGAAGATCGGTGCCCGTTCCCACGTTAAGGAATTGGAGCTCGTCAGTGGCGGGTTGCCAGTGTTCTAGGCAGAACACGGCGGCGGCGGCCAGATCATCCACATGGAGAAATTCCCGGCGAGGAGCCCCGGTTCCCCAGCAGGTCACCGAGGCAAGGCCATCGCGGGCCGCTTCGTGAAAGCGGCGGATCAACGCCGGCAACACATGACTGTTGGTGGGATGATAATTATCGCCCGGACCATAGAGATTGGTGGGCATCAGGCTGATCGCATCGAAGCCATATTGCTGTTTAAGGGCACGACACAACTGAATGCCGGTGATCTTGGCGATTGCATACCATTCGTTGGTGGGCTCCAGGGCTCCGGTCAAGAGGGATTCCTCCTCAATCGGTTGGGGCGCGAACTTGGGATAGATGCAGCTACTGCCCAAAAATAACAATCTTTTGACCCCGAAGCGCCAGGCGCTTTCGATCACATTGTTTTGGATCTTCAGGTTGTCCAGTAGAAAATCGGCTGGGTAAGTAGCGTTGGCTTGAATGCCCCCAACCTTGGCAGCTGCCAGCACAACCACATCGGGTCGTTGGCTCTGCATCCAGGCTGCCGTTGCTCCCGAATCACGAAGATCGAGTTCATCATGGGTAACGGTGAGCAGATGGGAGTAACCCGCCTCGTTGAGGCGCCTCACAATGGCGGATCCGGCCATGCCACGGTGGCCGGCCACGAAGATTCGGTCGCCGTGATCAATCATTCCTGTCATGGTTGAACAACAACGCTGACCTGGGGAGGATTTTCCATCGATCCCACCACCTTGAATCCCTCTCGCAGCAGCAACGCTTCCTTCGCTGCTTCCTCGCGGTCGGCCTGCACCATCTCCTGCACCAGTTCCTCGAGTGTGGTGGTTGGGGTCCAGCCCAGTCTTTCCCTGGCGCGGGTTGGATCGCCGAGAAGGGTTTCCACTTCGGCTGGTCGGAAATAACGCTGATCGATCCTCACCACCATGGCGCCTGTGTCGGCGCGACATCCGGTTTCGTTAACCCCTTCACCGCTCCACTGGATGCCTCCCCAGCCCAACACGGCCGCGGTTAATTCGATAAAGCGACGTACCGTTTCCTGCCGCCCTGTGGCGATCACGAAATCTTCTGGTTTATCCTGCTGAAGCATGCGCCACTGCATCTCGACATAGTCACGGGCATGGCCCCAGTCCCTCAGGGAATCCAGGTTGCCCATGTAAAGGCATTGCTCCAGGCCAGCGTTAATGCGGGCGAGGCCCCGCGTGATCTTGCGGGTGACAAAGGTTTCACCGCGGCGGGGACTTTCGTGGTTGAACAAAATCCCGTTGCAGGCATACATCCCGTAGGATTCGCGATAGTTGACCGTAATCCAGTAGGCATAAAGTTTGGCGACGCCATAGGGGCTTCTAGGGTAGAATGGCGTCGACTCTTTCTGTGGTACTTCCTGCACTAATCCATAGAGCTCCGAAGTGGAGGCTTGGTATATTTTGGTTTTGTCTATTAGGCCTAAAATTCGCACGGCCTCCAGAATTCTGAGGGTGCCGAGGGCGTCGGAGTTGGCCGTATACTCAGGGCTTTCAAAGCTCACGGCAACATGGCTTTGGGCGCCTAAATTATAGATTTCATCCGGCTGTACTTGCTGGATAATCCGAATCAGGTTGGTGGAATCGGTTAGGTCTCCATAATGGAGCACCAGTCGAGGATCCTGTTCGTGGGGATCTTGGTAGAGGTGATCAATTCGATCGGTGTTGAAGCTGCTTGCCCGCCGTTTGATCCCGTGCACCACGTAGCCCTTCTCGAGGAGCAATTCGGTGAGATAGCTGCCATCTTGCCCGGTGATGCCGGTGATCAATGCGGTCTTGGCCATGGAGTGGAGGTCGGCTCTCGCTGGATGGATTGAGATGGGTCGGTTTTAAGATTGCCTGCTAAGGCTGGGTTGCCAATCAGCACACAGACAAAATGCCCAACGGCCCTCTATGGGAGGGACGCTAGGCAGTTGCGAATGGAGCTTGCCTCATCCCGAAGCATGAATGCTGCTGGATAAGTTCCCATCTTAAAAGGGACTGGGGTGAGGCCATTTAAGCATGGCCCCCGCAATGGGTGTTGGCTGAAGCCGTGAGATGCAGGGTGCCTGGCTCACAACACGGGGTCATGGGGCCTGTTCAGTCGCGACGACCGCCGCCCTGGAGCGCGATGATGAGTCGCAGAACAAAGACGAAGAGATTGATATAGGTGAGATACATGCCGAGGGCGCCGGCAAGATACTGATTGTCGTTATATGTCCGTGGCATCGTGTAGAAGTCAACGAAAGCCGCCCCCACGAACAGGATTGTGCCGAAGCCGGCGATCAGGAGTTCAAAGGTTCCGCCGGAGAAGATTGCGGGAGCAAAGATGCTGCCAACGACCTGTACCAGCATCGCCACGATCAGACCGAGAACTCCCAGGCCTACAGCCCCGGTGAGGGCTTGGCCCACGCTGTCGCTCATGCGGCGTCCCATCACCGAGGCGGCAATGAAGGTGATACCTGTTGCCAGGGCCGCCGTTCCGACGGCGCCCACGCCGGCACTGCTGAGGGCATAGCTCACCAGGCCACTGAGGGTGAAACCGGTGAGCAGGCTGTAGGCGGCGAGAAGGGGCAGGGCGGTGGAGTTCTCTGCTTTGTTGGCCACGTTCTGGGCCACAAAGAACAGAATGAAGTTCCCGATCAGGGCCACCCAGAAAAGGGGCATGAACAGGGCCGCATTGCTGGCCATCAGGCCCAGCCCGCCCAGCACACCTGCCGCCGTGAGCACCATGCCGCCTCCCACGTAGGGAAGGGCGCGATTCACCACATTGGGGCCCACTAGGCCGCTGACGTTGGCCTCCCGGATGGCCTGTTGGAAATTGCTGCTGGCCGGCATGGCGGCAAGGAATCGAACTCACCACATCCTGCCAGTCCTGGTCGGATGACTGCGGTTTTTTCGCCCTTGGAGACGTTCGGATCTCCCTATCGATCGGATCGGCCCGACGGACGCGTCGTTCGGCCGATCCCCTGCCGTGTCGCCGTTGTGGTCGCCGTTCCATCGCGACGCGCGTAGGCCTGCACCAACCGCTGCACGAGAGGGTGGCGCACCACATCAGCATCGGCGAAGCGGCAGAGGGCCACCCCCTCCACCCCTTCCAGCACCTCGGCAGCCTCCACGAGCCCACTGATCTGGCCCGGAGGTAGGTCGATCTGGGTGATGTCTCCGGTCACTACCATCTTTGCGTTTTCCCCCAGGCGGGTGAGCACCATGCGCATCTGGGCACAGCTGGTGTTCTGAGCTTCATCCACGATCACGAAGGCATCCGCCAGGGTCCGACCCCGCATGTAGGCCAGCGGAGCGATCTCGATCACTCCCTTTTCGATCAGCCCGGTGGTGCGCTCCTGGCCTAGGAGCAGGTGAAGGGCGTCGTAGAGGGGGCGAAGGTAGGGATCCACCTTCTGCTGGAGATCACCCGGCAAGAAGCCCAGTCGTTCGCCGGCTTCCACCGCGGGTCGCGTCAACACGATCCTCTCCACCTGGCGCTCCTGGAGGTGGCGTACCGCCTGCACTGTGGCGAGGAAGGTCTTCCCCGTGCCAGCCGGACCGACGGCCAGGGTGAGGGGGTGACGCTCAATCGCCTCCACGAAGGCCTTCTGCCGAAGGGTGCGGGGCCTCAACAGGCGGCCATTCACCTGGGTGGCCAGCACGGTGGCGGTTTGCTGGGCGTGCGCCTCGGTCTGTCCGGTATTCAGGGCATGCAGGGCGTTGTTCACATCCGCAGGAGCCACCATCTCTCCCCCTTGCCAGAGGGGGCGCAGGAGCTCGATCAGCCGGGTGACCCGCTCGACACAGCCGCTGCCTCCATCGAGATGGAGATCGGTTCCCCGCAGCACAAGTCGGCTGCCGGTGAGCGCTTCAAGGTGGCGAAGATTGACCTCCCCGGATCCCGCCAGGGACAGGGCCGCCTCGATTGAGGGGAGGGGGAGGATGGCGGCGGCTGGCTTCAGGCCTCGTCTTCTGTGGCCGAGGGGGTAGCTGCAGCGGCTTCAGCAGTAGCTGCTGCGGCTGCAGCGGCTTCAACTTCAGCAGCGGCGGCTGCAGCAGCTTCAGCCTCGGCCTTGGCCTTGGCTTCCACTTCGGCCTGTTTGGCTGCCGCAGCCGCGGCTTCGCGGGCGGCGGCCTGCTTCAGCTTGCCAACGACTTCAGCGGGACGCACCGTCTTGGTGAGCAGCCCGCCCTTCTCGAGCAGGGAACGCACGCTGTCGGTGGGTTGTGCACCCTGATCGAGGCGGGTACGGATCGCCTCGGCATCGAGGCGAGTTTCCTTGGTGCGGGGGTTGTAGAAGCCCAGCTCCTCAAGGGGACGACCGTCCCGGCGGGAGGTGCTGTTGGTGGCCACGAGGCGGAAACTCGCTTCCCGCTTCTTACCGAACCGCTTCAGGCGGAGCTTGATCATCGTGGCCTTGCCGAATGGTGTCCAAACGAAGAGCTTACCCCCTCGAGGGCCTTACACCTCTCCGAAGCCCTTGCGTTTCTTGGCAGGTTTCGGTGCCTTGCGCGGGGTGCCACCACCGCTGCCCCGGCCGGCCCCGGCGCCACCCGGCATCCCCCCTATGCCGGGGAAGCCGCCCATGCCGGGGCCCCCCCCGCCCATGCCTGGAAATCCTCCCCCCATGCCGGGTATCCCCGGCATGCCTCCACCGCGGGTCATCTGCTGCATGAAGCCCCGCATCTTCTGAAAGTCGGCCAGCACCTTGTCCACATCCGCCGGCGCGTGGCCGCTGCCGGTGGCGATGCGGCGCCGGCGGGAGGGCTGGGAAGCCAGCAGCTCAGGTTGGCGACGTTCGGCTTCGGTCATCGAGCCGATCATGGCCTCGATCTTCTTGAGCTGCTGCTCGCCTTGCTTGAGCATGCCGTCATCGATCTTGTTCATGCCGGGGATCATCTTCATCAACCCCCCCAGCGAGCCCATGCGCTTGATCAGCCGCATCTGCTGGAGGAAGTCGGAAAAATCGAAACTGGCCTCCTGCAGCTTCTGCTGCATCTTCGCCACATCGGCCAGCTCCACCTCCTTGGTGGCCTTCTCCACAAGGGTGAGCACATCGCCCATGCCAAGGATGCGGCTGGCCATGCGTTCCGGGTGGAAGGGCTGGAGGGCCTCCACCTTCTCGCCGGTGCCGATGAACTTGATTGGCGCGCCGCTCACCTTGCGGATCGAGAGGGCGGCGCCGCCCCTGGAATCACCATCCAGCTTGGTGAGCACCGCCCCAGTGATCCCCACCTGTTCATGGAAGGCCCGCGTGAGGTCGGCGGCCTCCTGGCCGATCATCGAATCCACCACCAGCAGCACCTCATCGGGCTGGCAGGCCTCGCGGATCCGCACCATCTCCTCCATCATCGCCGGGTCGATCTGGAGTCGGCCGGCGGTGTCCACCAGCACGGTGTCGAAGCCCTCGGCCTTGGCCCGTTCAATCCCAGCGGCGGCGATGGCCTCGGGGGTGGCCTCGGTGCCCAGGCTGAACACCTCCACCCCGATCTGGCCCCCCAGGGTGCGCAGCTGTTCGATCGCGGCCGGCCGGTAGACATCCGCTCCCACCAGCAGAGCCCTGCGGCCCTGTTCCTTCAGGTGGAGGCCGAGCTTGGCGGTGGCGGTCGTCTTGCCGGCGCCCTGCAGGCCGGCCATCAGGATCACGCTGGGTTCACCGGTCTTGCCGGCTGCCGCCAGCGGGGCATTGGCGCCGCCCATGGTCTCCACCAGCTGCTCGTGCACCAGCTGGATGAACTTCTGGTCGGGGCTAACGCCCCGAACCACCTCGGCTCCGATCGCCTTGCGCCGCACCTCCTCCACGAAGTCCTTGACCACCGGCAGGCTCACATCTGCCTCCAGCAGGGCGCGGCGCACCTCCTTGAGGGCTCCGTCTACGTTCGATTCGGAGATCGTGGCCTGGCCCCTCAGCCCCTTGACCGCGTCCTCAAACCGTTGGGATAGCTCGTCAAACATGCTCTGCAGACTGGGAGGGTGGATCGGCGTTCAGCGGGCCGGACCGGACGCCGCTAGGCGCCAGGCATCGCCGTCCCGTCCAAATACATAAACATTGCGCAGGGTGGTGGTCTTGGTGTGGTTCACCTCCCGTTCGCCGCGACGGGTGCTGTCGCTGTAGTCGAGATCGGCGACCACGGCGATCCGTTGGGGGCTGCGCTCCTGGATCGTGAGCTTGTTGATCCGGGCCTCGATGGCCTGGACCTGGCCGAGATTTCGGTCCCGCTGGCGATCGGCCTCCAGCCGCTGGCGGGGCCCTTCCCGGGCGATCCGATCCAGGCTGACTGGGATGTCGCCGCCGGCCATGACGGCGGTCTTGGCCTGCAGCCAGCTCTCGAGCAGGGCGCGCATCTGCGCTTCATCCGGTTCGCTGGCGGTGAGGGGGACAGCGGTTGAGGCTGCGCTGGGCTGCTTCGAGGCCGGGGTGGCTGCTGCCGGTGAAGGCGCCACCGGGGTCGGTGGTGGTGGCAGCGGCGCCGGGGCTGGGGTTGGGCCGGGCGCCTGGCGCGTGATCCGGGCCGTTGGCTGGGGTGGACGGGGTTGCAGCAGCCAGCTCCCGACCACCAGGGCCATCCCCAGCCCGGCGATAGCCGCGATGGGGCTCAGGCGGGAGAGGGCGCCTGTGGCCAGGGCATGCCGGAGGCCCTCGATCCCCCATCCAAGGGGTATCTCCCCGTCGCCACCCATGCCATCGGTGTGGGAGCGGCGTTGGCGCCGTTCACTGCCGAGCCCCCCTGACCTGCGGCCGGAACGTGGCCATTCCTCTTGGGATTGGGCTTGCAGATCCAGTTCTTCGAGGGGCTGGCCGAACACACCGAAGCCAGCGGCCGGCTCGATCGGCACCAGCAGCGCTTCGCCTGCCTGGCCTTCCCCTCCCAGGCCGATGGGCGAGCCCGGGGATAGGGAGGGCGTGAAACTGCGGCCCCGAAGGCGGTCCTCCCGCTCGACCCAGGCCATGACATCGCGGTCACTGAAAAAGGCCTCGAGATCTGGATCGGCGTCCAGGTCGCGATAGCCCGGCAGTACATCCCGGGTCAGCCAATCCCGGCACCAGGCGCACAGCCGACCGAGGGGGTCGGCACTCTGGCGGGCTGCCCAGGCGGCGAGCTCGCCACCGGCGCCGCGCTCGAAGCGCTTCAGGGCCCCATTCACATCGCCGAGAAGCAGATCCAGGTTCGCGAGCAGCGGTTCCACTCCATCCCGCCCGCTAGCCAGAAGCCGCGCCCGGGCAGCCGCGATCCTTTCGGGTTTGCGCTGGGCGAAGCCAGATGCCGTGAGGGCGATGCTGGACAGGAAATCGGCGGCGCCAGATCCCTGACTTGACCAGCGGTCGAACAGATCGATCTGTTCCTGGACGGTGAGAAAGGTGCGGATCTGTTTGAAGAACGTCTGGAAATCCTCCGAAGCGAAGCCTTCATCGGCGTTCCCCTCCAGACCGCCGCGACGCTGCACCAGCTGCTCCAGCAGGCTGAGTCCCTCTTCCCGTTCGCGGCTGGCCGAGGGATCACGGCTGAGCAGATCGAGCACTCGGAAGGGGGCCAGGGCCTCCAGTTCCGTCTGGATCCGGTCCCGGAGCTCCGGCAGCTGTCCCATGCGTTGCAGGAGCTGGAGACCCTGCTGGAGGGTCCGGGCGGCCATCTCGTAATGGCGTTCCCGGCGGTAGTCCTCGGCGGCCGCCAGGGCGGCCTCCCCGGCCAAAAGGGTGAGGTCGGCCTCGCGACTGCTGCCGAGGGCCGGGGCCTGGGGGGGCTGCAGGCAGCGGCTGGCCAGGGTCAGCACATCCAGGGGCTGGCCGGCCTCCAGCAGGAGCAACAATCCAGCCACCTCCCGGCTGGAGGGAATCTCCAAGGCGGGCATCAAGGCTTCCGGGGCGTCCGAAAGGGCGGTGAGATCGGCCTCATAGCCGGACCTTCTCTCGGCGTCGCTCAGGAGATCGGCGCTGGCCCGGAGCAGGTCAGCTCTGGCCCTCAGGGTCTCCTCGGTGTAGCCCTGCTGCGGTGCCCGGTCGAGGCGCAGCTGGAGGGTGCGGAGCACGGTCTGGGCATCGGTGGCTGGGCTGACGCCCAGCAGCCTGAAGTGGTCGAGCGGCAGATCCAACCCCATCGTTGCTCTCGGCTCAGGACTGTAGTCAGCGGCAGCGGTTTTGACCGTCTTGCGGTGATGGACCCCGTACAGTCGGCATCACGACCCGTACCGCCGACGGCCATGACCCAGGAACTGACGGCTGCCCTGGCCGCCCAGGGCGCTGCCCCGACCCCGGGCACCGCGAATTCCGTTCCCGCCGCCGCCGGCAGCCATGCCGAACGGCACCAGGCGCTCTATCCAGCAGAGCGGGCTGTCGTGAACCGCCAGGAGGGCCTCCTCCTCTACCGGGACATGACCCTGGGTCGCCGCTTCGAGGACAAGTGTGCCGAGATGTACTACCGGGGCAAGATGTTCGGCTTCGTGCATCTCTATAACGGCCAGGAGGCCGTGAGCACCGGAGTGATTAAGGCGATGCGCCTTCAGCACGACTGGTTCTGCAGCACCTACCGCGACCACGTGCATGCCCTCAGCTGCGGTGTGCCGGCTCGGGAGGTAATGAGTGAGCTGTTCGGTAAGGAGACCGGCTGCAGCAAGGGCCGTGGCGGCTCCATGCACCTCTTTTCTAAGGAGCACCATCTGCTCGGCGGTTACGCCTTCATCGGTGAGGGCATCCCCGTGGCCCTTGGGGCCGCCTTCACCAGCCGCTACAAGCGGGATGCCCTCGGTCAGGCCGACAGCGATGCGGTGACGGCCGCCTTCTTCGGAGATGGCACCTGCAATGTGGGTCAGTTCTTCGAGTGCCTCAACATGGCGTCGCTCTGGAAACTGCCGATCCTGTTCGTGGTGGAGAACAACCGTTGGGCGATTGGCATGGATCACAACCGTGCCACCAGCGATCCGGAGATCTGGCGCAAGGCGGCCTCCTTCGGCATGGCCGGTGAGGAGGTGGATGGCATGGATGTGCTCGCGGTGCGGGCCGCCGCCCAACGGGCGATCGAGCGGGCCCGGGCCGGCGAGGGTCCCACCTTGCTGGAATGCCTCACCTACCGCTTCCGAGGCCATTCACTGGCCGATCCCGATGAGCTCCGGGCCGCCGCCGAGAAGGAGTTTTGGGCCCAGCGTGACCCCATCAAGCGGCTGGCGGCCGATCTGATCACCGCGGGATTGGCCAGCGAAAGCGAACTCAAGGAGATCGAACGGGAGGTGGATGCCGAGATCACAGATTGCGTGGAGTTTGCCCTCGCCGCTCCCGAGCCCGATGGTTCCGAACTCACCCGTTACATCTGGGCGGAAGACTGATCCTTCGGCCTCCCGCCGATCGCTGGAATCAGAGTCCCGTCGGGAGCCGACGGGTCAGATTCCGCAACTTGCGCAGGGCCTTGAGCTCCACCTGCCGTACCCGTTCCCGGGAAACCTCCAGTTTGCGGCCGATTTCGGCCAGGGTGTGGCGTTCTAGCCCATCGAGACCGAAACGTAGTGCCAGCACTTCGCGTTCCTGTTCATTGAGGTGGCCCAGCCAACGGCCGAGCTGCTCCTGGTGAATTCCTCGCTCCACTTGGTCGAGGGGTTCCTCACCACTTCCATCGGCGATCAGGTCGCCGAGGTAGCTGCGGCCTTCGTCGGCGTTGATCGGAGCATCCAGGCTGGAGGTGGTGAGGGACTGGCGCAACAGGGAGTCCAGCTCTTCGATGGGCATGGAGATCGCTTCGGCGATTTCTTGGCGACTGGGCATGGCCCCAAGTTTGTGGGCCAGTTCCAGGCTCACTTTGCGGATGGTGCCAAGCCGCTCGCTCAGATGCACGGGCAAACGGATTGTTCGCGATTGGCAGGCGATCGCCCGGGTCATGCTCTGGCGGATCCACCAGAAGGCATAGGTCGAGAACTTGTAGCCCCTGGTGGGATCAAATTTCTCCACCGCCCTCTCCAGGCCGAGGGATCCTTCCTGAATCAGGTCAAGGAGCTCCAGCCCCTTCCCCTGGTATTTCTTGGCGACACTCACCACGAGCCTGAGGTTGGCCCGCATCATCCGTTCCTTCGAGCGGCGTCCGATCTTGATGATCTTGCGCTCATGGATCGAATAGTCGTCGCGTTTCTCTTCCACCAGCCGCATCATGGTCTGCACCTGATTGCCCAGTTCGATTTCCTCGGCTGGAGTCAGCAGCGGTTCCCGACCGATCGAGGTCAGGTACCAGGTCATCGAGTCGTTACCTCTTCGGCCAGAGCCGTCGTTGCTGCTGACGGTGGAGGCGCTCATGGAATACGAGAAAGTGGACTGACTATCAGTCTCAACCAAGGCTATCAGGCCCTTTTTAAGCATGGCTTCAGCTTTGGTTCGCGATTCAACACGTTGAGGAGATCTTGTCGGAATATCCGTTTTTTCGGCCCGTTTTGTAGTCTATCGCTGGGAATCAGCCGGGATTTGTGGGGCAAATCACAGTTTGTCTTCCGTTTGGCTCGGCCCGCTCGCCTGGGGCGCCCAGGCCGAGGGTGGCGGCAATCGCCTGCGGTGTGGCTCCGCCGGGGCCGTGGCGTTCCGTGCAGCGGCAGCCCGCCAGGGTGTGGTCCAGGGCTGCCACGGCCAGCAGCGCCCCATCAAGAGAGCCGCAGGCTGAGGCCCTTGACCCCAGGCCTGCGGCGTAGCCGGCCAGCACATCCCCCAGCCCGGCCCGGGCCGCCGCTCCGCAGGCTCGCAGCAGCTGCCAGCGCCGGCCATCGGGGGTGGCGATCACGCTGCGGGCACCCTTGAGCAGCACGCTCACCCCGGTGCGGCGAGAGGCTTCTGCGGCCGCTTCCAGGGGAGGGGTTCCGGCCAGATCGGGGAAGAGGCGGCCGAATTCGCCGCCGTGGGGGGTGATCCAGGTGGGTCCCTGGCGCTGGCTGAGCCAGGCGGGGGTGATGCGGTTGAGTCCGTCGGCATCGAGCACGAGGAGGCCGGCGAAGTGCTGCAGGGGATCCCACCACGGCTCGGTGAGCGGCTGATCGCTGCCAGGCTGTTGTGCTTCAGGCCTCGGGCCCAGTCCTGGCCCCACCAGCACCGCGTCGAGCCGCTCGAAATGGGAGGGGCCCAGGGGAGGCTCCTCAAGCACCACATGGGGGTGCACCATCCACAGGGCCTCGCCCATGCCTGGCGGCAGCGCTGCCCGGAGGCTGCTGCAGCCCGAGGCGCTGGCGCCAGCCAGGGCCAGGTGGCCAGCCCCCCGATAGCGGGCACTGCCGGCGATCACCAGCAGGCGGCCTCGCTCGTATTTTCCGGCCGCTGGATCCGGAGCCGGTCTTGGGGCTACCCATCCGTCCCCTTGGGCATCGTTCGCCGGATCAGCCGTCGGCCCCCCCAGGCCCAGGGGTTGGTCCGCCGGAAGCTGCTCCAACAACCTCCGGGGCAGCCCCAGATCCACCCGTTCCAGCTGTCCGACCCAGCGCAGGGCCCGGTCCTGCACCAGACCCCGTTTCCACAGTCCGATGCAGAGAGTGAGGTCGGCACGGGCTGCCGTTCTTCCCAGCAGGGCGCCGCTGTCGCTGCAGAGTCCGCTGGGCACGTCGATCGCCACCAGCCCTCGGGAGGCGCCGTTTCGTGCCTCCAGCAGGGCCTCGATCTCCGGGCCGGGCGCCCGGGTCTGGCCATTGCCGAAGAGGGCATCGATCCAGAGTTCGGTCCCCTCCGCCGGGGGCGGCTCCACCAGCACCGGAATGCCCAGCCAGCGGGCATGTCTCCAGTGCTGGTCGGTGAGGGGCTTGCGGCGCTCGAAGGGGCTCCACAGCCGCACCGGGATCCTGGCCAGGTGGAGTTCCCGTGCCACCACGAGTCCATCGCCGCCGTTGTGGCCCGGCCCCACCAGCACCACCACACCCTCCACCGGGATCCGCCCGGCTCCGCCCCGATCCCGCAGGGCCAGAAGACGCCGGCTCACGGCCAGCGCTGCCTTTTCCATCAAGGCCTCCACCGGCAGCCCGCTGGCGAACAGCTCGGCTTCCAGCGCAGCCATCTGCTGAGCGCTCACCAGCAGATGGTCGGCATCGCGGCGGGGCCAGCATCGCGATGGATCGGGCCTGGGTGACACGGCAACCCGGGGCAACAGGCTTCCATGATGGGTAGGGAAAGGCATGGCCACCAGCCACCGTTCCGTTCTTTCTCTCTCCTGCCGGTGAGCTTCGCCGTTTCCGATCCCCACGCCCATGGCATGGCCGCCACCCCCGCCGGTGCGGCGAGCCTGGAGCGGTTGCGGGCCTGGCCCGGGGAGCACCGGGTGGTGGTGGGCCTCTCCGGCGGGGTCGACAGTTCCCTCACGGCCGCCCTGCTGGTGGAGGCTGGCTGGCAGGTGGAGGGGCTCACCCTGTGGCTGATGAGCGGCAAGGGGGCCTGCTGTGCCGAAGGTCTGGTGGATGCGGCCGCCATCTGTGAGCAGCTGGGGGTTCCCCACCATGTGGTGGATTTCCGCGAGCACTTCCAGCGCCAGATCGTGGATTTCCTGGTGGATGGCTATGGCCGCGGCGTCACCCCCCTGCCCTGTTCCCGCTGCAATCGGGAGGTCAAGTTCGGCCCGATGCTGGCTTGGTCTCGCTCCGAGCGTCAGATCGGCCGGCTCGCCACCGGCCATTACGCCCGGGTCCGCCATGCCGGAGCTGGTGAGTCGCTGCCGGTGCCCGGCGATGGGCGTGGCCGGCATCAGTTGCTGCGGGGGCTTGATGCCCTGAAGGACCAGAGCTACTTCCTCTACGACCTGCCCCAGGAGGTGCTGGGGGATCTGGTGTTTCCCCTCGGTGAGATGTGCAAGAGCGAAACGCGCCAGGAGGCACAGCGTTTCGGTCTGCGGACCGCCGCCAAGCCCGAGAGCCAGGATCTTTGCCTAGCGGATCACCACGGATCGATGAAGGCGTTCCTCGATGCCTATTTGCCGCCGCGTCAGGGCGAGATCGTTCTGCAGGACGGAACGGTGGTCGGCCAGCACGATGGCATCGAGCATTTCACCATTGGCCAGCGGCGCGGACTGGGGGTGGCCTGGAGGGAACCTCTGCATGTCGTACGCCTCGATGCCGCCTTCAACCGGGTGGTGGTGGCTCCGCGACAGGAGGCAGCCCGCAGTGGATGCCTCGTTCAGGCGGTCAACTGGGTCTCGATGGCGCCTCCGGAGCAGCCGCTCGAGGTGGAGGTGCAGGTGCGCTACCGCAGCGAGCCTGAAACGGCCTGGCTGATCCCCCAACCGGGGAACTCCGCTGAGGCGGCGGCGGGGGGCGTCTGGAAGGTTGAGCTGCAGTTCACTTCACCGCAGTTTTCGATCACACCTGGCCAGGCAGCCGTATTTTATGCCGGCGAAGTGGTGCTTGGTGGCGGCTTGATCGAGAGCTGAACAGAAGGCGGGATCACTGCAGCAAAAGACCTGCTGCAGCCTGCTTGTTTTCGCTACGGAAGCGATTCATGGCTGCTTCTATCACCACATGCATGTCCATGTATTTATATTCAGAAAGCCGGCCGCCGAAGATGTGTGTAGGAATGGATGAGGCTCTTTCTTTGTAGAGGGAATAGGTTTTTTGGTTGTTTTCGCTGTTGACTGGGTAATAAGGAATGCGTTCTGATGTGCAGTCTTGCGGATACTCGCGGGTCACTACGGTGACGTCGGATTGGCTGTTTTCGAAGTGTTTGTGTTCGATTGTTCGGGTGTAGGAAACGGAGTCATCGCAATAATTGACCACCGCGTTGCCCTGATGGTTCTCGTGTTCGTGAATGTCGTGTTCAAAGTCCAGGGATCGATATTCTAGCTGGCCGTAGCTGTGATTAAAGAACTCGTCGATGCAGCCTGTGTACACCACTTTGCGGGCAAGGCTGTTAAAGAAATCGCGATTCTCAAAATAATCGGTATTTAATCTCACCTCGATCCCTGTCAGCATGCGCTCAAACATGGCGGTGTAGCCACCAATCGGTATCCCTTGGTAGCGATCGTTGAAGTAGTTATTATTGAAGGTGAAGCGCAGCGGTAGGCGTTTGATGATGAAGGCCGGTAGTTCTCTGGGGTGACGCCCCCATTGCTTTTTGGTGTAATCCCGGATCAGGGTGGTGTAGATATCGGAGCCCACCAGGGAAAGAGCCTGTTCTTCGAGGTTGGAGGGTTTTCCCCGGAAGCGTTGCTCATCGATCCGCGCGCGGGCGTGCTCAGGGGTTTGAACTTGCCAGAGTTCGTAAAATGTATTCATGTTGAACGGCAGTGAATAAAGACGGCCGTTCGAGAGTGCCTTGGGTGAATTGATGTAATTGTTGAAGTCGGCGAAGCGGTGCACAAAATCCCAGACAACTTTGTTGCTGGTGTGGAAGATATGGGCTCCATAGGTGTGCACGTTGATGCCGTGCTTGTTTTCCGTATGGCAGTTGCCGCCCAGGTGGCGCCGTTTGTCGATCACCAGGCATCGCAGGCCGGCATCGCTGGCCAGCCGGGCGAAGGTGGCCCCGTACAAACCGCAGCCAACGATCAGGTAGTCGTAAGTGGCCATGGCACCGGGATCGAACGGGTCACCCACGGATGCTGATCAATCACCTGCCGGCAAGCTAACACGTTCTTCCAGGCGGGTGCGGTCGTCTGCGGCTTGCGGAAGCCGGTTGGCTGGGCGACCATCCAGGTCGGCTCGCGAGGGGCAACGGCGGCCAGCAGCCTCCGCCCATCACCCCGCGGGCTGAAGCGGTGAATCCTGACTGCTAAAGTTGCCGTGGAAAGCGATTCCTTGGCAAGCATGGCTTGCATTCTGGTTCTCAGGTTAGTCAGCTCAGGCCGCGCCTGTTCTCTGCGCGGGGAAGGCTTCTGTGGCATGTCGATGAATTCATCATCACATCAGGATTGGTGAGCGATGGACAGGCCGATCTGTCGCATTATTTCTAGTGACTATCTCGATAAAGATGTTTATCTCAATATCCGTGCCTTTTACAGGGCTGCGGGTTATCGGCTGATTCCGCCAACGGCGCGTCTGAAAGGCGCTTCGGATGATCAAGCCAACCTATTAGTCGTTCTGCGTGGTGACAATGGTTCCGATTTAAAGGATTTCCATGGTCCGATCCATATTTACGATTACGTTAAAGAATACGCCGTTGATTGGGAACGCCGTTATCCATCTGCTTCCCACGTCACGGTCGTGGCCCTTGCCTCGTCGTCCTTCCATCCTGCGGAGGACTCCCATGCCGCATCCGATGATTCATCGAGAGTCAGCCGGGTGGATGCCTATCTGCCCGTGATCCCGGCCCTGTGGATGCGTTCCTGGTCGGGCAAGCGGCAGCAGCCGGTTCACATCTCCAACTTCAAGCGGATGGGCGATGACGCCTACCAGCGCGACCTGCTCGCCCTGATCCGCGCCGGGGTGGTCCGGGCCTTCGGGGCCAACTGGCAGCTCGCCGGAGTGAGGGCTCGCCCCCTCAGCTATCGGCAGGCCAACCAACTCCTGGCGGCTTCGGCCTGTTGCTTCGGCCTGATGTGGCCGTATCAGCGGGGTCGCACCCTCTCTGGAAGGATGTGGCAGGCTCCCCTCAATGGGTGCTTCGTGCTTAGCGAAACGGGCACGGATATCTTGGGTTGTCCGGGTGTGATCGAGTGCGAGGCGTTTCATGCCGGCGCCGCAATCCTTGAGCTGGCTCCCCAGGCATGCCGAGATCTTGCCGATGAGGCGTCAGCCTTCTGGGAGTCGCACAGCCGCTCTTTGGCTACGGCGCTTGGATTCGATCCCGGCCTCTCCCTCACCCCTGCCGACCTGCGCCCCGAACGGGCCCTGCTGTTGTTCTGGGACCTGGAGTTCCGCTGGCAGCGGCTGGTCGTGCGCTTCCAGGCGGTTTTGATGCCCCCGCTCCAGCGGCTCCGCCGCGGCCTTGCCCGGCTTGCCCGTCGCTGCGGGCTCCATCCCCGAGAGCGCTCCACCCGTCGCACCCGTTCCTGAGGGTGTTGATCTCCCGCAGGCTCACCAATGGGGATCCTCCACCCGGCGCACCTGAAGCCCCCGATTGCCCACGGCTGGCACGGTGCTGATGCAGGCCCGGACCACGACGCCGTTCACCTCGATTTCACAGGCGCCACAGCTGCCGGTCCGGCAGGCGGTGGGGATCGTCTGTCGGCAGCGCTGGGCAGCTTCTAACCAGGACTCCCCTGCCCTGGCCTGGTCGCAGCGTCCATCGGGCCACTGAATCGGGATCGTGGATTCAGCCATCGCGGCGCAGCAGGGGTTCGAGGTCAACGTGGCGCTCGAAGCTGTCGGCCAGTCTCTCGAGCAGCCGATTCCTCTGGTCGGCGTGATTCTCCTTCAGTTCTGGCAGGGCCTGGAGACCCCGGCGACGGCGTAGTTCGTTTAACCAGCGGCGCCGCCAGGCGCCGCTTTCGAAGATGCCATGCAGGTAGGTGCCCGCCACCACCCCACCCTGGGGCGTGGCACGCCACCAACCCAGATCCTGGTCATTGCTGAGCAGGGCCTCCGCCTCGGCGCCGTCATCGGCCAGCCAGCGGCTACGGCCATGGTGCAGTTCGAAGCCCTCCAGCTGAAGGGCTGGCCCTGGCGGCCAGCGCATCCCCACCTGCCGCTGGGCGAGCTGTTTGCTGCTACCGAAACTGGTCTGTAGGGGAAGAAGGTCCAGCCCTCGCATGGCATTGCTCAGGGGCTGTGGGCTTCCCTCACCCCCTTCAAGACCCTCAGGATCCAGCAATTCCCGGCCCAGCATCTGGAGTCCGCCGCAGATCCCGAAGAGCGTGCCTCCCCGCCCCAGGTAGGTCTTCAGTTGCTGATCCAGGCCCGTGTCGCAGAGCCAGGCCAGATCCCGCAGCGTTTGCTTGCTCCCCGCCAACACCACCGCGTCTGGATCCCCCAGCGCTTCGCCAGGCCGGAGCCAGTGCAGCCGCACACTGGGCTCGGCCTCCAGGGGATCGAGATCTGAGAAGTTGCTCAGGGAGGGCAGCCGGGGTACGGCAATGGTGATCTCGCCGTTGGGCCGGCCGCCACGCCGTTCCAGGAGATCCAGCGAATCCTCCGGTGGAAACAGCTCCTCCAGCCAGGGCATCACCCCCAGCACAGGAATGCCGGTTTCCCGCTCCAGCCAGCGGCGCCCCTCCTCAAACAGCTCGGATCGTCCGCGAAAGCGGTTGATCAGGATGCCGCGGATCAGGGGCCGTTCCACCGGCCGCAGCAGCGCCAGGGTGCCCACGATCTGAGCGAAGACCCCACCCCGTTCGATATCCGCCACCAGCAGGCAGCGGGCTCGCAGGTACTGGGCCAGCCGCAGATTGGTGAGATCCCGGGGCTGCAGGTTCACTTCCACCGGACTGCCAGCCCCCTCGAGCACCAGACGGCCGCCCGGATGGGCGGCCTGCAGCCGGTCCAATCCCGTGCGGATTGCGGCCCAGCCCGGCCGAAACCAGTCGCGGTAGTAGAACTCGGCCCGGGCGATGCCAACGGAGCGGCCTAGGTGAATCACCTCGCTGGTGCTGTCCCCCTGGGGTTTGAGCAACACGGGATTCATGGCCGCCACCGGCTCCAGATCCGCGGCCCAGGCTTGCAGGGCTTGGGAGTAGGCCATCTCGCCGCCGTCGGCATCAACCCAGGCATTAAGACTCATGTTCTGCCCCTTGAAGGGCAGGGGGCGCTCGCCGTGGCGTCGCAGCACCCGGCAAAGGGCCGCGCTCATGAGCGACTTACCGGCCCCGCTGCTGGTGCCCAGCACCATCAGGGGAGTCGGCGAGCCAGGGGCTGGTCGGGTCAAGGGCGGGGCTCAGAAACGGGGCCGGTGGCGCCGGAAATTCTCCTGGATCCTCTCGCGAAGGCCGGCCCGGGGAATCTCGCCGGGCCACCGTTCCAGCACCTGCCGGCCAAGCGGGGTCAGCCGCACCCGTTCGGTCAGCCCCTGGCCATCCACTTCCCGGCGCAGCACCCCGAGTCGAATCAGCCAGTTGAAGTGCGCCTCCGCCCGCTCAGGCCCGAAGGGTGCGAACACCAGTTGTGCCCAGTCCTGCCGCCGGCAGAGTTCCTGGCTGCTGATTGCATGGTTCTTCAGTTCCTCGAAGAAGGCTCGCCGGAAGGGCAGGCACCGCAGCGACACAGTGGCGCGGTCGAGGGCCAGTCGGTCTTCGACGGGCGGGAGAACGGTCAGGGGCGATTCCAAGGGGAGCGCAGAAAAGGGTTCGGTGGCGGCAGGCGGGGTGGCGTCTGGGCGGTTTAGGGGAAGATCGTGTCCAGCAGATCCTGGCCGTTCTCCCCGGTGGATCGGGGTGTCGGCGTGGGGGGGATCACCCCATCCGGGGTACCGCCGCGGGCCTGCCGCGGCCGGCTCACATCCAGCACCAGGTTTGCCCAGCGGAAGTGCACGGCGTTGCCCCGGTCGGAGATGAACACAGGCCAGGTGCCGGTGGCGTCGCTCAGCACCAGTTGGCTAGCCCGGCGCTGAAAGCGATAGAGCTTGCCGTTGTCCATCTGAACCACGTAGTACTGCCAGACGGTCTCGTTCTGGCGGTAGAGCCGGCAGGGTCCGTTGAACATGGTCAGCCCGCGTTGCATGAGCTGGCACTGCCGTTCCCCCGCGGGGGGCACGTGGGGGAACGGAGCCGTGCCGATGGCCGGGCCTGTGGTGGGTGACGGCCCGAAGAGCTGGCGGCTCAGCAGCGGGTTCACGTTTCTTCGTCGCCAGCCTCCATCCCAGCAGAGCTGCTGGTTGATATCGCAGAGCTGGCCGCTGCTCAGCTGGAACTCCCTCTGGGGAGGGCTCCCCGAGAGCTGCGCCAGCAGTCGGTTGCTGGCGCCAGGACCGTAAAAGAGGCGGGTGAGGCCGATGGAGGGACCCTGACGGTCGAAGCAGACCTGGCGGGGGGCATCGCAGATCACCCCAGACCGGGGGAAGTCAACCGCACGGGCAGCCATGGGGATCGCTGAGGCACTGAAGAGCCCCAAGGCCAGCAGGAGAGGTCGAGGACGAGCCCTGCGCCGGTAGGGGCTCGGAGATCGGTTCATCGGCGGAGCTGTCTCACCTTGTAGGAAGTTAGCGACGGTGGCTGAGGCGGTAGAGCAATCCCTTCATTTGTGAATGCCAGGCCCTGCCAGCCTGTGGCAGGTTTGGGCTGTTTTCTTTGCTGCTTTAACCCGTGCTCCTGCTGGCTTCCGCCTCGCCCGCCCGCCGTCGTCTGCTTGAGCAGGCCGCCATTCCCCATCGGATCCGGGTGAGCGATCTGGATGAGGAGGCCATCACGGACTCCGATCCGAAACGTCTGGTGCTGCGCCTGGCCGAAGCGAAGGCGAGGGCGGTGGCGCAGGTGGCTGGAAACGGACTTCTCGCCGAGGACGGAACCCCCTGCGGGGCCCTTCTGGCATGCGATTCCTTGCTGAGCTTTGAGGGCGAGGTTTTCGGCAAACCGCGGGATCGCCAGCAGGCGATCGAGCGCTGGCAACGCCTCTCAGGTTGCTGGGCCGAGCTCCACACGGGCCATTGCCTGCTGCGATCCCGCCTTGAATCGGGCAAAGCGATCGATGCCCCCTTCTCCCTGTCGATGGAAACCGTCACCACGCGGGTGCAACTTGCACCGCTTGATTTGGCCGCCATCACCGCCTATGTGGCCACCGGGGAGCCTCTGGCCTGTGCCGGCGGTTTTGCGCTTGAGGGTCGGGGTGGCCTTCTGGTGGAGCGGATCGATGGCTGCTACAGCAACGTGATCGGGCTCAGCTTGCCCTTGCTGCGGCGCTGGTTAGGTGGGATATGTATATAGAGGAGCCAAAAGTCTCCATGCAGGTGGGGGAACCCGTGTGCAAAGAGCCAATGTTATATTGTGTCAATCTAAGTGACTATGAATTTTGTCAAGCCAGTAGCCTAGGGACAGCTTATCGAGTATAGATCTCCTGAGTTCAGGGTCTTCAAAGTAAGGCGTCAATTCCTTTCGCCACTCAAAAAGACGCTCTGCATTCAGTGAATCTGGCTCCCAGCGTTCTATTCTTACAACAGGTAGTCCAATGTATCCATCTGCTGTTGGGCTAGACTCGATGATTGGAATGCAGCCATTTAGTATGGCAGCCCAAGCCTTTGGTGAAGGGTCAAGGCCTCCTCCTTGCACGCAAAGCACAAACGAATAATTCCTAATTTTTGATGCATACTGAGTCTTTGGTATATCTTCGATGCAGTCGACAAACCCACTCCAATTCCTGACTGCAAGATCAGAGACTAGTTTTCTTTTCTCCCACTGAGCGCCGCCTCGGATGCGATGATTGCAGAGAGCCTTCAATGGCCTACGGCTTAAATCAGTGCCAGGATCATCTTGAATACATCTGCGGAACATTGGAGTGCCATTCCCCTCCCAGTAGCCAACAGGCAGGGGAATCATTTTAGGTAAATGACGATCCAAATTGTGAACATACCATGCAATTATTCTTGAATCATCATGAAGCTCCTCCAGTCGCTTGGTTAGGCCAATCGAAGCATATCCAGGAAAGCGCTGATCAACTTGGTCGGGAATGGTATTGTCACTACCTCCGGTGATCAAGATGAAACTTGTGGTTTTGGCAATTCTGGGAAGAATAGAATCTAGGAATTCATTCCACTGCGCTGGAATTGCTTGTACAAAAACAATCTTTGGCTGCTTATTTAGCCTACCAATGAAGCCTAGCTCGCTAATGCTCCAGTCTGCCCAATGATAGATTGATGCTCTGAATGGAGTCGTCAGGCAAACATTGTGAATTAATCGATGGCTTCTGCGTCTTCCCGTAAAATTCCTCAAATACCATCCCCCCAGCGATCCGGCCATATGCTGTAATCCGGTTGGCAGGGACTGCCAAAAAGCTTCTAGTGGATATTGGCCATAAAGTAGGTAGAATAATGGCTTTGGTAGAAAGCGTTTTAAAGAACGAAGCTTGTCTAGCAGTAACTGCATGGGGTGGATCGAGAAAAGTTTGAGCTATATTCGAAATGCAATACACAAATTTTAGCATGGCAAAAGTGAGTTTCCCTTAATGGGCCAGAAGGATTCTGGTAAGTTCAATCGTGTTGGGACACCCAAGAATAAAGGTTGATTAATGAAACCGGAAGTTTTTAAATACTGTTACTATGTCCTGAAAACCTAAAGAAAAACCCCTGCCTTGGCAGGGGTTTCAAAACAGGAGAATAACTCAATCAAGATCGGGCATGGCCAGGGTGGGCTCGGCCTGACGGTCGATGCCCTTCTCAAAGCCAGCTGCTGCAGCGCGGGCGCGGCCAGCGTGCCAGAGGTGACCCACCAGGAAGAAGAAGGCAAGCACGAACTGGGTCGCGGCCAACCACTGGCGGATGTTCACGAAGTTCACCGAGTTGGGCTCAGTGATGATGCCGCCGACCGAATTCAGTGAAGCGTTCGGGGCGTGGGTCATGTATTCAGCCGCACGACGTACCTGCCAGGGCTGGATGTCGTTCTGCAGCTTGTCGAGGCTCAGGCCATTTGGACCGCGCAGCGGCTCGAGCCAGGGGCCGCGGAAGTCCCAGAAACGCATCGTTTCACCACCGAAGATGATCTCGCCGGTGGGGGAGCGCATCAGGTATTTGCCAAGACCCGTGGGGCCCATGGCAGAACCGATGTTGGCGCCGAGGCGTTGGTCACGGACCAGGAAGGTGAAGCTCTGGGCCTGGGAGGATTCGGCGTTGGTGGGGCCGTAAAACTCAGAGGGATAGGCGGTGTTGTTGAACCAGATGTAAGCCGAAGCCACGAAGCTCATCAGGCTTAGGGCACCGAGGCTGTAGCTCAGGTAGGCCTCACCATTCCAGATGAAGGCCCGGCGTACCCAACCGAAGGGCTTGGTCACGACGTGCCAGATCCCACCGAAGATGCAGATCAAGCCGACCCAGATGTGGCCACCGATGATGTCCTCCATCGAGTTCACGCCGATGATCCAGCCTTCTCCACCAAATGGAGCTTTGGTGAGATATCCGAAGATCACGCCGGGATCAAGAGTGGGATTGGAGATGAGTCGCACATCACCGCCACCGGGGGCCCAGGTGTCGTAGACACCGCCGAAGAACATGGCCTTGAACACCAGCAGCAGGGCACCCACACCAAGAAGAATGAGGTGATAGCCGATGATGTTGGTCATCTGGTTCTTATCGCGCCAGTCTTGCGAGAAGAAGGCGGAATAGTTCTCCAGAATCTCCGGGCCACGGAGAGCGTGATAAAGACCACCCAGGCCGAGCACGGCCGAGCTGATCAGGTGGAGCACACCCACCACGAAGAAGGGATACACGGAGGTGACCTCACCGCCGGGACCAACTCCGTATCCGAGGGTGGCGACGTGGGGGAACAGGATCAGGCCCTGCTCGTACATCGGCTTGTCGAAGGTGAAGTGGCTCACTTCGAACAGCATCATCGCTCCGGCCCAGAAGACCATCAGGCCTGCATGGGCCACGTGGGCGCCGAGGAGGCGACCAGAGAGATTGATCAGGCGGGCATTGCCTGCCCACCAGGCGTAGCCGGTTGAGTCGAGGTCTTTGCCCCCAACGGAGACAAGACCAGAATTAAAGGGCGTTTCCACGGGGCAGAACCTCTTCAGGGAAGACGAAGTTTTCGTGAGGCTGGTCGGCGGGGGCCATCCAGGCGCGCAGACCTTCATTCAAGAGAATGTTCTTGGTGTAGAAGGTCT